>CADARW010000001.1 GCA_902790405.1 uncultured Bacteroidia bacterium
ATGATGGAATAAAAATATCACAGCATATTAACCGTTCGATTTTACAACGACACTTGCCATAAACAAATTTTCTTCTGTTTCCATTTTCTGCAAGCCTTGTAATGGTTGTGAATTTTTCAAAAAAAATCCCAAGATTTATTTCCCCTGTACATATTTTTTGTACTTTTGTCTCGTCATACATTGCTTTTCGTTATGATGGGCGGTATGGCAGACATATAGAAAGACGTTTACTGACGTTTTCCTTTGACGCTTCAAAACTTCGCAACTTTTGGAACATCTGTCAAAGAAAAAGCAGCGGTGAATATCTGCGTTAGTGTATATTGGTAATGCATCAATAATAACACAGCGTGGGCTTCGCGTTGCTCAATCTTACAGATGTAGGCAATGCGAAGGCCGTGAAGCGTGGGAGCGAGTAACAAGATTCCCACGTTTTTCTTTTTTGTAGTTACCGTTCTGGGGAGTCGGCGGAGAAAAAAAGAACATACAATGACTTTAGAAGAAATTTTCGGTTTTAATCCAAATTGTGTAAAAGTAGAGAAAGAATTGCTTAGTGATGGTTCAATCTATACAGGAGAAGCCAAAATAATAAATGCTAATTATTTACCAAACGGTTTCGGCAAAAAATACATAAGCAAAGAAGTCGAAATTACTGGTTTTTGGCGCGATGGATATATGAATGGGGTGTGTTATATAAATATGCACCACTCAATGGTAACAGGGCATTTCGTAAACAACAGACCAGATGGATGGTGTTTTAGTGTTGATAAGCGTGGTTTCATATTTGGCGTATTCAAAATAGATGATTGCGTTTGTTCTTTAGGAGATGCTGTTACTTGGATGGTAAGAAACACGGATGGCGGATTAAAAATCAGTTCTGCCAAAAAACAAATTCTAATAGGAGAAATTGAAAACAATCAAGCCAAAGGATTTCACTTTATGAATAATGGTGATTTGTATGTGGGTACGGATAATTCTAATTTGGACAAAACTGGATATTTTTTCAAGTTTACGAACGACGGATATATACAGATTGGATATTTTGAACATGGCAATTTTGTCAAACGTTTATCTCCCAAAGATGTTGTAGAAGCAAATGGAATTTCGTCTAGTTTGTTGACTGTTAGCATTGATACTAATAAAAAATATTTTTAACATATATTCGAGATTATGGGAATTTTAGACTTTTTTAGTAGCGAGAAGCAAAATAATAACCAAAATAATTTGTTTTCAAAATCAGAATTAGAAAACCTAATTCAGATCCTTTCGAAAATAAGTTACATTTTTCAAGAATCAGGAAGTATTATTGGAGGAAGAAGCGAAAAAATGATGAGTACAACTCGTTCATACGCAGGCATTCTCGGTTATTTTTATGAAATAGAATATGGGTATGGAAAAATGATAGACATAGTAGATAATAATATTGCCAACCATTATCTTTTAGTAAAGTCTGCAATGTTTAATAATGAACATAAGAAAAGAACAATCAGTGAATTGTCTAACAATTGGTCGGATATATTGCAAGTGATTTTTAATTTTGAATTGGATTCAAATCCGATTGGAAATAAGTTTAAAACAATGCAAAACGACATTCAAAAAGTAACTGAAGCCTTTGAAAAACTTTCGGGAACAAAATGCAGGAAACCGCAAAATCCGCTAGACACAAAGCCCAAAAACATAACATACAATCCATATAATATTACAGAAGATCCTATGCTTTCCCGAGGACATACAATTCCTGATATTACTAGTGTTTTTGCTCAAGAATTGATTCCGTTATTATCGTCAGCACAGTCATACGGTAGATTATCAAAAGACACGGTCGCTAATTATGCAATATCTATGGTAAAGTCATATTATGAAAATGCAGGTTTTGTTCCAATGGTAATTATAGACCAAATTACGGGACAAATTAATCAAGTAACGGATATGTTTCAAAAAATATCATATTCACCGTATTCGTCTCTAAAAGAATATGTTTTAAGCAAAATTTACAGATAACAAAAATATTATTAATAAAAAAAGTAAACAAAATGACAGAAACCGAACAATTTGTTGTGGAAGCAATGGCACAACTTTCAATGGGAAATGATGGTGATGCAACATACCATCCGCTTTATAAGGCTTGGCGCTCTTATACAAATAATCCTGGACAGTTAAATCGCATTCAAGATTATGCACGTTACGGAATGGGATTGTCAATATTTTTATCATACGAAACCATTTCAGATATTGACATAAAACAACAGATAGCATCTATTTCGTATATGTGTATTAGTAAAGCAATAAGGAACAATCCTTCTAATGTGAATTACCGTAAGAATCGTTTAATTCTGATGCTTTGTAATCATGAAGCATTTGAATATACAGTATCATCTGTTGTAAACAAAGGCAGAAGTATTATTTTTGCAAATAACATGCGATTTAAAGCAAGGGATGCTATGTTCAAAATGGAATTTTATGACCTTTCTTCTAACAAAACCTTGCTCAATATTGATATGTTTTATTCAAAATATATTGACTTGAAAGAAAAGATATCAAATAACTTTTTTGGGTATAACGAAACTGAAGCAACGTTTATTAGAGATGGCGAAAAATTGCATAAGGATATTTTAGATTATATTGAGGACAAAGTTTTGGTTGATGGTGACATTGATTTCTAAATGACATTGTTTTTTATATTGATCATGTAGGATTTTCAGTTCGTCGTGTCGGATTTGTACTCCGACACGGTTGAATATAAGCATTTGTAATGTGCATATCGCTAAAAACAATGTCTTTTACAAAATGATATGATGCAATTTATTTTTAAATTTTCCATCTTCCACCACGAGACTGGCGGTGTTTCTCCCACTAAAATATGTTACGGTTGCACTTCCCACAGACTAAAATTGATTACTCTTGACAGGACGATGGTAAGCGATGATTCGGGGATTTTGTAGATAATGCTGTGCACCGCAGATTGCGGAGATTTCGCAACGGAAAATCGTGAAGGAATAAAAATATTTGTGTAAAACAATCTGTAGCGACACAATGCATTGCGCCGCTACAATATTGTGTAACAATTAATAATTCGAGGTAAAAATCTTTTCCTTCAGTACATTTTTTATGTATTTTTGCGGTTGTCACAAAATTGTTATGATGTTAAATAAATTACGCTTTTTTGTCGTAGTGCTTCTAATGGGAAGCCTTATGGTTTCGTGCAGCAAGAAGGCTGAACGCTTCGAACTGCCAGAAGAAAATCTTGTGGAATATGTAAACCCGATGGTGGGAACCGCCGAACACGGTCACACTTTCCCGGGTGCAGTTATGCCTTTTGGTATGGTTCAGCTTAGCCCCGATACCCGCCTCGATGGCTGGGACGGTTGCAGCGGATACCATTACACCGATTCCGAAATTTACGGTTTCACGCATACCCACCTCAGCGGAACTGGCTGTTCCGACTACGGCGATGTGCTGCTTATGCCGATGTGCGGAAAGTTCTCGACCGACAACAAGGAATATTCGTCGCATTTCTCGCACGATACCGAAATCGCCGAGCCAGGCTATTACGCCGTGAAACTCTCCGACGACGACATCGATGTGGAACTCACCGTTTCTCCGCGCGTCGGTATGCACCGCTACAAGTTCAACCGCGAAGGCAAGCGCTACATTGTCCTCGACCTTGAACACCGCGATGTTGTTCTTGAGGCCGGCCTGCGCAAGCATTCCGACAACTGCTATACTGGCGTCCGCCGTTCGCACGCTTGGGCCGACAACCAGCACCTGTACTTTGCAATGCAATTCTCGACCGATGTCAGCGTTGTAGAACCTGCCGACTTCGACTGGGAAAGCGATTCGCTCTGCCGTCCCGACAAGGCCGTGTATGTCTTTGAGGTTGCCGATAGTGCTGTAAATGAGGTACTTGTAAAGGTTTCCATTTCACAGGTTGACGAGGAAGGTGCGCTGAAGAATATGGAGCAGGAAGTTCCCAACTGGGATTTCGATGCTTTGCGCAAGGATGCTTCCGACGCTTGGAACCGCGAACTCAACAAGATTGTCGTTAAGGGCGGAAGCGAGGAACAGCGCAAGGTTTTCTACACCGCAATGTATCATTCGTTCATACAACCGACTTTGGCTCAAGATGTTGACCGTCGCTATCGCGGCACCGACCTGCAGGTTCACTCGAGCGACGACTTTACCACATATACCGTTTTCTCGCTGTGGGACACCTACCGCGCTGCACATCCGCTATATACCATAACGCAACAGGCACGCACGGTCGATTTCATCAAGACTTTCATTGCCGAATACTCGCAGGGCGGAAGGTTGCCAATGTGGGAACTTTCGTCGAACTACACGGGCTGTATGATTGGCTATCACTCTGTTCCGCCAATTGTTGATGCATATTTCAAAGGCATAAAGTTCAAAAATCTTGAAAGTCTTGCACTCGAGGCTATGCTTTCGACAGCAACCGCCGACGAACTTGGCAAGCGCGATTTTGCCCGTCACGGCTTTATGTCGGTGAACGAGGAGCACGAGTCGGTATCGAAAAACCTCGAATACGGCTTCGACGACTGGTGCATTGCCCAGTTTGCAAAATCGCAGGGCGACAATGAAACCTATCGCGAATATATGATTAGAAGTCAGGCTTACAAGCATATTTTCGACAAGAGTTGCGGCTTTATGTGTCCTCGTCAGAACGGTTCGTGGAAGGAGAATTTCGACCCGAAAGAAATTGATTTCAACTTCACGGAGGCCAATTCGTGGCAATATACCTTCTATGTTCCGCACGACATTCTCGGTTTTATCGAGCTGATGGGCGGTAACGAGGCATTCGAGGCAAAACTCGACGAACTTTTCTCGACTGGCAGCGAAACCCACGGCAAGGATTTGAAGGACATAACCGGACTTATTGGCCAGTATGTACACGGAAACGAACCGAGCCACCACATTGCCTATATGTACAACTATTGCGGAAAGCCTACCAAGACGCAGAAGGTTGTCCGCCAGATAATGTCGGAGATGTACAACACAACACCTGCCGGCAGTTGCGGAAACGAAGACTGCGGTCAGATGTCGGCATGGTATGTCCTCAGCGCAATGGGATTTTATCCGATAAATCCTGCAAACGGCGTATATGATATTGGCAGCCCGATATTCGACACCGTGCAGATTAACCTCGAAAACGGCAATAAATGCCTGATTGTCACTCACGACAATAGCCCCGAAAATATCTATGTCGGCAAGATGGAAATAAACGGAAAGCCCTACACTAAGTCTTATATTTTGCATTCCGACATTGCCGATGGTGCACGAATCGACTTTTATATGACTGCCGACCCGCAGAACGGATTCGGCACCAACAGCGCCGACATTTATCCGTCGCGCATCGATGAGTTCAAGGTTGTTCCTGCTCCGTATGCGTTGACTAGTGACCGTACTTTCCACGATTCGTTGAAAGTTGAGTTGGCATGCAGCGACGACAGCGCACGTATTTACTATTCGATAGGCGACAGCGAAGCGAAACTTTATTCCGAACCTATAATTTTAAAGGAAACAACTACGCTCAGTTTCTATTCTGAGCGCGACGGTTATGTGTCGTCGAAACCGGTTAGTGCCAAATATATATTGATTTCGGCCGACCGTCGCATAAAACTGATAAGCAAATACAACAAAATGTATAGCGCTGGCGGCGACGATGCTCTTGTAGATTGTTTGCGTGGTGGCAACGATTTCCGTACTGGCGAATGGCAGGGATATCATGGACAGGACTTCGAAGCTATTGTCGATTTGTGCGGAGAGAAAGACATTAAGTCAATCGAAACCGGATTTATTCAGGATGTGGGTTCGTGGATAATGTTCCCTAAGTATGTAGAGTACTACACTTCGAACGATGGCGTTAATTTTAAGAAGATAGCTACCGTAAACCATAATGTAGCCGATAATGATTACCGCCAGCAGATTTATAATTTCCGTTGCGAACCGAGCAACTGCAAGGCGCGTTATGTGAAGGTTTTTGCAAAATATTACGGTACGCTTCCCGAATGGCATTGGGGTGCTGGTGGCGAAACACATCTGTTTGTTGATGAGATTGAAATTGTTGAAAAATAGGGAATTATGAAAAATATTAGATTTTTTTTGATTGTTGCTTTGTGCATTCTGCTTTTCTCCTCATGCGAAAAGGACGAAAACAAACTTGTGGCTACAAATCTTGAATATACAGAGTGTAACGAGCATCCAAAAGCTATGAAAACCAGAATCTCATTTGTTGAAAACACCATTGAGGTTTTTCACGACAATATCCCTGCGAACTGCAATTTCGAGGGCGTACTGGTTTCCCCAACAATCGACGATGAAAACAAGATAATTGAGATAGATGTTGACCCGATAGTAGTTCAAGCTTCGTTGGACTGCGAGTGCGTTATAAATGTGTCATATACTTTCGAAAATTTCAATAAACCAGCTTCCGACTATACATTTATAATTCGGGACAACAACGAGGAAATATATAGGGGAGGAGTGAATTATTAAAATATATTCATGCTAATTTAGTGCCTCTCGCTTAATTCCTTTTCCCATTTCCAGGCCGATAAAGTTGTATCGTCAAGCGTTTTTTCGGCTTTCCAACCGAGAACTTTGTTCGCCTTTGTGGTGTCAGCCCAAACCTTTTCGATGTCGCCGGCACGACGACCAACAATTTTGTAGTTCAGTTTTAAGCCTGTGCTGCGTTCAAACGAATCGATAACTTCCAATACCGTAGAGCCTTTGCCTGTGCCGATATTGAAAAAGTCGAACTGATTGTTGTTCTTTGATGATAGCAAATATTTTACTGCTGCAACATGTGCCTTCGCCAGATCAACAACATTTATGTAGTCGCGGATGGGCGTGCCATCGGGTGTGTTGTAGTCGTTGCCGAAAACGCTGAGGCATTCGCGGATTCCCATGGCGGTCTGTGTGATGTATGGCATAAGGTTGTTGGGAGTGCCATTGGGCAGTTCGCCGATGAGTGCCGACGGATGTGCTCCAATAGGGTTGAAGTAGCGCAAGGCTATTGCCTTTAGTGATGGTGTCGCCTTGAGCATATCCTGAATTATTTCCTCCGAGATTTGCTTTGTGTTTCCGTATGGCGATTCGGCTTTTGCGAAAGGAGTATCTTCGGTTACTGGCAGAGTTTCAGGTTGACCATAAACAGTGCAGCTTGACGAAAAAACAAGTCCGTTTACACTATGTTTTTCCATCATTTCCAGAACGTTGATAAGCCCGTTGAGGTTGTTGCGGTAGTACATCAATGGTTTCTGTACCGATTCTCCAACAGCCTTGCTCGCAGCGAAATGCACTACGGCAACTGCATCGCTGTTGTCGTAGAAAATTTTCTCCATGGCAAACACGTCAGTTACATCTGCTTTGTAAAAAGTAGGCTTTTTGCCTGTAATTTTCTCAATTCCATCAAGAACATTGATATTCGAATTGGAAAGATTGTCGATTATTATCGGTTCGTAGCCTGCATTTATAAATTCTACAACTGTATGTGAGCCAATGTATCCTGTGCCACCGGTGATTATTATTTTTTTCATCTTGGATTCAATTAAATGTAAGATTCTGCAAGTTTTTTCATTTCGCTGTTGACGTTCTTTGCTTCGTAAAGTATTCCGTATATTGTTTCGGCAATTGGAATGTTGAAGTTAGTCTTCTTGTTTATCTCGTGTACGCAACGACATGCGTAGTAGCCCTCCGCCACCATGTTCATTTCTAGCTGTGCCACACGCACCGAAAGACCGTGTCCTATCATGTTTCCAAACAAACGGTTGCGGCTGTAGCGTGAGTATGCTGTTACAAGCAAGTCGCCAAGGTATACCGAATCGTTCAAGTTGCGTTTGCCAGGATACATGCTTTCAACGAAGTTTTTCATTTCGTTTACACAGTTGGCAATATAGGCGGCAAGGAAGTTGTCGCCGTAGCCGAGACCACTGTAGATGCCAGCGCCGAGAGCGTATATGTTTTTCATTACGATTGCAATTTCGGTGCCAAGCATATCGCTAGATGTGGTTGTGTGTACATATCTGTTTGCAAACATCTTAGCAACGGTATGTGCTAGGTCTTCGTTTTCCGAGACTGCGGTAAGGAAGGTGTATTTTTCCTGTGCAATTTCTTCGGCGTGCGACGGACCGCTAATCATCGACATGTTTGTCAGCGGGATATTGAATTTGCTGTGCAGGTAGTCGGAAATGAGTTGCATGGTTTCGGGGATTATACCCTTTACTGCTGTGATTATCTTCTTGCCGGAAATGTCGATATTTTTCAGCGGTTTTAGCGACTCGTGGAGGAATGCAGCTGGTGTGACAATCACCAGATATTCTGCCTTCGATGCAATTCCTTCGAGGTCGGTGCTTATTTCAACGCTGTCGGGATTGATAAAAGTTGAACTCAGGTATCTGGGATTGTGTCCGTATTTTTGGATTCCTTCCACAATTTCATCTTTCCTTACCCACCACGATGTTCGTTCGAGGTTGGCTGTAAGTATCTTGACTATTGCCGTTGCCCAGCTTCCGCTGCCGATTACTGCGGTATTGTATTTTAGTTTTTCGTTGGTTATCATCTCCAATTATTTTTTTGCAAAGGTAAGACTTTATTTGCAAACAAAAAAAGGCTGTCGTTTCTTGACAGCCTTACATATCATTTGATTGCGTTTTACTTCGTTTCTGCAAAATACTTGTAGAACAGCGGAATAGTTTCGATTCCCTTGAGGAAATTCTCGATAGGATAATTCTCGTTCGGTGAGTGTATTGCGTCCGATTCAAGACCAAAGCCCATAAGAATCGACTTTATGCCAAGCACTTCTTCGAAACGCGAGATGATAGGAATACTTCCACCGCTGCGAACAGGAATCGGGCGTTTGCCGAATACTTCGATGTATGCCTTTTCGGCTGCCTTGTATGCAGGAAGGTCTATTGGACAAACGTATCCCTGTCCTCCATGTAGCGGACGAACTTCGACCTTTACATATTCAGGAGCAACCTTTTCGAAGTATTCTTTGAAAAGCTGAGCAATCTTCTTGTGGTCCTGGTTTGGAACAAGGCGGGTCGAAATCTTTGCAAATGCCTTCGATGGAAGTACGGTCTTGGAACCTTCGCCAGTATAGCCACCCCAAATTCCGCATACGTCCAGACACGGACGGATACCTGTGCGTTCGCAAGTTGTAAAGCCCTTTTCTCCCTTCAGTGCCTTAACATCGATAGCTTTCTTGTATTCTTCCTCGTTGAACGGCTTGCCAGCAAGCAATTCTCTTTCCTCTGCCGAAACTTCGAGAACATCATCGTAGAATCCTGGAATTGTAATCTTGCCGTTTTCATCGTGAAGTTCGGCTATCATCTTGCAAAGCACGTTGATAGGATTTGCTACTGCTCCGCCGAAAATTCCACTGTGAAGGTCGTGGTCGGGACCAGTAACTTCAACTTCCCAGTATGCAAGACCGCGAAGTCCTGTGGTAACGCTCGGAATGTCCGATGCGATCATTCCTGTGTCGGAAACAAGTATAACATCGCCCTTCAACAGGTCCTTTTGTTCTGCGCACCATTCGGTAAGGCTCGGTGAACCAATTTCTTCTTCGCCTTCGAGCATAAACTTGACGTTGCAAGGCAAGGTGTTGGTCTTTACCATAAGTTCGAATGCCTTTGCATGCATAAAGCTCTGTCCCTTGTCGTCGTCGGCACCGCGAGCCCAGATCTTACCTTCTTTGATAACTGGTTCGAAAGGTTCTGTCTTCCAAAGTTCTATCGGGTCAACCGGCATAACATCGTAGTGTCCGTAAACTATAACTGTTGGCTTCGACGGGTCGATGATTTTTTCACCGTAAACTATTGGGTTGCCCTTGGTTGGCATAACTTCTGCCTTGTCGGCACCAGCCTGCTTGAGCAAGTATTTCCAGTGTTCTGCACACTTTATCATGTCCGACTTGTGCGATGCTTCCGAGCTTATTGACGGAATGCGAATCAAACCGAAAAGTTCCTCGAAGAACCTTTCTCTGTTTTCCTTGATATAATCCTTGATGTAAGTCATAGTGTTATTGTTTTTTCTGAGTTTGAAGTTGTTTCTAAGTTTCTAGGTTTCTGAGTTTCTAAGTTTATTGAAATAGAATCGTATATACTTTTAGTATTTTCTCTTGTATGCGCTCGAGAAGTAGAAATGCCCCTGCACACCAATTACCTGATAATACTTGTTGAAGCTGCCAAATAGCGAAACGCCAATTCCTAAGTCGTATAGGAATTTGAATGTTGTCTGAACTTCCACATGTCCGCCTACAGTGTGTTTAACAATCGAACCGCTTGGATTGTCGGGGTTTGGAATCATTGCTATTGCCCATGCTGGACCAATGAAAAAAGCAAAGTTGTACCATCTGTCCTCAAATCGCAACCCGGCACCTACATGAAAGTCGTTGAGTTGGTGTGTTGCACGCGAATTCAGGTTTTTGTTATACCAGTATTCTATGAAGTAGTATTCCCCTGAGAAATGCCATCCGACGTTGAAGTACATGGCTTTGTAGCGGAAATGGTAGGCTAGGGCGGCTGTTCTGTTGAGGCCTTTTTCGTAAGTGGGTTCGTAGTTAATCTTGTAGCTTACCCCCAAACCGAATGTTAGCCAGTTGCTGCCTTTCTTGTATATCTTTTCTCCATACTGAACCTCGCCGAACATCTTTTCGTACTTTGTCTTTTCTCTAGTGGCACGAGGAGTTGTGTTGTCGGTCTGTGCGACAATCACCATTGTGCATAGTGCGAATAATATGGTAAGTATCAGTTTTTTATTCATTTGGCAAAAATCCTTGTTTCTTCAATACTTCGAGCAGGCATTTAGATGCTTGTTCGTTGCCTTCCTTTGTGTATCTTACTTCTGCAAAAACTTGAGCAAGTGTCTGTTTATTGTTCTCGGCAACGAATTTTTTGTTCGATTCGAGCTTTTCGGTTTCTGTGTAAATCCTGTCGATGTCGCTTGCGCTAAAGTTGTGATAAGTCTCGCGATGAACTATCGCCTCAAGCGGAAGTCGTTCGGTAAGTGGCTGTTGCTGTTCCGGGTAGCCCATTGTTACTGTCGCAACAGGAACAACGCCTTTCGGAAGTTTCAGAATCTCAATAATCTTGTCGGCATTGTAGATGACCGTACCTAAATAGCAAATTCCCAATCCGTTGCTTTCGGCTTCGAGGCAGGCGTTTTGTGCTGCAATTATGGCATCGGTGGCAGCCGTCATAAAAGTTAGGAAATTGTCGAATCCAGCCTTGGCATTCCGATTTTCGCACCAGATTTTAAAGCGGTTGATGTCGGCGCAGAATGTGAGCACTGCCTTTGCGTTAGTTATTGCTGGCTGGCAGAAGTGCGTTGGTGCCAACTTTTCTATCATTTCCTTGTCGGTGTTGACAATGATGCTGTAAATCTGCATGTTGCCAGTGTTCGATGCCCTTGATGCGGCTTCGAGAACCTTATTTAGAACGCTTTCGGGAATCTCCTTGTCGGCATATTCCCTTACCGATACGTGGTCGAAAATTTCCTTTACCATAATTATTTCAACTTTTCTGCTATTACCTTATTGAGTATTTCTGTCATGTTTTTGCCCATGGTGCGAATCTGCTTAGGCACAATGCTTTCGGCGCTCATGCCCGGAATGGAGTTTACCTCTATGAAATACGGTGTTCCTTCCTTGATAATGAAGTCGATACGAACGATTCCGCTGCAACCGATAATGTCGTAAATGCGCGATACGGCTTCCTGCACCTTGCGTGTTTCGTCGTCGCTGATGCGGGCAGGGGTGATTTCGTTGGTGACACCTGGCGTATATTTTGCTTCGGTGTCGAAATAGTCGTTCTTGGTCGATATTTCCGTTACGGGGAAAACCTGCTCGTAGTCGGCAGTCTTGAGTACGCCGCACGAAACTTCGGTACCCTTGATGTATTCCTCGACGATAATGTTTGTATCTTCGGTACGTGCAAGGTTTATTGCATCGATGAACTTGTCCTTTTCGTAAACTTTTGTAACACCGAAGCTTGAGCCTGCTGTAGCTGGTTTTACGAAGCAAGGCAGACCGACCTTTTCGATGATTTCGTCAACATCGAAAGGATTTTCGCCACGGATTATTGCCATCTTTGCCATTGCAATGCCTTCGTCGGCAAGCATTTTCTTTGCGGCAATCTTGTTGAAAGTTATCATCGACGAGAAAACATCACAGGCGGAATAGGGGATACCAAGCATATCGAGCCAAGCCTGAACTTTACCGTCTTCGCCGGGAGAACCGTGGAGAGCAAGGTAAGCATAGTCGAATTTTGTCGGTTTGCCTTCGATTTCTACGGCAAACTTATTAAGGTCAACGCTGTATTCCTTTCCGTTGAAAATGCAGAAGAAACCATCTTTCCTTACATCTACGAGGTAGGCGTTGTAAAGATTCCTGTCGATGTTTTCAAGAATCTGGCTTCCCGAATTGAGGCTTATCTGTCGTTCCGAAGTGTAGCCTCCTGCCAATACTGCAATGTTTTTCATTTTACTTTTTCCTTATCTTTAGTTTTTGTCCAACTCTTAATTTTGATGGGTCGACACCATTAAGACCGATAATGTCGCTTGCCGAAACTCCATTGTACTTGGCTGCTATTTTTGCCGGGGTATCGCCTTGCTGCACAGTATAATATTCGTATGCAGGGTCGAGTTTCTGCGGCGTGGTGCTTCCCGAACTTGCGGTTGTCGGGGTTGTAGTCTTCGGTGCGCCCTTGGTATATATTTTCAGTTTCTGACCAATCTGCAATCTGTCGCTATACAAGCCGTTCCAGCTCTTGATGTTGGCAACCGTTGTGCCATATCGTTTTGCAATGCTTCCGAGCACGTCGCCCGACTTTACCGTGTATATTGTTGCGTTTGTGCCTGCCGGTTGTCCCGAAGGAACGCCATATTTGCTGTCGGCGATTGCCTGGGTGATTTTCTGCTTGTTGAACATCAACGAATCCTGGAAATGATAAATCGAGTCTTCGAGTTCCATGAACTTGCTGATGTATTTGCGTTGCATCTTTAGTGGATAGTATTGTGCTGTTGCTGGTACGATGTCGAGTTTGTACTGCGGATTGAGTTCACGAGTTTCTTCGACAGGTATTCCGAGAACTGAGTCGAGCTGTGCGAAATGCATCTGCTGCTTTATCATTACGGTATCGACATCTTCGTAGAAATCAATCTTTTCTGGTTTGAAATTGTGCAACTTGTGGTATTCGAACATATACATCATAGCGATGAAACCGGGCACATAGTTGCGAGTTTCTTCGGGCAGGTAAGGGTAAATTTCCCAATATGTCGATTTGCCGGAACGTTTCATTGCACCGTTGATTCTGCCAGGACCTGCATTGTAGGCCGCCAGAGCCAGAGTCCAGTCGTTGTATGTGGTGTATAATAGTTTAAGGTAACGGCAGGCTGCATCGGTTGATTTCTCGGGGTCCATTCTTTCGTCGATGTACGAAGTTATTTCAAGTCCCATATTAAGACCTGTCTTGTACATGAATTGCCATAGGCCTACTGCTCCTGCTGGTGATTTTGCTTTCGGGTTGAGGGCTGATTCGATTACAGCCAAGTATTTTAGTTCCAGAGGAATGCCGTAAGCATCGAGTTTTTCCTCGAACATCGGGAAATACTGGTGCGAAAGTCCAAGCAGTTTGGGCGCCAGTCTGTGTCCACGTTTTACATACTTGTCGATATATTTCTGGACATTTGCGTTGTAAACTACGTTTATAGGAGTAGCTATTTTTTCTACTCGTTCCTTAAAAATAGAGTCGGGCAGGTCGGTGTCGAAATAATATCTGTCGTTGTCCTCGAGGTAGCAGACGGTGTCGCGTCCAGTGTAGTAGTACCATTGCTTTAGGAATACTTCGAGGCTGTCAACCATGTCGAAAGTCTTTTTCCTGCTGTTGCCTCCTGTTGTGTCGGCGTTCTGTGCCCGAAGCATTCCGGTTGTCAATAATATGAGGAATATGATAAATATTTTTTTCATGGTTTAGAAGTTTAAGGTGCAACCTACACCAAATATAGGCGTTTTGGTGTAGATGGAGTTAAAAGTTTGTGGGTAGAAGCAGGCCGACAGGTCGTCGCCAACATCGAAATAAAACAGATGAGCGTCGACGTTAGCATCGACAATTTGCAGGGCATAGAACAGAACAGCGCCAGCGATTGTATAATCGCGTATTTTTCGGTTGCGGTCCATGTTGTTCATTAGGGCTTCCTTCGAAAGCATGCCGTAGAATTCGTCGTGTTCGCCATTGTCGCGTTGCATGTAGGCCTTCTTGAACCTACTGAACTGCTGCTGGTTGCTGATAGCAAAGTAAATGCAGGTGCCCATTGTGGCGTATACTATTGGCATCTTCCAATATTTGCGGTTGTATGCCTGACCTGCGCTGGGGATTAATGCCAGGAGCGTAGCTGTCTTTGGAGAATGGAATTTTTCCTTCTCTTTGGCTTGCTCCCTGCTTATTGTGTCAATTTGTGCATTTGTGCTTAATGCAAAGATAATCAAACCGATAGTGAATAATATTTTTTTCGCAATTTTCAATTTCCGATTGCTAAGAGTTTAGTTTGTCAAGGATTGAAATAATGCGTTCGAATTCGCTGTCGTTCTTGAATGGGATTACTATCTTGCCTTTGCCCTTTGCGTTGCGCTTGAGTTCTACGTCGGTTGCAAAGCAGTTCGAAAGGCCTTTCTGAAGCAATGCATAGTCTTCGCTGGTTGCAAGCACTTTCTTCTTCTCCTTTTTTTCTGCTTTTCCGCCGGAGTATTCCTTTATGATTTCCTCGACCTTGCGTACCGAGAAGTCGTATTTCAGTATTTGGTCGTAGATCATGAGCATTGTCTCCTCGTCCTTTGCGCCGAGCAGTGCGCGTGCGTGTCCCATCGAGATTTTCTCGTCGCGGATGCCGGTCTGGATTTTTGGCGGAAGGTTGAGCAGACGCAGGAAGTTGGCAATTGCCGAACGCGATTTTCCGACGCGAGTGCTTAGTTGTTCCTGTGTCATCTTGCATTCGTCGATGAGTTGCTGGTATGTTTGTGCCACCTCTATTGCGTTGAGGTCCTCACGCTGAATGTTTTCAACTAGAGCCATTTCCAACATCGACTGGTCGGTGACATCGGTACGGATGTATGCCGGAATCTTTTTCAGTCCGGCCATCTTGGATGCACGCAGACGACGTTCTCCCGAAATGAGCTGGTATTTGCCATTGCCCATGTCCTTAACCGAAATTGCTTGGATTACACCGAGTTCCTTTATTGAGTCGGCTAATTCCTGCAAAGCGGTTTCATCAAAGTCCTTACGAGGCTGGAATGGGTTTACCTCGATTGAGTCTATTGCGATTTCGTTCTGTTGTGTAGCCTTGTTCCTTATGGCTGATGCATCGGTGTCAATTAGAGAACCAAGTCCACGTCCGAGACCACTTTTCTTATTTTTCTTTGTATCTTTCTTGTCTGTCATATTACTTAGTCATATTGTTACGTTGCAGAAGTTCCTTTGCGAGGTTCATGTAGTTTATTGCACCAGTAGAGCTAACATCGTATTCCACAATCGACTGTCCGTAGCTTGGAGCTTCGCTTAGTTTTACATTTCTGTGTATTATCGTATTGAAAACCATATCGTCGAAATGATGCCTTACCTCGTCGAGCACCTGTTCTGAAATCTTCACGCGCTTGTCGTACATTGTCATAACAAAGCCTTCGATGTCGAGATCGGGGTTTGTGTTGCTCTGGACTATGCGGATTGTATTTAACAGTTTGCCAAGTCCTTCGAGGGCGAAGTACTCGCATTGTACAGGAATAAGTACTGAGTCGGATGCAGTAAGTGCGTTGATTACAATTATTCCGAGCGATGGCGAGCAGTCGATGAGGATGAAATCGTACTTGTCGCGAATTTTGTCAAGAACATTCTTTAATATGTATTCTCGGTTTGGCATATCGAGCATTTCGATTTCAGCACCAACAAGGTCGATGTTGGTCGGAAGTATCGACAGACCATCGAGTTCTTCGGATGTAAGTATTACTTTTTCAGGATCTTCATCCTTTACAAGGCAGTCGTAAAGACCTGTGCGAATGTTCTTTACATCAAAACCAAATCCCGATGTGGTGTTTGCCTGCGGGTCGGCATCGACGAGCAGCACCTTGTACTCAAGAGCTACGAGGCTTGCTGCGAGGTTTATGGCTGTGGTGGTCTTCCCAACTCCACCTTTCTGATTGGCTAATGCTATTATCTTACCCATTTTGTTTCGTTATAAATTCAAATGTCAAAAGTAATATTTATTGGTGAAATAGCCGCTGTTTTGGCAGACAGATTTTCCAACTTGTTCATAACTTTTTTGTATGTCGCTAATAATCAGCACCGATATTTTTCGGGCTGTGAATGGCTTTTTGCCTGTTCAAAGTTTGATTTCGCTGTCGGGCGAATGTGGATTTTCGGTCGTCGTGGTTATTTCGGTGCTATCCTTTGCCGGTTTGTTTTTGTCGCCAGTGTTGAGGAAGGCGAAGAATACCGCTAATATTATAAAGCCGAATGCCACAAGGTGATTCCATTTTATAGGTTCTCCCTTGAAAACCAGTGCGACAATAGCAGTGAAAACCGTTAACGAGATGGCTTCCTGTATGATTTTTAGCTGCATAAGTGAGAATGGACCACCGTTAATCTGCGAACCTAGGCGGTTGGCGGGAATCATTGCGCAGTATTCGAAGAAAGCAAGCCCCCACGAACATAATATTATCAGTATCAGCGGCCACGAGGTGGAAATGTCCATCTGCTGCAGTTTCAGGTTGCCGTACCACGCGAATGTCATAAATATGTTGGATACTAGCAATAGTAATATCGTAAATATTCCGGCTGTTGTCATATTTCGTTTCCTTTGTGTCATCGTTAAAATGAAAAATCGTGCAAAGATATTGCAAAAATCGTTGCGATGAGATTTTTTTGTTGAATAGCGCTATGGTATGTATTTACTGTGAGTGGCTGCGGCGCAAAAAAAAAAGGTCGCACGAAAGCGACCTTGTCTATTTTGTGTTGCATAAATTATTCAACAACAATCTGCTCAACGTAAACCTTGTCGCCGCTGATGATTCTTATGAAGTAAGTGCCAGCATGTAGATTGTGGTTGAAGTTCATGGTTTCACCATCCATCACGTTGATGTCGCGAGTTTCAACAACAGCACCGCGAGCGTCGATGAGCTGGTAGGTTGCCTCTCCTTCGAAGTTGCTGAAGTCGATGCTGAAAGTACCATTATTGGGATTCGGATAAACTACCATATACCCAGCTTCGGACATATTAACCGAACTTATAAAGACGAATGTTACAGCAAGAGTGTGGTTTGCATTTACAGGCTCGAATGTATATGTGAAAGATTGGTTTTCGGAGAATTCTCCGCTTACCTCAACTTCTTCGTCATCAATAGTAAGTGTTCCTATAATATACCTGTCTCCATTTGTTGTAGTATAACCGACGATTTCGAATGATGGAGTTGCTCCTTCCTGCACCGTAACAGTTTCATTGTCTTGTAGTTCTGTGCCATTGTAAGTTACAGAGCCATATTCCTCTTTTCTAATAGTAATAGTATAGGTAGGTATTGCTTCGAAGGTTGCTGCAATAGTGTGGTTTGCATTTACGTTTGTGAAAGTGTAAACACCATCGACAAGCTGGTCAATTGCTTCAGCACCGTCGACCATGACACTTGCTAGACGATAGTCGGCGTTGGCTGTAATTGTAAACGACTGGCTTGTAGTTTCGTAAACGGTCACATTTCCCGACGGGGTGATGGTTCCGCCATCGCCAGCTGTTGCTGTGATAGTGTATCCAAACGGCAAAGTGGTGAATGTGTTTACGGCAGTCCAATTGTCGTCGTCGCTGCCACATACGCCATTAATCTGGTAGTAATATGTAGTATTCGATGGCAATCCTGTCAATTCGAAGGGCGGAGTGGCAGAAGTAACCTCTGTCCAATCGAGAGTTTCTATTGTAGCCACAACCGCAATATCATCCAAATTGAAATAGAACATGTTTGAACTGTTGAAATGGCGTATTGCAACATAAACCGTCTGTCCGGCGTATGCGGTAAGGTCGGTGTTCTTTTCGCCCCACGCGCCCTGGGTTCTGTGAGTGCCACCTGCAGCATTCAAATCCTCTTCCCACAGCAATGTGAAAGCGTCGAGGTCGGTTGTGGTGGTTGAAATGTAAACGCCATAATGTTCGCTAGGATATGCCACGTCCTGAACGTTCACATAGAATCTGAAATTGATGCTTTCGGCATTTTCGGGCAATGCGACAGCGGGAGTAATAAGCCAGTTGTCGGGAGTAAGCGTACCTGCCGTAAAATCGAAACTTTGCGAAGAGAGCATATCGCTACCGCTATGTGCCACATAACCCGACATCAACTCCGACGACAGTCCCCAGGTGAATCCGGCGCCATCGGCATCAACAATAGTCCATTCGTCCGAAATGCCGTTTTCGAAACTTTCCGACAACAAAGTCTGTGTTCTGGAATCTCTGTAACGCAAGACATAGCTGTCGCTGGCTCCTGTCCATGTTATACTAGCAGAGTTAACTGTAGTTACCACATTGAGATTTGACGGTTGCGGGCATTCTGCGACAGTAGTAAATGTGTTTATTTCTGACCAGTTGTCGTTGATATTGCCACAAATTCCGTTAACCTGATATTCGTAGGTAGCTCCTGGTGTCAATTCAGCCAAGTCAACAAGAGTATACGTTGCCGTTAGCACAGTCCATACACTATTATATTCTACATTTATACTGAATTCGTCAATATTCAAAAAGAACATATCATAGCAATTGAAATGGCGGATTGCGATATATACGGTCCGTCCTGCGTATGCGGTAAGATCGGTATTCTTTTCGCCCCATGCGCCAGGAACTCCTCTGTGAGAACCGCCCTCGGCAGTCATATTTTCCTCCCACAGCAATGTGAATGCAGCCGTATCAACCGTAGTTGTCGAAATATAAACTCCATAGTGATCTTCGGCAAACTCAGAATCCTGAGCATTTGCATAAAACTTAAGATTAATGTTTTCTACTCCCTGCGGCAATGCGACAGCAGGAGTTATTATCCAGTTGTCTGGACTAAGAGCTCCAGCCGAAAAATCGTAACTTCCAGAAGTAATACAATCACTTCCACCATAACCACCGGAAGTCTCCCCCCAAGTGTATCCGTCACCGTCTGAGTCAATATTTGTCCATCCTTCCGGAATGCCATTTTCGAATCCCTCAGAGAATATAACCTGCTGGGGCTCTGATATTTCTCTTCTGTATCTTATTTCATAACTTTCGTTATTACCAGTCCAACTAATAGTCGCAGTGTTTTCCGACACATCGTTTGCCCGCAAATCTGCAGGGACTCTACAATACGAACAGCTTACAATATATGTTACGGCAGACGACATTGTCCCTGAACCCGAAAATATCTCCTCTTCGTTTGTCCCATATACGACATAAGAACATTCGTTATCATAACTGCCAGAAACCCAGCTAAATGCTAATTCCATGCCGCTTTGAACTGGAAAATAAACAATATTAACCTCGTTCTCACCTGAGCCAGAAATACCATTTAGGTTCTGGTTAGTAACCGTTCCCAAAACCTCCCCCGTTGCAACATTTGTTATGCTAATAGCAGCGCCATTCCAACTATCGCCATAGCTATCGGTAAGTTCGAAACGTATTTTGCACAAATCCTCATAAGTTTCAAAAGAAACTGCCTCAGACCACTTACTTATGCCATTTTCTCCGCCGCAAACTGCACGCACCTTTACCGAATAAGAAGTAGCCTCGTCCAAACCGCTCAATACATACTGATTTGTATTTACATCTATAAGATTGTCCTCATCATCGTTTATACAAATCTGCCAAGAAGTTTCGTCAGAACCAGGAGTCCATGATACTACAGCAGAACGATCGGTCACATTAGAAACATTCAAATCGGTAGGATCATGGCAAAGACCTGCATCTATTACCATAAAATTATTCAACTTAATTTCATAGGGAGTCGGATTTTCTCCTCGTATTATAATGTAGCATGGACCTGTTGATATAGGAATATTCACCTCGTAGGTGTACCAACCTGTACTAGTTTCAGCGGGGATTATTCCGCTTGCTGCACTATATTGAACACTAGCAAAAGCCAATTCTGTAGCGCCCTCTATTTGTCCATCAACACTTGCAAAAATTCTGACACCTCCTTCTGGCATATAAAAATTGGTACGATATATAGCAAAAACGAACTTATGAAATACACCCCCGAAATTCATTTCTGGAAGGACTAGTTTTACCATATTTCCGCTTGCCATAGTGTGCAAATACAACAGGTGATAATATATCTCGAAAACATATGAATAATACCCCAATATATGCTCGTTAACCCAGCACGGTGCAGTAAAGTTACCATTATCATATGAGTCGAAATTCTCTTCCCATGGAAAAGTTGTAATTAAACAACTTGAAGTTCTAAAAGTCGTCTTTTGCCAACTGCTTTCATCGCCTTCGCTGCAAACAGCCTTTACATAAACATCGTATGAAGTATTATCGGCAAGTCCTGTTAAACTATATGTTGGTTCTGTGAGTTCAACCGATGTGCCTTCAGTTGCGACATTAAAACCAGAAAGGCCGTACTTTAGAACCCATGCAGTCTCTTCTCCACCAGCAGTCCATGATAGTGTTGCGCTAGTGTAACCCACATTGCTTACAGCAAGTTCTGTAGGCTTTGTACATGATCCGTCGTATGTAAAAGTTGTCTTGGGGATAAAGTTTCTTTGATTAGGTGCCACGCCTTCCAATGAGGAATAAGAATATCCCTGTATGCTAGATCCATCAACTGTTGTTCCCAAAAAAGAAACACTCTTATAATTTCCCGTTGCTGTTTGATAAAAACCAACCAACAAATTGCCTCCCTGATAAACATAATTCTCGGAAAAATCAACAGTCATTGTACTTCCTGTACCATCAAGTGTTCCTGTATAAACAATAGTTGCATTTTCAGTGCCACTATATGCACTTAGCGTAGTTGCATCTACTTCTTTCAAAAACACCTGAAAAGTACCTGTCCATGCCTCCGCTGCTGGAGAGCTCAAATAGAACTCCATTCCTGAAATAGTTCCACCGTTCATTTCGTCCAAGTCTGAAGACGGGATAACAAATTCAGCTTTCAAGTAGGCATCGCAGTAAAAACCATAAACAGGCACATGATTGCTTGTCTCCGTTCCATCGTAAACCGTCAAGGTTTCCTGTGCGGCAGCTCCAATTGCCATCGCAAGCAACAATAAGATATTTAATATCAGCTTCCTCATTTTTTACGCCCCCTGTTATATGCCATCGGGGGCTTCGGCTTTACGAATTCCAATTTAGTTACGACTAAAAAATATTTTCCTCATATATATTTTTTAGTCAGCGCAAAAATAATGTTTATTTGTGTATATATGAAATATTTGTAACAAAAAAATGGGATATGTGTATATTTTATTGTAGAGACGTAATGCATTACGTCTCTACATAACAAAAAAAGGCCGCCGTTAGGCAGCCTTTGCTATTTACGATGTGTTTTTGATTATTCAACAACAATCTGCTCAACGTAAACCTTGTCGCCGGTGATGATTCTTACGAAGTAAGTACCAGCATCGAGGTTGTGGTTAAAGTTCATTGTTGCACCATTTGCAACGTTGATGTCAAGGGTTTCGATGATAGCTCCGCGAGCGTCGATGAGCTGGTAGGTTGCATCACCTTCGAAATTGCTGAAGTTTATGCTAAACATACCGTTGTTCGGGTTCGGGTAAACGCTCAATGCAGAGAGGGCGTTCTCTTCTACCGAGTTGGGGAAGAATGCTATCTTAACATGATGGTCTGCCTGTACATTCCGGAAAGAGATTTCATTTATTGCTGTGCTACCAATAATACTGCCATCGATTTCCAACTGAGAAATATGATATCCTTCGTTAGGCATTACCTGTATTGTTATGTCGGAACCAGCAAGAACAGATGTATCCCTTGGCGTTGCATCACCGCCTGCTGTTTGAAGCTCAACATGGACATTGTAGTAAGTCCTTATATCCTTATATTTGACAGTTATTGTGTAATTTTCCGAAATATTGGTAAGCGAATACACATTGTTTGTTATATAGCCAGTTCCTTCAACAGGATATTTAATCAAACCGTTTACTCTTACAGTATCCAAAGCGTATCCCTCGTCAGGAATAAAAGTAACATCATAATTGGAACCTTCGTTAACAGTGATTTCTCCGTCGGGATCCATTGTTCCGTGGCCACCGATTACTGTTCCTGTGATTGTGTAGGTAACAGCAGGAATTTCTTCGAATGTTACGTCAATTGTATGGTCTGCTGTTACATTTTCGAATGTGTAGAAGAAAACGCCATCACCAGCGACAATAGATTCAGTGACATTAGCAGCATCAACCGTTACGCTTGCTACGCGGTAGCCACCATCAGGAGTGATTGAGAATATCTGGTCTTCGCCATCTGTTACATCTACATTTCCACTCGGAGAAATAATTCCATGTTCACCTGCACTTGCTACGATTGTATGGGTAACTGGTATCAGTTCAAACGTTACCGAAAGAGTATGAGCTGCCGTAACTGGCTCGAATGTGTAGGTATAACCGCCCAACTGTACCGGCGTAAGATCTATAGCATTTTCATCTACTGTGAGAACTGCTATCTGGTAATTTGTAGCAGGTGTGATTACAAATTCCGGAGTATCACCTTCATATACTGCTACATGATCGGAAGCCAATACGTCGTTATAATAAACGTTACCATTTTCGCCAACTTCTACTGTTATTAAATAGGTAGGAATTTCTTCGAATGTTACGTCAATTGTATGGTCTGCTGTTACATTTTCGAATGTATATAAGAATACGCCATCACCAGCAACAAGACTTTCGGCAACATTATTTGTTGCATCAACCATTACGCTTGCTATTCTGTAGCCGCCATTAGCTACAATTGTGAATTCGGCATCTTCACCTTCGTAAACTGTTAATTCGGCAGGGCTGATTGTACCATTTTCACCAGCAGTTGCTGTTATTGTGTACGATGGCAATAAAACATTGAAGTTATCGACAATGAAAGAATAATGATCAGCCTCCGATTCGCACTTGATACCAATGTAAATATCCTGTCCTGCATATTCAGAAAGGTCGATGTCAGTTATCGACACGAATTCATCATTATTTACAATCTGTGTTGCAAGAATCTGTGTTGCAGTTTCGTAGTTTTCCGGATCATCCATTACATATACCGAGAATCTTTCCGAAATAGTAGTAGAGTTTACGGCATAATCGAATGTCAGAAACGCATTTTCAACTATTGCAATCTTAGGAGAAATCAACCAGTCGTTGGCATCATTAAATGAATCGAAATTATAATATGCTGATTCTCCATTACCAGTAATCATATTATCATAACTCCAAGTGGTATTATCATCATTTGCATCCACTATAGTCCAGCATTGTCTTGATCCCGAAACTTCTTCGAATGTCTCGACAAATGGGAGACGATATGCAGAACTGCCGCATTCTGTAATAAAGAAGGTTTCGTACCAATCATCGGTGCTACAATTAGGCTGAAGGTACACAAAGTAAGTTGTGGCGGCCGTCAATCCGGTAAGATCAACGTTAATCTCGTCACCATTAACAGCAATCGTTCCGTCATATACATCGGCTTCTGCATCCATATCTGTCATTTCGGTTGTAGAAACCTTCAGGAGGTAAGATGTTTCCGTATAAATCCTATACCATGCCAAAGATGCAGTTGTAGCTGTTATATTGTCAATATCAATGTAATATGGCATAATACAAGCATTCGGGTCGTTGATGATTGTTACAGTCCAGTTGGCAGTACTTTCGCCATCTTCGGCTACAACAGTATATACAACCGGTGCGTTGAAATATTGATCCGTACCGCTTTCGGGGCTGATGGTAGCCATTGGCGAAACCTCGATATTCGGTATTATAGGATTTATGAGGTCGTAATCCCATTCCGCATACGCTAAGACGGTTTTATTTTCTGTATCTATTACCGACTCTCCTACCTGATTGTCGAATGTGAACGAAACAATATCGTTAGCGGTACTTGCAGATTCTGCCTTTGTAACAACAACAGTCCAGTCCTTGGTGGTTGTCCTATCTTCTGCTGTAACGGTGTATGTATATGTTTTTTCATTGTCTAATATGGTTGCACTATTCTCGACATAAATAGCATCAACCGAAAGAGCAAGACTTTCGGCAAGGTTTTCAAGGTCTGTCCGATACGAAGCGATTGCAGTAACCGTTGCATTTTCGCTGTCGATTAGAGGAGCGGCCATACGTGTTGGGAATCTGAAATCAACAATTTCTGCATCGTGGAGTGCATCACGAAGTTCAAAGTTATCCAAGAACAAATACCATCCATCAATACCGCCCTGAGGAACATGAATAGCGACATATACTATTCCGTGATAATCTGGCAATGGAATATTTTTTCTCTGAAATGATGTATTGTTAACCGTTTCAAGGGGCTGCAGTACCACTGTAAAATCTTCAATACTTGATGATGTTGTGGAAAGAAGGACCTCGTAGTCATTGGGTTCGTCTGCGCTTTCAACGCGCACATCGAAACTAAATCCATAGTTACCGTCAAGCTCAAAGGGAGGAAGTATGAGGTAGTCGTCATTGTTTCCATCATTATAATCTGTATAAATAGCAGCCTGAATATTATCCGGATTATAATTGTCTATATACCAATAATCGTCATCTTGATTATTATTAATAATCGACCAGCAGTCTGGGAAATTTAAATCTGGCAAAGAATCAAAGTCTTCTGTCCATGGGAAATCAGCAATTGGTTCGCATTCTGTTTCAAATGTAAGCATTCTCATTCCGCTTTCGTTATCATCTCCACAAACAGCCATTACATATACATCATATAAAGTCCTTGTCTCAAGGCCTTCCAATGTATAGCTTGTACTTGTCAGTTCCACGGTAGTACCTTCGGTTTCTATATCAAACCCATGAGTTCCATACTTGAGCACCCATGTGGATTCGCTACCAATCGGCCTCCACGAAGCATTTGCAGTTGAAGAAGTAACATTGTTAACAGCAAGTTTTCTAACCTTCGGACATGCAGGATTTTCTTCTACATCAATAACGAGTCTAATATCGCTATGTCCCCTGAAAACCTCCTTATTTCCACCAAACGATGACAAATCGTCAATGTTAGGAACATCAGTATCACTATAATAGGTAATTGCCGTGTATCCACTAGTTGTTGTATAATAAAATTTATAATTCGACCCAGGATAATCAAAAATCGGATCGTATATGCATACAATAAGATTGTCTGTACCATTGTAATAAAATTCATCATCGAGGTTAATAGTCATCCAACCGACATCAGAAGCTGCAAAGTCGCCAGAGTACACCAATGTGGCATCTGTTAAAGGAACTATATCACCATAATAACTAAACGAGCTCTTACTCGTAGTCATCATGTATATCTTAATATTTGACAGGTTGAAAGAATTAACGAAATCATAATAGTAACTGATGGAGGTAATTGTTCCTGCCACACCAATTT
Source organism: uncultured Bacteroidia bacterium (assembly GCA_902790405.1). Taxonomy (GTDB): domain Bacteria; phylum Bacteroidota; class Bacteroidia; order Bacteroidales; family ML635J-15; genus Bact-19. The sequence continues at coordinate 25,582 of CADARW010000001.1, forward strand.
CTTCTGCAGTATAAATCTGCTCCGTAAGCGAATAATTGTAAAACATGTTTACAGGAAAATAAAAGTCCGTTCCTGAACCATCACCAATCGTCACTTCTGTTTGTGCGACCGCTCCAAATGCCATTGCCAGCAATAGGAGCACACTAAATAATAGTTTTTTCATATTCCAAACCTCCCGTTATATGCCATCGGACCCCTCGGCTTTAAAAAACCTCAATTAATTACAAACTAAAAAATATATAAACCTCATATATTATATTTCGGGCTACAAAAGTAAACGTTTTTTTCTGAAAGAAAAACTCTTTTTCTGATTTTATGGATGTACAGGAAAAGAAGAAAACGAAAATGCTTCGATACTTCGACAACACTTCGATTTCACTCAGTGCGACGGCTCAGTACGCCGCAGGCTCAGAGAGCGAAGCTCAGTGACCGGAAACCAGAACGGCGAAGCCATAAACGAAGTTAAACGTTGAACATTGGACTTTGAACCAGAAACAAAAAAAGGCCGCCCGAAAGCGACCTTTTTTGTTTTTAATGTATGCTGACTATTCAACAACAATCTGACCAACGTAAACCTTGTCGGCATTGATGATTCTTACGAAGTATGTGCCGGGAACGAGGTTATGGTTGAATGTCATTGTTTCACCGTTTGCAACGTTGATGTCGCGAGTTTCGATGATAGCACCGCGAGCATCGATAATCTGGTAGGTTGCATCACCTTCGATGTTGCTGAAGTCGATGCTGAACATACCGTTGTTCGGGTTCGGGTAAACCGACATCGAAGCGGCTTCATTCTCGTCAACAGAAACTGACGGTACGAATGTAACGCTAAGGGTATGGTCGGTTGACACAGAGGTGAAAGTATAAGTTTCTCCTGCAACATCACAATATATAGGATTACCGTCAATGTATATGGCTTCGATTTGATAACCATCGTCTGGAGCGATAGTAAATTCTGCATCGGCGCCATCACCTACGGTTACCACACCATTTTCACCACATGGGGTAACAGAACCGTGTTCACCAACTGTAAGAGTGATTGTGTGAGTTATTACTTCAATCTTGAAGTTGTCGATAAACAAGGACTCTTGATCTGCTTCAGATTCACACTTGATGCCTATATAGATTTCCTGTCCGGCGTATGCTGTTAGATTGATGCTCGGAATAGTAGAAATAAATGAGCTGTTTGCTATTTGTGTAGAAAGAACCTGAGTTGCCGATGCGTAGTTAGCAGGATTATCCATTACATAAACAGAGAACCTTTCTGGATAATCCCGTTCGCACCAGTATTCAAATGTTAAGTTCGCACCTTCAACAATAGCAAGTTTTGGCGAGATCAACCAGTCGTTAGCATTATAATAGGAATAATTATATCTTGCTACTTCTTCGTAATAAATATAATCGTAATCGTAACTCCATGTGTAATAATCATGATTGACATCAATAATATTCCAGCACTGTCTGGTAGCCGATGTCGCATCGAATGTTTCGATAAACGGAAGCGAATGTGCGGAACCATCACATTCTGTCATGAAGAAAGTTTCTACCCATTCGTCTGTACCACAGTTAGACTGTACATATACATAGTATGAAGTTGATGCTGCCAGCTCGGTAAGATCAAGCTCAATCTCATCGCCAGCAAGAGCAACTTCGCCATCGTAAACATCGGCAGTTGCTGTCATGTCATCCATTTCGGTAGTAGAAACCTTTACATGGTATGAAGTTTCGTTAAATGACGGTTCCCATTGCAAAGTTGCACTTGTCTCCTCAACATTGTAAACATTCAAATTAAATGGATTTACACATGCATTCGGGTCGGTAGTTATTGTGACTGTCCATGTTGCAACACTTTCGCCATCTTCGGCCGTAACCGTATATTGTACAGGCTCGTTGAATATCTGTGCAACACCGCTTTCCGGAGTAATAGTAGCCATTGGCGAAACGATTATTTCTGGACTAATATAATCATCAAGGTCGATATACCATTCTGCGTATGCTGTAACGGTCTTTGCTGTTGTGTCAATAATCGATTCTCCATGCTGACCATCGAATGTGAAAGAAAGAATATCGTTTGCAGTGCTTGCAGCCTCGGCCTTGGTTACGGTTACGGTCCAGTCCTTGGTAGTTGTTTCGTCTTCTGCAGTAACTGTATAAGTGTAAGTCTTTGTTGTTCCTGCAATGTTTGCTGTATTTTCTACGTATGTAGCATAGTCCGATACAATAACAGTTTCTTCAAGATCATCAAAGTCTGCCTGATACGAAGCGACAACTGCAACGGTTGCATTTGCTGTGTCGATTACAGGAGCAGACATGCGGGTCGGGAAGTCGAAGTCAACGATTTCGGCTTCATCGGAAACATAACGTACAACAACATCGTCAACAAACCAATACCAATTATGTGAATTAGCCTTATGGTTGAATGCAAAATAACTGCCAGCAGGAACCGATGACATATTTACAACCTTTCTCTCATGTTGGTTATCTGACCAATCATCGTATGAATATGTTTCTAATGTTGTAAATGTAGTTGCATCGTTAAGATCGGTGATATATCCTACCTCAAAAGTACCACAATTTGAATTAGTATAGCTCTCTGGTTTAGTATAGAAATCCAGCATTATCGCCGATCCATTCGTTTCAAATTGCGGCAATGCAAGTATATTTCCGTTTGTTGTTCCACCAAATATTACAGAATTAGTACCTGTATTTCCGTTATAGTCAGTAATCATCGCATATCCGTCGCCGACTTTTGTCCAGCAAACTGGAGTCATAAATGGAAAATAATTTTCAAAACCTTCTTCATACGGCAATACGGAAATTGGTTCACAAGCTGTCGTAAAATCAATGTATTCCCAATCCTCGGCATTTTCGCAGTTCGACTGGATATATACATAATACAATGTACCTGGTGTCAAACCTTCAATGTCCTTGGTTGTAGTATCAACAATTCCATCAAATACATCGGCGGTTAATGTCATGTCGCGCATGGATTCGGTTGACACTTTTATGCGGTACGAAGTTTCGATATATGCCTGTTCCCACAACACGGTTGCCGAATTAGTCGTAATATTTGAAACATATATATTCCATGGGGTTATACAAGCGTCGGGGTCGTTTACTATTGTAACTGCGTAAGTGTGAGTAGTTTCTCCATCTTCTGCTGTTACCGTATAGTTAACCGGATTTGTGAAATCATGAGATGTCTCGCTTTCAGGGGTCATAGTCGCAGCAACTGAAACTGTTACTGTTGGAGCAATGTCATAAAGTTCAAGATCCCATTCTGCAACTGCATTTACGGTATAAATGCCGTTTTCAGTGTCGCTAACGATTGTAGCCTCTGTTCCTTCCTTCTGACCGTAGAATGTAAATCCGGTAATGAAAGCGTTGTGGCTTACAGGAGCTCTCGTAACGGTAATCGTCCAATCCTTGGTATTTCCTGCTTCAGCGGTAACTGTGTATGCAAAAGTACGTACATTTCCTTCGCCCGTGATTGTCGGATCGCTGATTTCTGCAAAATCAGAAATTGTAATTTCCGGAACAAGTGCATCCATGTCGGTCGAATTTGCAACCGATACTGCAATAGTTCCGTTTCCGCTATTGATTGTAGCTTCTGACATCTGGGTAGGTAATGTAAATGTAAGAATCTCGGCTTCGCTATAAGCTTCACGAACAACAAAATTATCCATATATGTGCCACTTCCATACTGGCTTTCTCCTCTCAATATGATATAGCATGTTCCTGAGAAAGGAATTGTGAACGCGTATGTGTACCACCCGTAATCATCTTCCTCTGTCACTACGCCGCCATCGGATTGTGTATAGTCACGCGATACGAATCCCAGCTCTGTAGCTCCTTCTATTTCTCCATCGGTACTTGCAAAAATTCGTATGCCTTCATTTGCATAACTGTCAGAATTTCGCAACACATCAATTGAGAATTTGTAAATGCCTTCGTCGGGTATTGTCATTCCCGGCAGAACCAGCTTGGTCAATGTCCCGCTTGTCATATTGGGCAGATAAATTAATCCTGTATTATTCGATTCATTACCGTACGGATATATCCAGAAAATACCAGAACCATAGCCTTCTAAGTGTTCGTTTTCCCAGCATGGAGCAGAAAAAGGGCCACTATCGTAGGTATTAAAATCTTCACTCCATGGGAAAGAAACAATTGCGTCACATTCTGTGCGGAATGTTACCCTTTTCCATCTGCTTTCGTCATCGTTACTGCAAACTGCCTTTACAAATACATCGTATGGAGTATTATCCGCAAGACCATTTATTGTATAGTTTGTACTTGTAAGTTCTACGGTAGTACCTTCGGTTTCAACATCAAAGCCATGAACACCATACTTGAGCACCCAAGCGGTTTCGCTGCCGCCAGGCATCCACGAAACATAGGCAGTCGAGGTAGTAATATCGCTTACTGCAAGACTATTTACTTTATGGCATGAAGTACTTGCATTAGGATCAATCGTTAGCTTAATGTTGTTACGATAATTATATATATATTTATTTCCAGAATACGATGTCAAATTATCAAAATCGGGGCAATAAGTATCGCTGTAATAGCTAATTGACATATAATCGGTAGTTTCGGTGCATCTATATGTATAACTTGAACCAGGATAACCATAGATGTGATCATACATACAAACCAAAAGGTTGTCGTTGCCATTATAATAGAATTCGTCATCAAGTTCAATGGTTATCCAGCCTCTGCCAGCTGCACTGACATTGCCTTCATACACCAATGTAGTTCCTGTCATATCAACAATATCGGCATCAGATTCGAATGAATTTTTATCAATATTCATCATGTACACCTTGATTCCTGGCAAGCTGAATGCATCAGTGTAATCATAATAGAAACTGATAGAGGTAATTGTTCCTGCCGAACCAATTTCTTCAGCCGTAAAAATCTGCTGATTAAGTGAATAATTGTACCACATGTTTATTGGCAAATGATAATACGAATCAGTACCATTGCCAATCGTCACTTCTGTCTGAGCGACCGCTCCAAATGCCATTGCTAGCAGTAGAAGCACACTAAATAATAGTTTTTTCATATTTCAAACCTCCCGTTATATGCCATCGGATCCCTCGGCTTTAAAATCAAACAATCCAAATTTAATTTAATTACCTCAAATACAATCTTGAAGCAAGCGCACAAAGGTAAGTGTTTTTTTTTATACGAATAATTAAATAGAGGAAAAATATTATACAAAAATTCAAGGATTTAAAGATTGGCGAATTCAAAGAAATTTATGCTGGCAGATGTTGTTTTTTTTGTCGTCTCGAGCAGATTGATTATTTTTGTGAAAAATTAAATGATGTTTTGATATGAAAAGATTGATTTTATTGTTTTTTTCTATTGTTTGCCTTTCGATGGCTGCATTTGCCGACCAGTTGGAGTACATTTCTGAGCAGGATGCACAAGAAGCAGTGAAGCTTCTCAAGAAGCAGAAGTATGTTCTTTTGTATTGCGGTTGTTGTGCCGACGGTTACGATGCAAAGCAATATGTGAAGATTAATTCGGTTTCGTACCGCTATACGAACTACATGGATTTCTACGAAGTTGTGGTAGAGGGCGTTGATGCCAACGGCAACAAGGTTTCGGAAACTATCGACCTTGCGTATTCCCACATCAAAAAAGGGAAAAATGCGCAATGTATTGGGCTTGCCCTCAATTTGGGATGCGACCCTTGCGTTGAGAATTTGAAATGGGAATGCCCGAAATTCTAAAAAGTTGATATTTTAATACCCTGTGGTGCCGCGGCGAGCCACGGCTCAACAGGGTATTTTTTCATTTCAAAAAAATATTCCAAATAACCTTTAAAAACATTAAATTTGCGCCCTTAAAATTGTAAATATTTCAATATGGAATTATCAGCCAAATACGAACCGCAAGAGATTGAAAAGAAATGGTACGACTACTGGACAGAACATAAGTTCTTCCACTCGGAACCCGATAACCGTGAACCTTACGTTGTCGTGATTCCGCCGCCAAACGTTACGGGAATCCTCCACATGGGACACATGCTCAACAATACTATCCAGGATATTCTTGTCCGCCGTGCCCGCATGTCGGGAAAGAATGCAATCTGGGTGCCCGGTACCGACCACGCATCCATTGCAACCGAAGCAAAGGTGGTCAACAAACTTGCTCAGCAAGGCATAAAGAAAACCGACCTCAGCCGCGACGAATTCCTCAAGCACGCTTGGGACTGGACTCACGAACACGGTGGTATCATCCTTCAGCAGCTTCGCAAGCTCGGTGCTTCGTGCGACTGGGACCGTACCGCTTTCACTATGGACGAAAAGCGCTCGAAGAGCGTTATCAAGGTTTTCTGCGACCTTTACGACAAGGGGCTGATTTACCGTGGCGTTCGTATGGTCAATTGGGACCCGCAGGCAAAGACGGCTCTGTCCGACGAGGAAGTAGTTTACAAGGAACAGAACGGAAAACTTTACTACCTGCGCTACAAGATTGAAGGCGAAGACGGTTACGCTATCGTTGCAACCACTCGTCCCGAAACAATAATGGGTGATACTGCAATGTGTATCAACCCCAACGACCCGAAAAATACCCACTTGAAGGGTAAAAAGGTGATCGTTCCGCTCGTAAACCGCGTAATTCCTGTAATTGAGGACGAATATGTTGATATAGAGTTTGGTACTGGTTGCTTGAAGGTTACGCCGGCTCACGATGTCAACGACTATATGCTTGGAGAAAAGTACAACCTTGAAAGCATAGACATCTTCAATGATGATGGTACTTTGAGTGAGGCGGCAGGTTTGTATGTTGGCATGGACCGTTTTGCAGTACGCAAGCAGATCGAAATCGACCTGCAGAATGCTGGACTTCTCGAAAAGGTTGAAAACTACACAAATAAGGTTGGCTACTCGGAGCGTACAAATGTTGCTATCGAGCCAAAGCTTTCGATGCAGTGGTTCCTCAAGATGCAAGACCTTGCAAAACCAGCCCTCGATGCTGTTATGAACGACGACATCAAGTTCTATCCTGCAAAGTACAAGAACACATACCGTCACTGGATGGAAAACCTCAAGGACTGGTGCATCAGCCGTCAGTTGTGGTGGGGACATCAGATTCCAGCATACTTCCTGCCAAAGGGCGGTTATGTTGTTGCCGAAACTCCAGAACTCGCACTCGAAAAAGCGAAAGCAAAGACTGGCGACAACAACCTTACAATGAGCGATTTGCGTCAGGATAGCGATTGTTTGGACACTTGGTTCTCATCGTGGTTGTGGCCTATTTCGCTTTTCGACGGCATCAACAATCCCGACAACGAGGAAATCAAATACTATTATCCGACATCAGACCTTGTAACCGCTCCCGATATTATTTTCTTCTGGGTGGCCCGAATGATTATGGCTGGCTACGAATATAAAGGTCAGATGCCGTTCAAGAATGTGTATTTCACAGGTATCGTTCGCGACAAGATCGGACGTAAGATGTCGAAGTCGCTTGGCAACTCGCCCGACCCGATTGAACTCATGGACAAGTATGGCACCGATGGCGTTCGTATGGGTATGATGCTTTCGGCTCCTGCTGGAAACGACATTCTTTTCGATGAGGCTTTGTGCGAGCAGGGACGTAACTTCAACAACAAGATTTGGAACGCACTCCGTCTTGTAAAGGGCTGGAATGTCGCCGATATTGAACAGCCTGCTGAAGCAAAGGTTGCTGTCGACTGGTTCAACTCGAAGCTCAGCGAAACCATTGCCGACCTTGACGAGGATTTCTCGAAGTACCGCATTTCGGAAGCCTTGATGAGAGTTTACAAGTTGTTCTGGGACGAATTTTCGGCATGGTACCTCGAACTTATCAAGCCGGCATACGGACAGCCAATCGACCGTACGACCTACGATGCGACAATAGGTTTCTTCGAGAAGCTGGTTCTTCTGTTGCATCCGTTCATGCCGTTCATCACCGAGGAAATCTGGCAGTCGATAGCCGAACGCAAGGAAGGCGAAAGCATTGTTGTTGCAAATTTGCCAAAGGCAATGCCTGTCGATGCCAATATGCTTGCTGGTTTTGAACTTACCAAGGAAGTTGTTGCAAATATCCGTACCGTAAGAAAGGAAAAGAACATTCCGCAGAAGGAAAAGCTTACAATGTCGGTTATCAAGCACGAAAAGTACTACGATGCACTCGACTGCGTTATTATGAAACTCTGCAACATGGAAAAGATTGACACTATTGCCGAAAAACTTCCGATGGCAGCAGGTTTCATCGTTAACAAGAACGAATATTTCATTCCTGTTGGCAACCTTATTAACAAGGACGAAGAATTGAAGAAGTTGCGTGAAGAACTTGCCTACACCGAAAGTTTCCTTGAATCGGTAATGAAGAAGCTCTCGAACGAGAATTTCGTAAGCCACGCACCTGCGGCTGTAATCGACAAAGAACGCAAGAAACAAAGCGATGCCGAAACAAAAATTAAGATTCTGAAGGAACAGATTGCTGGATTGGAATAATCCAAGAATACAATCATAGAGTAAACCCCGAGAATGTCATGCTGGACTTGTTTCAGCATCTGATTCTCGGGGTTTATTACGATAGAATAAATGCATAACAAAAGAGCGAAGGCAAAAACCTTCGCTCTTTCTACTTATTTTGTTTTCCTTTTATATCATCTGCTCGATGTTCCACACAAAAGCCTTTACACCGACTTCACGATTTCTGTTGTCGAGTTTCTTGACTGTTTCGAGAAGTTCGGGAACTTTTTCGTCGGGAACAACGGTCATAATGGCTGAATTCATTTCCGGCCAGGTGTGAGTGCCACGGCGGGGCTCGCCTATCTTTGTGCCTCGTCCCTGCACATTCTCCCAATATGTGAAACCTCTGATGTTCAGCGCATCAAGAATATATTCAACACGCTCGGTGTTTGCTTGGTTATATACTATGAATACTGATTTCATTGCTAATCGTTTTTAGGTTCTTCATTCTGATTAATTACAACCTCCATGTTTTCTTCTTCCTTGTCAAGGTATTCGTAGTCGGCATTGTTGATGTCCATGAATACGAATGTCTTGCGGAGCTTAGCCTGGTCGTCGCGTTCGCCCTTGCGCGAGAAGATTGCGTAAAGCACCGGAACGACAATCAAGGTTACGAAGGTCGATACGGTAAGACCGCCGATTACTACAACACCCATGCCGTGCCACAATTCGGAGCCTTCGCTGGTACTCATTGCCATTGGCACCATACCGAGGATTGTGGTGAATGCCGTCATAAGCACTGGACGCAGACGCGACTGTCCCGAAAGTGCAATTGCTTCCTTAAGTTCGTAGCCACGGTCGCGCATAAGGTTGATGTAATCGACAAGCACGATACCGTTCTTGACAACGATACCAATAAGAAGTATCAAGCCCAATGCACCCATCATATCGAGAGTTGTGCCCGTAATAAGCAATGCGAGGATAGTACCGGTAATTGCGAACGGGATTGACATCATTATGATGAACGGCTTGGAGAATGATTCGAACTGCGATGCCATAACAATGTAAACCAACATCATGATGAGCAGTGCCAGGGTAACCATATCCTTGAAGGTATCCTGCTGGGTTTCGTACGAACCGCCAAGTCGTGTTGAGATGCCGAGCGGAATATTTGTCTGGTCGATAACTCCCTGAACATCCTTTGCGAGGTCGCCCAACGAAGCGTTGTAAGGTGTTACGCTGACGGTAAGGTAACGCTGGCGGTTCTTGCGCTCGATGTTTGGAGGACACCAGTATTCGCTTATTTCGGCAAGTTCGCTCAACTTTATCTTTTCGCCTCTCGGGCTCATGATTGTAAGTTCTTCGATGTCGGTGAGACTATTGCGGAATTCCTCCTTTAGCCTTACTACAATGTCGTATTCCTCGCCGTCTTCCTTTAGGAATCCGGCAGTCATTCCGTTTACACGGTAGCGTACATACATTGCAGCTTGTGAGGTGCTAAGTCCGTGGCGTGCAAGCTTTTCCTTGTCGAAAACTATCTGAAGTTCAGCACGGTCTTCCTCACGGCTGATGGTCACGTCGCGTGCCGACGGCAATTCCTTGAACTTGTGTTTCAACTCGTTGGCAAGGATATTGGTTTCGTCGAAGTCGTATCCGTAGATTTCAACCGAAACATTGTTGTTGCCCATACCGCCACCGCCGCCGCTGCTTGTCGAAACCGAGTAGTTGATGATTTCGGGGTAACTCTTCAGTTCTTCACGGATAATTTCGGCCATTTCGAAGATTGTGCGCTTACGCTCGTACTTCTTCGAGGTACGAACCGTCATGTTGATCTTGTTGTTGGTTGTTCCCGAGAACAATGCCGAAATACTTGATTCGTCGTTCGAACCTGCCGAGGTAGAGATAACCTTTGTTTCGGGGATAAGTTCGTGAATGCGGCACTCTATTCTACGGGCAGTCTTCAGGGTTTCCTCGATTCTGGTACCACGCTGGAGTTCAATCTTGATTGACATATTGCCGTTATCCTGCTGCTGCATGAAGTCGGTTCCGATTGTGCCGTTGGTAAACGGAATCAGCGAAACTACGAATATTGCAAGAGCAATGAGCATGGTGACAAGCTTGTGGTCGAGGCATACGCGGAGCAGTTTAGAATACCAGAGGTCAATCTTGTCGAACAGCTTGCCGATAGTATTCTTGTGAGAGAAAATTTTCTTCTTCTGCTTTGCAAGATATTCCTTTTCTTCCTCCTTGTTGACGAAGAACTTGTTGGCCTTCAACATCTTTGAACAAAGCATCGGGATAAGCGTGATAGCTGTTGCCGTTGAGGTGCAGACTACTATTGTAACAATCCATCCGAGTTCCTTGAACATGATACCAGCCATACCGGTAAGCATTGTCAGCGGGACGAACACGGCAACGATAACAAGGGTGGTTGCGATAACCGAAACCCATACCTCGTTGGTTGCGTAAATTGCAGCTTCGCGCGGGCTTGAGCCTCGTTCGATGTGCTTGGTAATGTTTTCAAGTACAACGATAGCATCATCCACCACCATACCGATTGCAATGGTAAGAGACGCAAGCGAGACTATGTTGAGCGAGCTGTCGGCCATGAGCAGGTAGATGAATGAAACGATAAGCGAAATAGGAATTGTCAAGCTGATAATCAATGTAGAACGCCAGTTGCCGAGGAATACTAGCACAACCAGTACCACGAACAGCAAAGCGTAGAATATTGAGTCGGCAAGACCGAAGATTGCATTCTTGATTTCGATTGAACCATCGCGGATTACAGTACATTTGATGTCGGGAGGAAGGATTTTCATAATCTTTTCCATTTCCTCGTTCACCTTTTTACATATTTCCACGGTGTTTGCTCCTGTCTGCTTACTTATCTGCAAACGAACGCCTTCCTTTCCGAGAACTTCCTGACCGTCTTCGAGGATGCTTATTCTTTCGTCGAGCGACAGGTCCTTGATGGTATCGCGCACTGTTGCAAGGTCGCGGACGAAAACCTGCTTGCCGTCGGGGGTGGTTGTTACAACTATGTTGTTGATTTCGGAACTTTCAATGTATTCACTTTCAACGCGGAGCTGGTACTGTTCCTTTCCCATCTTCACGGTTCCCGATGCAAGGTTGAGGTTGTTGCCTGCAATTGCATTTCCGACTACTTCAACCGAAAGGTTGTAGGCGTCGAGCTGGTTGGGGTCAAGGTCAACATACACATAACGGTCGGGGGCTCCCGAAAGCGATATGTTTCCGATACCATCGATGCGGTTCAGCGTATTTACTACATTGTCCTCCAATATTTTGTCCAAGCCGGCATAACTTTCCTCAGCGGTGAATCCGAGCTGCATGATTGGCATTGCGCTCGAGTTCAACTTGATAATCATTGGTCGGCTTACACCGTCGGGCAGATTGTCGTAAACCAAATCGACATAGGAGCGGATGTCGTTCATCACATCATCGATGTTGACTCCCCACTCAAATTCGAGCGTTACAATGGAAAGGTTATCCTTCGAGGTGGAAAACAAGTTTTTAAGTCCATCGACGGAGTTAAGTGCATTTTCGAGAATCTTGCTTATGTTGGTTTCGATTTCGCTGGCGTTTGCACCCGGATATGTTGTCATAATGGTAACATACGGCGGGTCGATTTCGGGGAACTGGTCGATTGGCAGTCGCGACAGCGAGAACAAGCCCATCACAATTACGGCGACAAAGATAAGTCCCGTAGTGATAGGTTTTTGTATTGCGGTTTTGTAGATACTCATCGTCTTGTCCTTTCTGCTTTATTTGGAAATGTTAAGTTTTACGCCATCGACGAGTTTTGCCTGACCGACAACAACAAGTTCGTCGCCTTCCTTAAGTTCGTCTGATATTATTTCAATCTTGTCGTCGAAACGCTTGCCCATTTCAACAACAATGCGCTTTGCATAGCCGTCGTTGTTGATGAACACATACCTTTCGTTTGCACCTTGCAGTTTCAGTACCGACTGATATGGAACGATTATTGCTTCGATGTTGTTGAGGTCGATGTTTACGCTCATGTACATACCTGGGCGAAGTTCTTCCTTTGCGTTCGGAATTCTAACCTTTGCCTGGAAAGTATGGGTATTGGGGTCAATTGTCGGGTAGATGATTTCGATTGTTCCTTCGAAAGTGCGTCCCTTGTAGATGTCGGAACTGAGTTGAACTTTTGTTCCGGTCTTTATCATTGGGAAGTAGGCTTCGGGAATGTTTACTATTGCCTTCAGCGTGTTAATCTGTATCAATGTAAGTATTGGCATTCCGCTGTACAGTTCGCCCGACTCGAAGTTCTTTGCCGAAATTACACCCGAAAAATCTGCCTTTACATAAGTGTTCTTTTCGAGAAATTCAAGGTTTTCCTTTGTAAGGTCGTACTGCACCTTGGTCTGGTCGTAGGTCTGCTGCGATACGCTTCCGCTCTTTAGCAAGGCTTCTACGCGACCAAGTTCCTTTTCGAGGTTGGCAAACTGCAAACGAGTGGTTTTCAACTGCGTTTCGTCCATCTGCACAAGTGTCTGACCTTTGCTGACACGCGATGCCACATCAACATTTATCTTCTTTATGATACCTGTTACCGACGGCGAAATGTTCATAGTCTCGTATGGCTGCAACACTGCCGAGATGCTTATGCTCTTGGAGATAGTCTCCTTTGCAAGTGTCTGTACCGAAACCAATTCCGTCTTTTCTTCCTGAACATTGGCAACATTTGTCTCTTCTTTCTTCTCTTTGCATCCAGTTGCCGTCAGCATCATTGCTGCGATTAAGGCAACACCTATCAAATTCTTTATATTCATTGTTTTGACTTATTTTCTATTCAACAGTTGTTCAAATTCTATCTGTGCGTTCACGAGGTTCAGCACGGCCGAAATGTAGTTGCTCTGTGCCGAAATGATGTCGCTGCTTGCGGTTGTGAGCTCAAGGCTTGATGCCATTCCGTGTTCAAACTTGTTCGAAACATTGGTAAACACACGTTCGGTGACTTCGAGGTTAAGTTTCTGAGCCTCGTAGGTTTCGTAGTTTGAGGTTACATTGTAGCGCAGCTGGCGTTCCTGAACGAGGAGGGCATCGCGGGTTGTTTCGATGGTGTTCTGGAACTTCTCGTATTCTATTTTTGCCTGCTTCACATCCGACCAAGTCTTTCCGCTGCTCCATATCGGGACATTAAGCGTAAGACCGATGAGGTTTGGAGGCGTCATGTTGAAACCTTCCTTCTTTCCGAAATATGTTCTTCCCGAATACTGGTAGTATGCGCTCAAGGTCGGGACATAACCCATAATTTTGAGGTCAATCTGCTTCTTGAGCAGTTTTGAGTTTTCTTGGAGCAACTGGTAGTTGTAGTTGTTCTCCACATTGAAGGTTTCGTTTTGCAGAGCGAGAATTGCTTCGGGCTTCAGAATGTCGTCAACAGTCTGGGTGAGAGTGAGTTTTGTATTTACACCGCAGCCAAGTTGCAGGCGCATTGAGTTTTCGAGCATTTCGAGCGACCTATTTGTCGAGCTTATGCTTGTGCGGAGCGACAGAACCTGAACCATCAGCTTGTCGGCATCGGTTTGTTCGGCGGCGCCAACATCAACGGCATTTTGTGTTGTTTCTTGCAGGCTTTCAAGGTTTTCGAGACTGCGTTCAAGCAATTCGGTGGTGTTCTGCATCACAAGAATCGACATGTAAATCTTTGCCACCTGGTAGCGTATTTCGTCTTCGGACTGCTGGGTAGTAATGTCGGCGAGGGTTTTGGACATTTCGGCCATTTGTATGCCAATTATTTGCTGTCCTGTAAGAGCTACCGAGGCGGTAATTCCGAGGGTTCCAGTTGCCGGCATCGACATTGACATTGGACCGAGATTCATTTCGTATCCGCAATAGTTTGAGTATCCGAGGCTTGCGCTGACTTGCGGAAGCATTGAAGCTATTGTGCCCCATTTGGCGGCTTCGGCCTTGCGGATGTCGAGACTTGAGTTTTTCAATGTCTTGTTGTGCTCAACTGCGTAGTCCTGAGCCGATTTTAGCGAAATTGATAACGCTCCGTCTTCGTTTTGTGCAAATGAATGTGCAGCCGACAGCAGCATAAGCACTGCGGTTGTAATTAATGCAATTCTTCTCATTTGTTATCTTTGCTTTTTATGAGTTTCTTTACCTTTTCGTTAATTATTTCCTGTCCCTGAGGTGTTGATATTCCGAGCAGTATTGGAATTGTAAGAGTGTGATGGAAAGCTACTGGAGGCTTGCTCTTGACAAATTCCTGTTCGTTTTCGTAGATTTCGACAAGTTTCTGTAGTGTGAAAATCAGAATGTCGGTATCCACATCTTTTTTGAAGTAGTTTTCAATTTTGCCACGTTCAATAAGCTTGAATATTGTGGTATAGGTTTCTTCTCTGATTTTCTTATAGGCAGACGAGTATATTGCTGGGTGGTATTTTATCAAATCCTCCAATGTCTTGGGATTAGTCTTCGATTTTGCGCTGGCTTGTACCTTCTCCTCGGCAATGCTGAAGATAGCATCGAGCACATTGTCGCTTTCGGAAATGATTTTTTTGATTTTTTCGTCGGCCTTTTTCATCTCGTGCTGCATTACCTGCATCACAAGGTCGTCCTTGTCCTTGAAAATTTCGTAGAGAGTTCGCTTCGATATTTTCATGTCCATCGATATGCTGTCCATAGTTACCGACTTGATACCGTTGGCGTTGAACATCTTTGCGACCTCTTCCAATATGGTTTCCTTTTCTATCATAAAGTGTCCGTTAAATAATGGCGCGAAATTAGAAAACTTTTGTGTAGTGAAAACGTTTTCTGTGGTTAAAGTTTTGTTAATAGAAAAAGGCTTGCAGTAGAGTAGGCGTACAGTCGAAAATGCCTATATTTTCAAACGGCATCAGCCATTGAACTTCAAATAATATATTCGATTGTACAGACGCAATGCATTATATTTTGCGCAAATTATTTCTAACGGCGCAAATCATTGCGTCGCTACAATTTTCAAATTGTTGAATCTTTAAATTTTCAAATCTTTGAATCTTCAAATGCCTTATCGGCATCTTTTTCTGCCTTGTGTTCCTTTTTGTTTTCAGTTTTTTTGCGCAGGTAGGCGAGGATTGCTTTTTTCAGGTAGTCGCGTCCCGATGCCTTGTGTATTTGTGCGTTTTGGGCTATTGAAATGTTGCCCGACTGTTCCGATACGATGATTACCAATGCGTCGGAGGTCTCGGAAATGCCGAGTCCGGAGCGGTGGCGCAGACCATATTCGTTTGGCAGGTTGGGGTTTTGTGATACTGGCAGAATGCACTTTGCAGCGACAATCCTATTTTTCTCAATTATCATTGCTCCGTCGTGGAGTGGAGCGTTTTTGTAGAATATTGCCTTGATTAGCTGGGTGTTGATGTCGGCGTTTACGGTTTCGCCAGTCTGGATGATTGTTTGCAGCGATGTTTCGCGAGTTATTACGATAAGAGCGCCAGTTTTGCTTTCCGACATTTCCATACATGCCTGCACTATGCTTTCGACAGCTTCGAGCGAAAAGTCGTTGCGCAGTTTCACCTTGCCGACAAGAAAGCCCCGCTTAAAATATTTGTCGCCAAGCATAAGTAGGAACTGTCTTACTTCCTGCTGGAAAACTACAATCAGCGCAATAACACCAACGCCAATTACTTGTCCCATAATCGATTCCACAAGTTCCATCTTGAGAGCCTTTACAATCAGCCACACAAGATATACAATGGCAATTCCGAAGAAAATCTTCATGGCTGCCGTACCTTTAATCATCTGGTAGAGTTTGTACAGCAGGAATGCGACAATGAGAATGTCGATAACATCAATGATGGTAATATGTATCAGCGACAATAACACCTATTATATATTATGGCGCAAAAGTAAGAAATATTTACGAAGTACGATTTACGATTTTTGATTATTCCGTAAGCCCAGCAATTATTTCCTTTATCGGCTTTACTTCGTGTACGTGCTCTATTGCAACACCTGCGCACCATACTGTCTTGTAGGTTGCCTTGAATGCTGAGTCGTAGAGTTTTTTCATTCCGGCCTTCATCATTACCGACTTGGCAAACTTCTTTAAAGCAGAATTGCTATTTATAAGCCGTTCCCAGATGTTTGGCTTGTTGCCAATCTGTTGCAAGTAGGGGGTGTTTATCACTGCCGTCGGACTGCCCGAAAGTTTGCGCGTCATTACAATGTCCTTGGCTCCGTATTCGACGACGGCCTTTTTGTATTCGTCCGAAACCTTGCATTCGTCGCTGGCAATGAATATGGTGCCTACCGAAACTCCTGCCGCACCCATTCCCAATGCCTTGTCAACATCCTGCTTGCGGGCTATGCCACCTGCATATATAATAGGTATGTGGCAGTTGTCGACTAGGTTGGGCATTAATTCGTCGGGAGTGAGCATTCCTGAATGTCCGCCAGCAAGCGAGTTGACTGCGATAATTGCATCAGCACCAAGACTTTCGACTTTTTGTGCAAACTTTAAATCTACCACATCGCAGAAAACCTTGATGCCGTTTGCGTGGGCAATTTCTATTGCCTGCCTGGGACTTCCAAGCGATGTGATTATGAATGCAGGTTTGGCTTCAACTATTTCGGCAAGTTGCTGCTTGTAGCGCGTGTTCGACTTGTTTACCACAAGGTTTATTCCGAAAGGCTTGTCTGTTTTTGCCTTGATGCTGGCGATTGCGGTGGCAATTTCGCCTTTTTTGCGGTAGTTGGCGGCCGGGATGGCGGCAGTAATTCCACATTGGAGTGCAGCGACAACCATTTCCTCGTTACTGACGAGGAACATCGGAGCCATGATTATGGGATGCTCGATATGTAATATGTCGCAGAGTGTTTGCATTGCTATAGACCGAGAGAGTTGTTGGTTTCGGTTGACTCGAAATACTCATCTACGAGCAGGTTGGCGCCAGTGGCGGCGGCAACGGCAAGCTGGTCGCAACGGTTGTTGTATGGATTGTCGGCGTGGCCTTTTACCCAGACGAACTTTACGTTGTGTTGCTTGTATATACGAACAAATCTTGACCATAAGTCGGGATTCTTAACCTTGTTGAACCCTTTTTTTATCCAGCCATAAATCCAGTTTTGGTTTATTGCGTCGGCAACGTATTTGGAATCGGTGTAGATTGTAACGTTCGAATTTGGAATTTTCAGCATTTCGAGGGCAGTGATGACACCGAGCAGTTCCATGCGGTTGTTGGTGGTACGGCGGAATCCGCAGGCTACATCCTTACGGAATTTTCCGCTCATGAGTACGATTCCGTATCCGCCTGGACCAGGATTTCCGCGCGATGAGCCATCGGTGTAGATTGTTATTGTAGGCGGTGTAGCCGTTTTTTCTTCTGCCATTACCTTGCAATAAGAACCTTTTCGGTTACGCTGTGTCCGTCGATGTTCATCTTTATGAAATACAAGCCTTCGCTGTAGTCGCTTACGTTCAGCTCGATGCTGCCTTCACTGCTGTTGGTGTTTTGTGTAGCGACTTTGCGACCGAGCATGTCGTAGATGTCGATGGTTATGTCCTTGCCATATTCAACGGTGCCAAGGTTGATGTTGACAATGCTGCTGGCTGGGTTAGGGTAGATGCTTATATCGTGGTCGGCAGCATAGTCCTCGATGTCGACGATGCAAGTTACGGGGCGTATTGCTGTTGACGTTCTGATTCCGAACTTCTCGAAAGCGGTTAGCCATTCGTCTCCACTCTTCACATACAAGGTGTTGGAGCCAGATTCGCTTCTATTTGGGGCAATGCTTACTACAAACCAGTCGCCTTCGCCATTTTGGTTAGTTCCGTTGTAGTTTATTTTGTATCCTGCATAGAAAGGACCATCGATGATTGCAGGGTCGTCGAATTCGACAACGTAGTTGTAATTTTCGGGAATGTCGCGCAGGTAAATTTTCTTTTCGGCAAGAATAGATTCGGGAGTCTGTGTGTTTCCGTCCCAGATGTAGAACGTTACATACGAATTGTAAGTGCCTGCTTGCGATTTGAAAACAGGGACAATTATTGCGTCAACCCTCTCGAAAGAATATTGGTTAAATTTGTCGGCGTAAACTTTGGTTCTCTGTCCGTTGTGTCCGCCTACGAATCCCCATGAACCGCTAACTAGCGGGTTGCTAGGAATTTCGTTTGGACGAATGTTTGATATTGTGTCGCAGTATTGAGGCACAGGTCCCGAGAATACCATTATATAGTCTTCCTTTGTAATCGATGTTACACCGCATTCGTTTGAAACAGAGTGGAAAACATCGTAGAAACCTGCTGCGTTGTATTCGATACCATTAATAATATTGGCTGTTGCGGCGGTGGTTGGATAACCTCCTTCAAATTCCCATGCCCATGCAGTCGGGTTATTTGTTGATAGGTCTTCGAAGTAAACTCTTGTGCCTGAGCGGATAAGACGTGGTGTAGCCTTGAAGTCGGCTTCGGGGATTGCCACGCATGGGTCGGTATTGGCAACGGTGATATAGTTTTCGCGGCGTAAAGTATCGAGTCCCAAGCTACTTTCGATAACGAGTTCAACATCGTAGGTGCCTGGCATAGGGAACATAATTCCAGTTGGGTTTTGTACGTTTGATGTTGTTGGAACAGCGCCTTCGAAGAACCAGTGCCAGATGTATGGCGTTCCGAGGCTTCGATCGGTGAAGTTGATGGCATCGCCTGGAGCAATGTATGTCCTGTCGGCCATAAAGTTGGCTTCGGGACGTGTGGTTGCTTCGGGAACAACGTTGATATAGAAGTTTTTCGTTTCGGTGTCACTGTTGCCGTTCATGTCGGTAACGGTAAGTTCGACGTTGTACTGTCCCGCATGCGGATAGGTGATAGGCGTTGGGCGTTCATCTGTCGATGTCGATGGCATACCGCCTTCGAACGACCACTGGTATGTTACGAACGGTCCGTTTTGCGACAGGCTTGTGAACTGCACTATGCTATTTTCGGGAATTGTCGTAAAGTTGGCGGTGAAATCGGCAATTGGCGTTTCGGTGTTTGGAAGCACTGTGATGCACTCGGGTATAACTTCGGTGTTGACCATTGCTCCGTTCTGAACTTCAAGGATTACCGAATATGTGCCTGGGTAGTAGTAGCATATATTTTGTGGGTGCTGTTCGTTTGATGTTGTTGTTTGTGCACCTTCGAATGTCCACTGCCAGTGAGTTGGGTTGCCAGTAGTCATGTCGGTGAAGTAAACGCATTCGCCAGCGGTTATTTCGTACGAAGAAACGAGAAACTGTGCGTCGAGTCCAGCTCTGTCTTTGCCTTTTTGCGAGAATGCGTTGACGGACAGCACTACGAGTGCTATTATTATTGCCGTGATTTTCAGTATGTTTTTCATTTGAGCCAATTTTGATGATGAAACATAAAATATCAATTTGCAAATATAAAATTTAATTTGGAAATCGAGATGGGTTTTAAGAAAAAAAGAAAATTGCGTATGCGTTGCAGTATATAATGAGACGCAATAAATTGCGTCTGTACAGATTTCTTTTTTTCGTCTTCCAGCCTTTTCGCCTGTCAGCCTCTTTTATTCGAATGGTTTTCTGTTTTTGATTGCCTGCGACAGTGTGATTTCGTCGGTGTACTGCAGTTCTTCGCCTACGGCGATACCCTTGGCGATTACGGTTACCTTTACGCCGGTTGACAGCAGTTTTTTATTTATGTAGTAGTTGGTTGTTTCGCCTTCCATGGTAGTTGGCAGGGCGAGGATAATTTCGTTGATTTCGCCGGAGGATGCCCGTTCTACGAGGTCGGCGATGTGAAGGTCGGTTGGGCTGATGCCGTCCATAGGCGAAATTACACCGCCAAGCACGTGGTAGGTGCCGTTGTATTGTGCTGTGGCTTCGATTGCCATCACGTCGTTGATGTTTTCGACAACGCATACGGTTGTGTGGTCGCGGTTTGGGTTAGCGCAGATTTCGCAGATGTCGTTTTCGGAGATGTTGTTGCACACGTGGCAGAACTTGATGTTCTCCTTCATGCGCTGAATTGTTTCGGTGAAGTTGGTGACGTCGTCGAGTGATTTGCGCAGCAGGTGTAGCACGAAGCGTTGGGCGGTCTTGCGTCCTATTCCAGGCAGTGTCATGAACTGCTGTATCGATTCGTCGATGAGTTTGTTTTGCATGGGACAAAGATAATTAAAAGTTAGGAGTTAAGAGTT
>CADARW010000002.1 GCA_902790405.1 uncultured Bacteroidia bacterium
TCTAGTAGAAAAATCACACATTCGCTTGCAGGAATATTATGCCCAACTCGGTTTTTCTCCAATTGAAAAAATTGTGGCATTCGGATCGGAATATACCAAAATGGAATATAAACTTTAATACCTCCCCTACTCCACTATCAACACTCCGCTTACTGCCCAATGACTGAAACTTCCTGCCTGCGGTTCGCCCATCGGAATGGCAACGGTAATGGTATGCTTGCCTACCGGCAAATGGCTAAGGTCGAAATAAACAGGTTGAGTGGCAGTTCCTGGACACCAGCCGCTTCGCGAATAGTCGCTGCTCGACAGTCCATTCCAGAAGTTTCCGCTTACGGGATTAAACCTACGGTAGCAACCGCAATCCTCGCGCCATGGCGTATGCGTAAATGCTGGTTTTCCGTCGATTAAGATTGTGTTAGCCTTGGGATTAAACTCATCGCCTCCCTCCCATCCGCCATGTCCGGTGCTGATGTAACGCAACCGAACACTTTTTGCCTCAGGAATATAAACATCAACCGTAAGACTGTCGGTAGCAAAGAGTTTTCCGTAATTCTGTCCAGCCATCTCGAGCACATTGCAGGTGTTGAACAGCGGTATGCACCTACTGCCATCGGTTTCATTGTCCCAAAATTCGCTTTCGGGATAAGACTTTAAGTCGAGTGTAACCTTATGACCGCCACCATCGTAGTTGCCAATCCAAACGCCAATCCACACCTCTCCGCGAAGCAACGAAGCAAGGTCGGTAACATCCTGCTTGTAATAGGTTTCGTCGGCCCACTCCAGACCTTCAATCTGTACGCGGTCGTTGAAATGCCCAACACCGAAAGGCGTGAAGAAACGCATCAGTTCAACAGGCGGAACATACATCATCGACGAAATCTTATATTGCTCGAGACCGCTTACCGCAGGCATTATTCCCTGATATGTCTGACCATCCTTTCCAACGAATATCGGTAGCGAGTCGGGGTGGTTGTTGATGCCATCAAAGAAATTTGGACACAACCCCTGTCCTGCTCCTGGAATTACAAATACGCTGCCAGTGCGGTCGTAGGCATCGCCGTTGCTACGCTGATGCAGTTCGATGAAAGTCTGGTAGTGGCTTGGCAGTTCGGGCAGACGAATGCGCTTGAGTGCAAGCGTTCCGCCAGCATAATGCAACACGCTGTCGAAAGGAACATTAACGCGATAGTCGCCATCGATATGGTCGTTTTTCTTGCCCCAACTAAGTTGCACATCGTCGAAAATGCGCGTGGTGATTACAAGCTTGTCCTTTTTCAGTTGCGATAGTTGGCGCGAAGTAACACGCTGATAATTAGCATTATCTGACATTATTTTACCAACATTCTTGTCGAAAGAAGTTTCTGTCAGTTGCAAATATGTCTGACCATTGCGACGGAACGCCACAACTACGCCCTTGAAACGTCCGTAATACGGAGTGGGATTCAAGTCGTACTGATAATCCTGCACAAAGAATTCTAGCTTGTTGCTATTGATGTTACACGTGTAACAAGTTAATCCATTGGCTTTTGCGGTTTCATAGTCGATGTCGGTACGGCTGAATTTGGATGCCACCTCGTAGCGCTCGTTGTCCGAAAATGTAGCACGCGAAAAAGTGCTGTCGAGGTCAAAGTTTACAAATGTTGCTGTGCTTGCGTAACCTGGCACGAAATTGCCTTCCTTTTCTTCCGAAACAATTTGATATACAGATTTTTGTAAAACAATCTCCATAACCGAAGTATCAATAGATGTACCATAATCGTAAACTTCGTAATGAAAACGGTTTGCGTTCTTGGTGATTTTCACGGGAGTAATCTGGGAAAAACTATTGGCCGTAACAAACAAAAAAGCAATCGCAATAAAAATAATTCTTTTCATCATATCATTATTTACTTGTCGCAAAAATACTTGAATGTTATAACTATTTACTAATTTCAGGAAAACTTTTTTGAAGATTTTTTTGTTTTGTCTTCTTGAGCGACGTACTCGTCACCCCTATATGCCACACCATTTCCATTATTCCATATCACTTACCATTGTCCATTCCATCATTTCTTCTGCAATTGTGTTGAGCTTTTGACATTCTTCTCTTGAAATTCTTTTACGCGGACTTTCTTCCGCAGAAGCTTCAGTTAGGAAAAGCATCTTACCTTGTGCACACGCTTCCATAAACATGCCAACTGGCTTATAAAACTCTGATAAACCATGAGGCAACAAAACGATAACAGGAAGCCCTTCTTTTAAAGCAACTTCAAGAATTTGTTTCTCTTTTGGGCTGATGAATGCACCTATTAGGACTGCACCCTTTCTCGCAGTAACAATACAGTCGTTCATATAATTACGGGCATCTTCTTCCGAAAAGCGACTTCGCACATGAACAGCACACAAGGGATTGTCCAATAGTAAAATGTTGCCAACCGCTGAAAAATAATGGTCATTACAATGCACATCATGTAGAACCGCAAAATATTCTGGCTTCTTTTTCTTTAACCACAAACGACGAGGATTGTCGCGGACATATTCTATCATGTTCTGAAGTTGACCAGCATAAAGCAAAATGCGATCGTGAAAGCCCTTCTCCCAAAGTGGCTTAAGTGGTATAGGACTTTTTTCTTCTACTGAATTTTGTTCATTATAAGCCTTCGTGCAACCAACCATAAAACCTCTCACTACATCACCAATGGAAATATCCATTTCTTTCCTAACAAAGATAATCCCATGAAAATGGTCTGGCATAAGTTGGCAAGCTATAAGTGAAATTTTCCTCTGAAAAGGTGCACCTGTGCGCTCTGCTTTCTTTTTTGCGAACTGCTTCTGAATAGAGGGAATATTGTTCCAACATTGTAGCACCTGCAATCCAAGTGACGACGGGCATATAGCAGCATTTTCGGGACTATCTCCAGTTAGAGTTCCAAGCAGAGGCAAACGTCCATCAGTGCATAGTGTTATCATATAAATGCCGCGCCCATGGTAGTTGTTATGATGGCTACGCTTATGCTGTTGAGGTAATGGGCGTTTGTCTGTATTTCTTGGCATAGTTGTATTTTTGAAAAGCAAATATAAAGTATTTTTTGTTTATTCGCGACGATTAAGTCGCGCACAATAAACAACTGTACAATCGGCATTATTATTAGTAATGATATTATTTCAACATCTCTGCGTTAAAAACTTAATTATCAACATCTCACATTATTCACTACATTTGACGGTTTGAATGAGATAAATTGTAAAATATATTAAATGACTGAAAATTACGACATTATAGTAGTAGGAGCAGGACACGCAGGCTGCGAAGCGGCAGCAGCGGCGGCAAATATGGGAAGCAAGGTGCTGCTCGTGACAATCGACATGAACAAAATTGCACAGATGTCATGCAATCCTGCAATGGGTGGAGTTGCCAAAGGTCAGATTGTCAGAGAAATAGATGCACTTGGCGGACTTTCGGGAATCGTTACCGACAAGGCAATGATACAGTTCCGGATGCTCAATATGTCGAAAGGACCGGCAATGTGGAGTCCACGCGCACAATGCGACCGTATGGTCTTCAGTGCCGAATGGCGCAGCCAGCTCGAAGCGATAAAAAATGTTTCGTTTCTGCAAGATACTGTAAATAAGGTAATTGTGAAAAATAATCGTGTCTGTGGAATAGAAACCTACCTCGGAATAAAAGTTTATGCAAAAGCTGTAATCCTCACCACTGGTACTTTCCTTAACGGTCTGATGCACATAGGACATAGCCACTTTGAAGGCGGACGAATCTCGGAACCAGCAGCTGTCGGACTCACACAGAACCTTGCCGAACTTGGTTTCACATACGACCGCATGAAGACCGGAACACCAGTGAGAATAGATGGTCGTACAATCGATTTCTCTGAGCTCCAGGAACAAAGCGGCGACGAAACTATTATTCCGTTCTCATATTTACACAACTACAACCAGCATTTCCTAAAACAGCGCAGTTGCTACATTACATACACTAGCGAGGAAGTTCACGATACTCTGCGTCAAGGACTTAAGGACTCGCCACTCTACGATGGAACTATAAAGAGTATAGGTCCGCGCTACTGTCCGAGCATCGAGACTAAACTTGTAACTTTCCCCGACAAAGACAAGCACCAGCTTTTCCTCGAACCAGAAGGGGAGACCTCGGTGGAATTTTACCTCAATGGATTCTCGTCGTCGTTGCCTATAGATGTACAGTACAATGCTTTGCGTAAAATCAAAGGTCTTGAAAATGCCAAGATTTTCCGTCCAGGTTATGCCATCGAATACGACTTTTTCCATCCTACTCAACTGAAAGCAACATTGGAGACTAAACTTATTGAAAATCTGTATTTTGCAGGGCAAATCAATGGCACTACAGGTTACGAAGAAGCAGCAGGGCAGGGGATTATCGCTGGCATAAACGCACACTTAAAAATCAACGAAAAACCAGAATTCACACTCAACCGCGACCAGGCCTACATTGGTGTTCTTATTGATGACCTAATCACTAAGGGAGTTGACGAACCATACAGAATGTTCACATCGCGTGCAGAGTTCCGCATACTACTCCGTCAGGACAACTGCGATGTCAGACTTACAGAATTGTCACACAATATTGGCCTAGCAACCGATGAACGATTGAAAGTTTACGAAGACAAAATTGCAAAGCGAGACCAACTTATTGACTTCTGCAACAACCAGAGTTGCAAGCCAGAAACTATCAATGCTATGCTCTCAGAATTAGGTAGTTCTGAATTAAAACAAAGCATAAAAATGAACAATATTATCACTCGTCCACAAGTGAAAATCAAGGATTTATGTCCATACGACGAAGAGTTGAACAACCTAGTTTCTGGTTTTGGAGAGAAGAAGGACGAGATTGTTGATGCCGCCGAAATACTGCTGAAATACTCTGGCTACATTGAACGCGAAAAACTCATAGCCGACAAGTTGAAGCGACTGGAGAATATCGTTATCGAAGGCAAGATTAACTATGCTGAAGTAAATTCACTTTCGACTGAGGCTCGACAAAAACTGATGAAAATTAATCCGCACACAATTGGTCAGGCATCACGAATTAGCGGTGTTTCACCATCAGATATTAGTGTACTGTTGGTGCTGATGGGAAGATAATAAAATTAAATGTTTCATGTGAAACAATTATAACAATAAGATTATGAGAAGAATAGAAGGTAACATTGTGAATCTCTTCGATAGAAAAATCTTCAGGGGCGAAGTAATTATCGAAGGCGACAGAATAATAAAAATCAATCCTAAGGAAACAAAAAGTGATGTTTACATACTACCAGGTTTAATCGATTCGCACATACACATCGAAAGCACAATGATGATTCCAAGTGAATTTGCTAAGGTTGCTGTCAAGAACGGAACCATCGGTGTTGTGACCGACCCACACGAAATTGCAAATGTGCTTGGTGAAAAAGGCATTGATTTCATGATAAAGAACTCTGAATCAACACCTTTAAAGACATTCAACTGTGTGCCGTCGTGTGTTCCAGCAACCACTTTCGAGACATCTGGTGCTACACTTGATGCCGATAAAATCGACAAGATTTTCACTAAATACAACTTAAAAGTGCTTGGTGAAATGATGAATTACCCAGGTGTAATATACGATGATACAGAAGTTTTATCAAAAATAGAAGTCGCAAAGAAACACGGTGCTGTAATTGATGGACATGCGCCACATGTAACAGGCGATAAACTTAAAAAATACATTGATGCAGGAATAAGCACTGACCACGAGTGCGGAGATATTGATGAGGCAATTGAAAAAATAAACCACGGAATGAATATTCTCATCCGCGAAGGTTCGGCAGCAAAGAATTTTGAAGCTTTATACCCTCTAATTTCTAAATTCAATAAAATGGTAATGCTTTCAACAGACGATTCACACCCCGATGACCTTTTAAAATTTGGACACATTAACAAAATATTGAAAATGGGCATAAAGTACGGAATTGACATTTTTGACTTACTAAATGCTGCCTGTGTAAATCCTGTAAAACATTACAACCTATCAATCGGACTTCTCCGCGAAAACGATTACGCCGACATGATAATTGTTGATGACTTGAAATCGTTCAATATTCAAGAGACAATAATTAATGGTAACACGGTTTACTCGAATGGTCGAATTTTATTCAGCACAAAAAATATTCAACCCATCAACAATTTCAATGCTCAAAAAATTTCAGAAGCAGATGTTAAAATAGAACCAAAGTCTAAAAAGATAAAGGTAATTGAAATCATCGAAAACGAATTGCTCACAAATTGCATTATTGAGAAGGCTAGGGTAGAGGATGGCAATATTGTTTCAGACACAAAATGTGACATTCTTAAAATTGCAGTTTTGAACCGTTACTCCAAAGATGCAAAACCGCAGATTGGATTTATCAAGGGGTTTGGCCTTACAGAAGGTGCTATTGCGACATCTGTGGCTCACGACAGTCACAACATAATTGCAGTAGGTGTTAGCGACGAAGATATTGTAAAAGCAATAAACGAAATAGTCGACAATAAAGGAGGTATGTGTTATGTAAAGGGTATGGACTATTACACCCTCCCTCTTGAGTTTGCAGGACTGATGACACAGCAAAGTTGTGAACGCATCAGTGATATGTATAGCCGGATGAACCACATCGTAAAGAGCAACGGTTGCCGACTTGCATCACCATTTATGACTCTTTCATTTATGGCATTGTTGGTCATCCCAAGTCTCAAATTAAGCGACAAAGGTCTATTCGATGGAGATAAGTTTGAGATGACAGATTTGTTTGTATAATAATCATCCGCCCGTTGAGCCTGTCGAAACGAAGAATTCTAAACATTGTTTCATGTGAAACAATACGTAAAATATTGATAATTAACATTATAAATAATCAAAAAAAATAATAACATAAATAACGCCTAAAAAGGAATAATTGTTTCGCATGAAACAAATTGTAAAACACTATAAATCAAAACACTAAGTACTCAAAAATATGAAAATTCTAATTCAAAGAGTGAAATATTCAAAATGTACTGTTGATAGTAAAGAAATTTCTAAAATAGGGCAGGGGTTGCTCGTACTTTTGGGCATTACCCACGACGATACAACCGAAGATATTGAGTGGCTGGTAAACAAAATGGTAAATCTCCGCATTTTCAACGACGAGGACGGAGTTATGAACAAGTCATGCCTTGAAATTAATGGTGAAATAATGATTATAAGCCAATTTACACTGCATGCTAAAACAAAGAAAGGCAACCGACCATCATACATTGACGCTGCACGACCAGAAATTGCAGAACCACTTTACAAAAAATTCATCGAAACTACCGATAAACTCACAGGCAAACCATCAGCTACTGGCATATTCGGTGCTGACATGAAAATTAAACTTCTGAACGACGGTCCAGTGACAATAATTATTGATTCGAAAAACAGAATATAAATTTCTACTTCTTCGAAGTCATTATGTCCAATACATAATGATCAGTTTCGTTCATGCCGCTGGTGCCGATAAGAGTAAGGTTGCGGATGCAGTCGTCAACATCGTTGTCGATAATACCCTCGACGCACGAAACGCAATGGTTTTCCATTGCCAGCATCGACGAAAAAGCAGCCGATGAAATTCCAGTGGCAATCTTGAGCGAACAACTCGGCTTGGCACCATCGCAAATCATACCGGTAATGTTGGCAATCATATTCTTTACAGAATAGCAAATCTGCTCGTAGGTTCCACCCATCAGGTAGGTAATACCGCAGCTCGAACCTGTAGATGCAACCACACAGCCACACAAAGCCGACAGACGGCCAAGGCTCTGCTTAATGTATATTGATGTCAAGTTACTGAGTATCAAGGCACGGATAAGTTTTTCTTCTGGCTGTTGGGTATCGCGGGCGTAAATGCACACTGGAACTGTTGTTGCAATACCTTGGTTTCCACTACCGGAGTTACTCATTACCGGACTCGGACAGCCAGCCATACGAGCATCACAGGCAGCCGAGGTATAGGAAACTATATCCTTGAAAATTCCATTTCCGAAAAGTGCATCGTGCTGATGTCCGTGCAACATTTTGCCCAAGGTATGACCAAAATTATTGTTGAACGATTCCTCTGCAATCGACATGTTCATCTTGCCAGCCTCGAGGATGAAAGAAATTTCGTCAATAGGTGCAGTCGTTGCAAAATCGTAAACTTTGCGCATGCTCAACTGGCAACATTCCGAATCTTTGCATTCCGAAGAGTCAACTTTTTTCTCAAAAATTATCTCATTGTTGCGCGAAATGTGAATGAAATTGGTATGTCCGCAAGCAATAACAGCCTTGGCCGAATCGTTTCCAGCACAGCAAATTGCCTCGATGTAGAGTTTTTCGGTGATTCCAGTCTTGCGCTTTATGCCGATACGCTTCTCGTCAATCATCTGCTTGCCTTTGGCAATGCTGTCGGCGTTCACATCCTTCAGCACCTCGAGTCCATATTCCGACTTGCCAATCAAGGCACCCAATGCAATAGAAATAGGCAGACCAATCATTCCAGTACCGGGGATACCAACGCCCATCGCATTTTTCAGCACATTGTCGCTCAGGTAAACCTCGATGCGTTCGGGAACAGAGCCAAGAGTTTCCTTAGCCTTTGCCACCGCCAATGCCACTGCTACAGGTTCGGTACAACCGATTGCCGGAACTACCTCGTTCTTAATAAGGTCGATAATCTGTTTTCTTTCCGTTGCGTCCATACAAAAAAATTTTTTTGCAAAAGTAAGGTTTTTGGAAATATGGAAGGCAAATGGAGGAATGTTTTTGGAAAATAAGTCTATCGTACAACCCAATTTTCTATTCTTATATTTGGAATACGCTCAAAATGCTTTATATTTTCAGTTACCATAATGAGATTGTAATTGGTTGCTGTAGAACCAATCAGCAAATCAAAATCGTCAATCGACATACCTTTGCTTTCAAGATATGCTTTGTTTATACCATATGTTTCAATGGCATTGTCTATTGGTAGTACAATGAAATTTTTTGAAATAAGTTCAACATCTTTCATTCGTTCATCTTTTCTGTCGCTTTTTGCCGCACCGTAATATAGTTCTGCTAAAGTAATTACAGATATACAGCAATGTTCCTGTCCAATTTTTTGTATATGTTCCCTTATCCCATACTTATTCTTTAGCAGGAATATACAGATGTTAGTATCAAGCAAATAAATATCATTCATAATTCTTCTATTTGCCTTGTTACATTATGAAATCTAGCATTTCTTATCATTTCTGCTTCTTCATCGGCAGAAAGTCCGTCGGTTTCCCATGCACCACTGAGACATTCTAGCCAGTTGAGGTCGCTTGGCTTATCAGAATGATGTAATTCAACAGGAGTACATAGCAATTTAATTGCGAGACACTTCTTCACTTCAGCATTAAGGTCGTTAAGCCTATAGCTAAGAAATATTTTTTCGGCTATGTTCTCTGCTGCAAGCATATTTTTAGTATTTATTTTGTTCGTGGCAAAAATAAACATTTAATCAAAAGGATAAAAATTTTTTTTGCCATTTCCTTTTTATTCCATACATTTGCCGTTGGTTTGGTGAATAACCAAGCCGTACATATTGATTAACGAAGCGTTATGCTCGTCTTGTTAGTAGAAATGTGAGAAACTTCTATCAGGGACAAGAGAGTGTAATAATTCGCGCTATAGCGTGGATTGTTATATCTACATCTTTCCCACAGGTAATTCTCACAACCTCTACTAAAAGAAGTGGTATATCAGTGCCACGCTTCTATTATATAAAATTGTCCATTTGGTACTGGTGGGCGAAAGAGGTTGCGCCCGACACGGATTAGGGATACAAAAATGAAAATTTGTATTTTTTACAAAAAAGCAATTTACAAAATGAGTTTTTTATTAGGTATCTTATTTGCTCTCAACGCAAATGCACAAACAGAGATAACCAATCTGAACTTTGAGAGTTGGAATGGAACAGAGCCATCAAACTGGACAACTTCAAATGAACTTTCAACAGATGGTGGTGGTGTACAGACAGCATTCAAAGAAACAACAAATCCTGGCGAAGGGTCCGCTTCACTTAAACTTGTAACAGGCAGTTGCCCAGAATGTCCTAATTTCCAAATTGGAGGATTTATGGGTTTTGGTGGAATTTCACTACCTTTTCCAAATCCAGTTGGCGGTTTCATACAACTTGGAGAATATGGCGAAGGTGTTCCTTACAATAAGCGACCAGTTTCTGTTGATTTCATTTACAAAGCAAAACCAATGGGCAACGATGCTGCATGCTTTCACATTCAACTTACTAGGTACAACAATTCTACAAATCAAACCGATACAATTGGGGAATGCTATTTCGAGGTTAGCAATACTGTAGATGAATGGACACAAATGAACATTCCTTTTGCGTACTCATCACCGCTTGCACCCGATACAATCAATATCCTGATTACATCAAGCGTTGGTTCTGTCCCAGACTATTCCGCTATGTTTCCCGGATTTCCTTCTCCATCGCAACTTGGCATACCTTCACCCGTTGCAGGTAGCGAATTCTATATCGACGGAATAGTTTTTAATATGCCTTCATGCGACGGCTTTTCAGTAAATGTGACAGGAACCAATGAAACATCTATAGGTGCAATGGACGGTACTGCTACAGCTACTCCAAATGGAGGAACTTCGCCATACACTTACATTTGGAACAATCTTGCCACAACTCAAACAATAAACAATTTACCACCAGCAACATATTTTGTTACGGTTACCGATGGAAATGCTTGTCAAAAGGTGGGCAAATACACGGTAAATCCAGCTGGGTGCAATATATCTGTAAATGTTACTGGAACAAATTCAAATAGCAATTCAATATTCTCTGGTACAGGCTCAGCAACAGCTAATGTCACTGGTGGCAATCCGCCATATAGTTACACTTGGAACAATGGAGAAGAGACGCAGACAATTACAAATCTTGCAGTTGGTGCATATTCGGTATTAGTCGAAGAAATTAACAATTCAGGATGTGTAGCTTGGGGATTCTATACTGTTTATGGTCCAAATGGTGCAGCAGTAGAAAATGAATTTATAGGCTCAATAAAGATGTATCCTAATCCAACTGATGATTTCATAAATGTTAATGGAGATGTTGAAATTACAGAAGTATCCATTTATGATGGACTTGGAAGACTTGTAACACATAGCAATATTTATGATACATCTGCTAGCATTAATGTATCATCGTTTGAAGCAGGAATATACATTGTGCTCATAAATACTGAAAAAGGAATTCTCGAAAGTAAATTCATAAAGGAATAAGAGAATTTATTACACGAAAAAGGAATGTGTTTAATTAAAATGCATTCCTTTTTTTATTATAATTAATTTATATTCAATTAAATACAATTTTCTGTTGACAAAAATTGCGTATATACGCAAAAATTTTCAATGAGTGCTTTACGGCTCAAAAAATTATTGAATCAGGCATTTTTTATTTCATCGTGAGCCGCAAATTGTGAAAAATATGGGGTAGTTGAGCCGCAAATAAACATCAACATTTTCTTCTTTTAAACTGTCAGCCTCCCTTTGTTAATCCAAATGTTGAAAAAATAGCATAAGATTTTTATGTATTTTGCCGTGCAGAATGTAGTTTTGCACAAAAATAAAATTTACGACAATGAAAAGCTTAAAGGAACTGATGCCCGAAATTTACTTCGAGGTAATGGACAAGGAAGATTTCGCAGAACACGAAATGTATCTTAACAAGATAATCGACCCAAACAACCACACAAAGATATTCAAGCAGAAAGGCGACATAGAGGAGTTCGTATTCTACAACTTCGACCTCAAGCGACTGAAAAACAAAATTCTGAAAGTTGTATCCAGTACAAAGAACAATGTGCTAATGTACAGGGTTTTCCCGAGCAAGGAACACGATTTTATACTTGCTTCGTTCTACGAAGACCTTGAGTTCAGTTCGCGCCGAAACGAATTCAACATCCCAAATACTGAGGATTTCAGAAAAATATTCATTGACAAGAACAACAAAATTACAAAGTATGTGGATTTCGGTTGCAAGGTTGACGAGGCAAAGAAAAAAATAACTTTGTTGCTGAAATGCGTAAATATTTCGCACAATACACTTATTTCCAACATATTCGAAACCATCGAACGCCACGAACTCAACTGCGACTACATGGAATTGTGGCAGGTAAAGAAATCGGACAAGAAAATTGATGTTTATTACGAAATAGCCATCGAAATAAGTTCGCTGCTTCCGAAGGAAGAAATTGACTCGATAGGCGACGACTTCGAACGCTACATACAGTGCTACATAAAGCCGATGAGTATTTTCGACCTTGTTGGTCCTGCAATGGTTGGTCCGTCGAGCTCGCACACAGCCGGTGCAAACCGCATCGGACAGATTGCACGAAACATTATCTGCGCTGTTGAACAGTCGGGCGAAAAGATTGAAACCGTAGAAGTTAAACTTATCGGTTCGTTCCGCGACACTGGCGTTGGCCACAAGACTCCATCGGCTCTCGGCGGCGGACTTTGTGGTTATGTTACCGACGACCCGCGTATGATTGAAGCCGGAGACCCTCAATCGCTGAGCAAGAACGGAATCAAGTTTGCAAACTGCACCGCAAAGTTCAACGGATATAAGAAAGGTTCTGCCGACGACGATGCAAGATATGCCGACCAGAAGAACGCAAACATTGCCGAGGTCATCTTCAAGACCGACAAGGGAACACATTGTGTAACAGGTTTTTCAATCGGTGCTGGAAATGTTGAGATAAGATTCTACGACGGAATGCTTGATTTTGCACTCGACGGAAAAATTGATACTGTCCTAAATGGTGGAAAAATTGAAAAAATCAACGAAAAGAACGCAAATATGCCAAAAATTGCAAAGATTTACAACGAAAATTCGGCTACCGAACTTCCAATGATGCCTTTCCACACTTTCGAGGAACTTATCGAATATGTAAACGAGGAAAAAATTAATCTTATTGACCTTATCCTTGACATTGAAAGGCAGTTGCAGAATACCGACCGCAAGCAAGTTTATGACAAGATGCGCAGCTACTGGAACATCATGCAGAAGTCGGTTGACGATGGAATCCGCAGCAACGAACTCACTTTATTGAAACTTACTGGCAAAGATTCTAAGAATATCAACAATTATCGCGAAGGAAACAAGATTTTCGACAACATTTACGGTAAGGCAGTTGCATATGCTGTGGCAGTAAATGAGATAAATGCAAAGTCGGGTGTTATAATCGCTTGTCCTACCGCTGGCTCGTGCGGAATTTTGCCAGGCGTACTAAAGGCTTACAACGAAATTCACAAACCGGAAGAAGACAGGATACTGGAATCGCTGATGATTGCAGGTTTCTTCGGAATGATACTGTTTGGTGATGTTTCTACCGCTGGAGCCGACTACGGATGCCAGGCCGAAATTGGTTCGGCAGCAGCAATGGCGGCAGCAGCTTTGGTTTATCTCGAAGGTGGCGATGTGGAACAGATGATTGAAGGTTTTACCATTGCAATAAAGAATTCTCTTGGTCTTATCTGCGACCCTATTGCCGGACTTGTGGAGGTTCCTTGCGTAAAGCGTAACGGTATTTACTCGTCGCACGCAATCAGCGCGGCACTTATGGCACTTAGCGGAGTGAAGTCGTTTGTTTCGCCAGATGAGGTTGTGCTTACGATGCGTGAAGTTGGTGAACGCCTGAATGTCGATTACAAGGAAACTGGCAAGGCTGGTCTCGCCAAGACCCGCGATGGCAAGGAAGTAGAAAAGAACTTTGCCAACGAGGTAAAGAAGTTCTTCAACTAAACAATATTTCAGCCGACTGAGCCTGTCGAAGCCAAGATAACAAATACACCATTCTACAAGCTCAGGGTGCTGAATAGTGCGAATAATTATCAATTGTTAATTGTAAATTATCCATTATTAATTTGACTTCCACGCTCTTTGAAATATGCAAGCAAACTTATCAACTTTTTTCAAAAATGCGGTTAATTTGCTGAATGAAAAATCATTGAAAAATCAGTTTTTTCGTAAGTCGTTGACTTAAATAATAAATCGAAATTAACAGAATCGGTTTTCAAAATGTTATTTCTGTGAATAAAAATTATTAAATTTTTCTTGCAGAATTGTAAGGTGCTCGACTATATGGAAGTTGGATTTTGGCAAGAATTTTTTGTAATTTTTTAATGTAATTTTTTCAACAGAAAAGCAGAGCGATTTGAACAATCTGAGAGGTAAAATTAACCAATAAGGGGGTGATGAAAAATGTCAAATTCTGCGTATATAAAAATACTGAATTATAAATATCTTACACTTTTTTCGCTGCAATAAAATAACATTTGATAGGTAACTTGCAAGACAAATTTTCATAAATTTACTAACCTATTCACAAGTATTAATAATAATCATCAATTAAATTTAATTAAATATTTATTTATTGTAATTATGATAATGTGATTTGAGGCGAAAGAAAAATTTTGAAAAATAGTAGCGACGCAATGCATTACGTCGCTACAGATTATCCATTGTCAATTATCAATTATTCCCTACCTTTGCTAAACATTTTACAAAAGATTTTAAACGATGAAATACATAGAACTTAACGAGATTGACTCGACCAATGCTTACCTTTCCGAAAAACTTTTGTCGGGAGAGATAACTGAACCTACAACTGTATTCACCCATTCGCAAAACAAGGGAAAGGGAATGGGACAGAACATCTGGGTAAGCGACAACAATAAGAACGCGCTTTTCAGCATTGCACTGTTTACCGAGATAAAAACCGAAGAAATTTTTAAGGTCAGTCTGGCAACCTCGATGGCTATATATGAATTTTTGAAATTAAAGGGCATTACAACGAAGATTAAGTGGCCTAACGATATTTATTACGACGGGAAAAAACTCGGCGGAATACTTATCGAAAATAAGTTAGACGGCAATGTCGTGAAGGCATCTGTTATAGGTGTAGGATTAAATCTCAACCAGGAGAAATTTCCAAAGTGGTTACCAAACCCCATTTCGTTGAAGAACATCACTGGTCATGACTACGATGCCAAGGAATTTATAACTGGCATATCGGAAATGGTGGAAAAGAAGCTCAACGAAATAAAGGATGTTCCGTTTGCCGACCTTCGTCTCGACTATCTGCTGAACCTTTATTGCTTTGGAAAGATTATGATGTGGAAGATTCAGGGCATAAAGGATGAGATTAGTGGAAGCATCGTCGATGTAAAGCCGTCTGGAAAAATTGTAGTACAGGCTGTATCCGGCCAGTTGTGCGAATGCGACATCAAGGAGATTAAGTTGATTGATGATTTTTAAATTTTGTTTATAGAGTAAATTATTGTATTTTTACATCGTCTTTTTAATAGTTAATTAAATGAGTTTAGAAACATTAACGAGTTTAAGGGATTATCTGTATGGTACGCTATCTACAGAAAATATGCTGTGGTTGGCTGGTGAGTTAGAATCTTATGCCAAAAGTGCAAAAAAAGATGTTTACACTAAAGAAGACATCTATAACATAATTAAAGAAGGAGAAAGGCAAATTTCAGAAGGTAAATGTAAGACTACAGAAGAAGTTTTTTCGAGTTACAAAGAATTAAAATTGTAGTTAAATGATTGTAATTTGGTCTGAAAAAGCTGAAAATACCTTAAAGCAAACGGCTGATTATATTTTAGAAAAGTTTGGTGAAAATAATAGGAATAATTTTATTCAAGAAGTTTATAAAATTGTAAAGCTTTTAGAAACAAATCCCAATTTAGGCAAGATTGAACCTTTGCTTGTTGATTTTCCTGAAATATATAGAAGTATTGTAGTAAATTTTTTGAATAAAATAATATATAGGGTTGAGAATGATAAAATTCTAATAGTTGCATTATGGGATGTAAGAAGAGAACCTATGAATAATGTTTATTCAATTTAATTCTTTCTTATTATATTATCCAAGTTTATCTTCAGCGATACGTAGTTTACCGAACCTGCAAGATGATATGAGGAATAAGAGTATTCAAGGCTGAATTTCTTTAGGCATAAACCTAATCCTGCCGAAAAACCAACAATCTTACCTTTGTTTATAAGTGTCAGTTCCGATCTGCGGCGATAGTTGAATCCAAGCGATATGTAGAATACATTTTTAATATTAATGTCGGCACTCAAAACAAGATGTCGCATAAGTTCATCGCCTGCATGTCCTAGTTTGTTCAAGAAATTTTCCTTCGTTTCTTCGTTGTTCTGGTAGTTGTTTCTAAGAGTGCTTTCGTAGCGAAGGCTCCAGTTGAACAAATCTATAGCAGTGAGCGAAAGTGAAAATGGTGCGTGCTTGAATTTTTTAGTAATACCGAGCTGCATGTCTATAGGCAAACTTTCGCGTACTCCTTTGGTATATTTCTTAATTTGAAAACCAAGGTTCTTAAATACCAATCCAGCTGAAAAAAGCGATGCCGTGTCCTTATATGTAGCTCCTAAATCTACTGCCATGCCAAATGATGTTGCTTCCCAGTAGTCCGACACGATAGTTTTAAGTGTTCCGCCGAAGTTAAATTTTTTCAGAGGATAGGCATACGAAATGTTTATTGCATAGTCGGCTGCGTTGAACTTGCCGAGAACTTCACCAAATTCGTTTGTGTTGTAGAATTTTCCATAGTTGAGATATTGTATCCCTGCCGAAAAAATTCCAGCTTTCTCAAAATTTCGTGCATATATTGCATATCCGAGGTTAATGTCCGAAACATAATTTGTGTAGCTTAGAACAAACTGGTTGTTCATGTCAGCAGTAAGCATTGCCGGGTTTGCATTAACGAAACTCAGATCGCCGTCGATATGCGAAACGTTGAAGCCACCGAGTGCCGATATGCGTGCTGAAGTAGGTATGTTGAGGAACTTGTATGTTTTCTCTCCGCCGTTCTGTGAAAATACAGAAAGACAGATAATTAAAGAGACAATTATTAATACAAGCCTTTTCATTGTTTGAAATTAACGCGCAAACTTACACAAAATTTTACACTCACGCAGAATTTAGGAAAAAAATATGTCTTAATTTATCTGACTTACCCCAAAAATTTGTCCAAAATAGCCTAAAATAAGGTAAAAAAAATATTTTTTTTACAACTATAATTAATTAACAATCAATAAAATAAATGTAGTTTCATTAAAAAAATAATAATATAACTAAAAAAATAGTTGTATATTTAAAAAAGTCTTTATATTTGCAGTGTCGAGATTATTTAAAATTTGACATTTAAAAAATTAGTAACAATAAAAATTATTTTGTTATGAAAGAGTTGACCAAAGGAGAAGAACAGGTGATGCAGGTAATCTGGAGCATCGGTCAGGGATTTGCCAATGAGATAATTGCGGCATTTCCCGAACCAAAGCCGGCTTACAACACAGTGCTTACCGTAATAAAGATATTAGAGAACAAAGGTTTTGTAGCTCACGAGACTTTCTGCCGTGCAAATCGCTACAAAGCAATAATCAGTAAGGAGGAATATTCGCAGCGGTATCTAGGAAGTGTTGTTGAGCGTTATTTCAACAATTCGTACCTTGATTTGGTATCGTCCTTTGCAAAAAAGGAGAATTTCAGCATAGAGGAGTTGGAGTCGCTGAAAAAAGTGATAGATGAAGCTATTGAAAACGAAAAAAAATAAGTCATGAATGCACAGGAATTAATATTAGGTCGTCTTTTGCCAGTTGCCGCAGCCATTGCAGTTTTCTGGATAGTTTATCGTTTGTTGTTCACAAATAGCAACCGAATTAAATTCAACAGATTTTACATATTGGCATCAATAGTAATTGCTTTTTTACTTCCATTTTTAGGAATAATTATTGGTAATGGTTCTCCCCAGATGTTAAGTTTTAAGCAAAACATTTTTGGTGAAATAACGCTTGATGAGGTCATTGTAGCTGCAGATGCTAATGTAAACTTGTCTGAAACTGCAACACAGCATTACAACATTTGGCAGGTTGTAGTAATTTTATATTTCATCGGTGTCGGTATATCGTTGCTGCTGTTGATGTTCAAATTATTGAAGATATTTTTATTGATTGTCAAATCGCCAAAGGAAAAATACGGAAGTTATACCGCAGTGTTTACTGGTAAGGAGCAAGGATCGTTCTCTTTCCTTAACTATGCTTTCTTTCCAGACCAATCGGTTGATAAAGAAATTGTTAGACACGAAATTAGTCACATCTCACATCGTCATTCTTGGGATATAGTTTTTGTGGAGGTTATGATGGTATTGCAATGGTTCAATCCATTCATTTATATGTTGAAGAGGGAATTGCAATGCGTTCATGAATATCAGGCAGATCGCGATGTAGTAGATGCTGGCGTAAACAAGAGGGACTATATGATGCTGATTTTGCAGCAGTGCACGGCTGTCGATTTTAGCAGAATTAGTAATAATTTCAGTTTAATATTAACTAAAAAACGAATTAAAATGATTACTATGAGTGAAAAGACCAAAGGTCTCTGGTGGAGGCTTCTGGTCACGCTACCTGTGTTGGCTGTGATGCTGGTCGCCAACACAAATGCGACAGCCAAGGAACAGCTCGCTGAGAATAATTCCGAAGCAAAAATTTTAACGGATGCTATAAAGGATGTTTCGCAGAGCAAGGACAGCATTTACGAAAATCCCGAAGTTATGCCTGTATTTCCAGGTGGCGACGCAGCCATGATTGAATTTTTGCAAAAGAATATGCTTTATCCAGAGAACGCAAAGAAAAAAGGAATTACCGGAAAAGTATATATAGGTTTTGTTGTAGAAGCAAATGGATCTATAACCGATGTCAAAGTATTGAGGGGCTTTGATAAGGAATGCGATGCAGAAGCAGTACGCTTGGTAAAGTCGATGCCTAAGTGGAAACCAGGTAGTGACAAAGGAAAACCGGTTAGGGTAAGTTTTGTAATGCCTTTCAATTTTAAGTTATAGAAAAGACATTAGACAAAAGTTTATTTTAGTTGCAGTCGTTAGACTGCAACTTTTTTTGTGTCTCATTACACATTTTGTGTAACACATTTTGTGAAATCGAAGCAAAATTCACTTCACAATATTGTACTTATATTTCCATAGAATGACATTTTATCGGAATATATTCCAGTAAAATACAGAAAAAAGGAACACACCATTTTTGATGTATTCCTTTGTGGTTTGCTAGTTTGTGTAAGGTGTTAATCTTAGAACTACTAAAATCATAGATTATTTCTTATGTCAAATACACATTTTTCAGTAAATTTAGTTAAAAACGCTATATTACATAACCCAAATCCAGTTGATTCACATGTCGTTTCCATATATTCATAACATTAGCTACTCTTTTCTCAACAAATGGTAAATAGTCTTGATATTGTCCTAATTGATTTCTAAATTGCTCCAAATCATCAAATCTAAGCGGAAAAGAGAAATGTCGAGATACTTCTTTTCCTGTTACTACATCATAAGTGTATGTCATATTAATATCTTTCCCACTATAATTCTTGTCGAATACGATGAAATACACATATATACTATAGTATTCCATCATTGCATACAGCAATCTTGTTTTTGAAGTCCCCTCAATATGAATCATGTGCGTAACCTGTTCATTATTTTCTATATAGGGCAATGTTTTGGAGAGATAAAGGTATAATACGTCTTTGGTGTCCGCCTTACCTTCAATATATGGCACAAGCAATTTTACTGCATCAGCATCATGCGTCATGAAGACATAGTAATTAGTAGCAGACTTGATGATACTTGGAAAAGCTTCATCAGAAATACAAATCTGTCTTTGCAATATCGGGTGAAACTCTTCAATTTCTGCTTTTGTCATTATTTCTTCAACATATTTTTGTGGCAATTCTTTCCGCTTGACCATTCCTGTCAGAATATCATGCAATTCTTTCTTATTCCTAACTTTCAAATGTATTCTTTTTCGCCCATCTTTATTTTCGATATTTATATATGGTTTCCGTAATATAGCAGTCTCCCCCCCATTATTAACAATAATCTCATGACCTTCTTCATCAACCATGACTTGATTATGATTATTTTGGCGACTCTTCTTTACTTTTAGCATATCTGTGTAAAATGACAAATCTTCAGCAAGTTGGCAATCAGCTGCTTCACCAATTCTTACATTACAATCATTGCAAATGATAGTATTGGAATGTAAATGACCACCTAAAGCATTCAAAATGATATGTTCATTCGTTTTGTTTGCATCAGTTATTTCTTCTCCGCAAATGTAGCAGTAATATTTATGCTCTTTATTCATTTATTTCCTAATACTACATTGGTTATAGTTTTTTTATCCCTTATGCAACGCACTGACTTCCCGTAGTACTTATATAGACAGCCACTACGCCGATGTGCGGCTGTGGCTGTCGTTCACCAAGATTTTCGGTTTGGAATGTGTTTGTTTGCATTAGTTTTGGAAAATGGTTAATTCTGCACCACCCGTACCAAACGGACAGAATGACCGTAGTAGCGACCACCGCCGTCGGCCATGTAAGCATTGCTGACATGGAAGCATAGGTACCATGCATAGTTGTTGCTGCCGCCAGCCGTCGAAGCCGTCGAAGACCAGTAAGCGCCGCTTGAACTGACACTGCCCACGCTCGTACCGTAGAAGCGGTCGCCAGCAGCGGGAAGAAACACAGCACCTGCCAACTCCATTGCAGACCATTGCGAAGTTGTATAGGTGTTTGCGGTGAACTCCTTGCCTATTCCAGAGGTAAACGAGCAGCCAGATGGCAATGTCCAGTTGTCTGGCAAGAAGACAAGACCGGTAACACCGTTTACTGTTGCCTTTCCTACCAGCGAGGCAGCATTGGTGCGACCGCTCAGCAGGTAGCTCCATTCGTCCTTGGTGAGAGTGCGCCACAATCCGCCTTGGTTGCCACCGTTGCTGATGGTGTTGTTGCCCCAGTCGGTAAATATGTAATAACTGCTGTTATTGGTGCTTGTATTTGTGGGGTTCCTGCCTGTGCCCCAGCCGAAGAGGTCTATCCAGCCTGTGTACGAGGAAGATATGTTCGAGTTGGCGGAGCCTACTATGTCGTACTGGCTTGCAGCAAACTGCCAAGTATTGGTATTTGCCTTGTACTGTAAGTTGCCTTGCGAGAAATAGACTTGTGTGGTCAAGGATGTTGAGAACACCCCACCAATGGCACCTTGTGGCAAAGATGTGAACTGCTTTGTCTCACCTATTGCCGTACTTATGGAGTTTGTTGCGTATGCACAATAATAATAAGTCGTGCGTTCCGTCAATCCTGTAAGGTTTACACTGAAATTATTTGCTGTGCCATCATATATTGCATTGTTTTCAAGATTGTCAGCAGACGTACCCCAGTAGAAACCGCGGACTGTAATCTCTGTACCGCCATCATCGGTAATAGTAGCGTTTAAGGTTGCTAAACTTGCTGTAATATTCGTTGCAGCATTTGTAACAACTGTAGGTGCTGTAAGCGGATTTGTACGAGATGAAAGAACTTCACCAAGCGTGGTGCCACGAATGTTTGTTGCAGCAGCGCAATAGTAATATACGGTGTTTACTTCCAAATCGCTTATTGTTGCAGAGAAGTCTGCCGTTGTTTGCTCGGATGCCACGTAGTTTGGCAAATCGTTTTCGGCTGTTCCCCAATAGAATCCACGTGCTGTAACTGCCGCACCACCGTCGCTGGTAATGTTAGCATTCAAGGTAAGCGAAGTTCTTGTGTTGTCGGTAGCAGGCATGGTTACAACCGTAGGTGCTACAATCTCTACAGTGGTAAACGACTTGGTTTCGCCGTATGCAGTGCCCTGCGTATTGGAGACGTATGCAC
This sequence comes from uncultured Bacteroidia bacterium, assembly GCA_902790405.1. Taxonomy (GTDB): domain Bacteria; phylum Bacteroidota; class Bacteroidia; order Bacteroidales; family ML635J-15; genus Bact-19. The sequence continues at coordinate 21,830 of CADARW010000002.1, forward strand.
GGTAGTAGTAGGTAGTGTTGTCGTCGAGGTCGGTAAGTGTGGTCGAAATTGCTCCTGCGCCTATTCCAAGCGTTACGGTGTTTGCAAGGTTGTCGGCAGAAGTGCCATACTGGAATCCTTTGGCTGTAATGGTGGAACCGCCATCGGAAGTAATGTTTCCGTTGAGCGTTGCAGAAGAGATTGTAACATCGGTTGCATCGTTTGTCACAACAGTAGGCAAGTAAAATTCAAGGGTTGTAAACTGCATTGCTTGTCCGTAAGCAGTTCCGCGGCTATTGGTCGCAAATGCCTTGTAGTAGTATGTTGTTACAGGTGATAATGATTCAATGTTTAAATAGAACACATTTTCTGTTGTTGCCGCGTTTACAGTTTCGTAGGTTGTAAAGTTTGAATACTGGCTGTAAATGAATCCCCTTGCCGTAACATCGGTACCACCGTCGGCAGTGATTTCGCCATTGAGTTTTGCCGAAACGCGTGTAATTTCGGTTGCAGCCCTTGTTTCAACCGTCGGCGCAAGTATTTCGGGAGTTGTAAAGTTCAAGGTATTGCCGTATGCAGTACCTGCACTGTTGGTTGCATATGCTTTGTAGTAATAGGTGGTGTTGTCTGTAAGTCCATCAAGTGAAACGTTGAAGTTGCTTGTTCCAATGCCTGCCGTAACTTGTTCGCTTAGGTTGTCGGCGGTAGTACCCCAATAGAATCCGCGTCCCGTGATTGTAGCACCACCATCGGAAACTACTGCGCCATTGATTACCACTGATGTATAGGTCACGTTGGTTGCCGCGTATGTTTCTACCGACGGATTACCTATTGCCAGAGTAGTAAAATTGAGTATTTCGCCGTAGGTTGTTCCAACGCTGTTGGTTGCGTATGCCTTGTAGTAGTATGTAGTGCTAGGTGTAAGTTCTGCGATATTTGCCGAGAAACTGTAGGTTTCGCTATCGCTTGTAACGGTTGAAGATGTACTAAACAATGGCGATGTGCTATATACAAATCCACGTTCGGTGATTTCTGCTCCGCCGTCAGAGGTTACAGTTCCGTTTATGGTTGCGCTAGTAACCGTAATGCCGCTTGCTGCAAGGGTTGTAACTGCTGGAGCGAGGTAAGAATCAGTGGTAAAAGTCTGCACTTCGCCCAAAGATGTTCCAACTTCATTGGTGGCGTATGCTTTCACATAATATGTTGTGCCTGTATTCAAACCTTCGAGGCTGTATCCGAAGTTGTTTGAAACAGATGAGCATGTGACTGTTTCGTACGAACCGAACATCGGCGAAGTGCTGTAGCGGAAACCGCATTCGGCAACTGCTGCTCCACCGTCGGAGGTTATGCTGCCAGCCAAGGTTGCCGTTGTGTATGTAACGCCAGTAACTGCAAGAGTACTTACCGTAGGAGCAACAACCGAGGATGTTGTAAAGCCCATAACTTCGCCATATACAGTGCCAAACTCATCTGTGGCGTATGCACGGAAATAATATGTAGTATTTGCATCAAGTCCAGGAATGTTCATCGAGAATGTTGCATCGGTTGTGTTTACTGGCAAACTTACAGAAAGGTCGTTTTCGGAAACACCGAGCTGGAATCCGCGTGCGGTTACGCTTGCATTGTTTTCGGTTATGTTGCCGTTAAGCCTAGCAGAAGTAATTGTAATGTCGGTTGCGGCAAGTGTTACGACAGTTGGGCGTGAATTATGCGTGAAATTTAGTGTAACATACTGGCTTGTATTCTGAGGTTGCTCAACGGCGGCACTAGTAACAACTTCGCCAGCAATGGTCGAATAGCCTATATATCGCATATTGTCTCCTGTCTGGAATTCATTGGCGGAGGTCAGTTTTGCCGTAATGCTGCCTGAAATACCAGCATACTTTATGCTGCTTCCGCAACCGCTGCCCATATTTACCATACGTATGGAATAGGAACGGCTTCCTACGGTTGCATTGAGTACGTATGTCTGCGGTGCTGCCGCCGAAATGTCGAAGGTATGTACACCTGCATCAAGCGAACCGCTATATTCGGCATACTGCTTTCCCGAAGCGTCAAGCAGCTGCATACGCACATTTTCGCGTTGAGATACCGAAAGTTCAACGCGAGTTTCGCAGTCGAACGGATTTGGAATGTTCTGTCCAAGCCCCTGAGTGGCGGCAATGTTTAAGTCAGTACCCACAGTACCACCAAGCACAATTATTGTGTCGGGGTACTCGACTGTTTCAGTCCAGTCGCGTGTAATGTTAGTAACTTTAACACTGTCCAAACGGCAGTAGCTTGTTCCATTAAGTTGTCCTGTAAAGCGGACAGTGATTTCCTGCGAAAATGCAATTGTTCCTATTGAGAATAATACCAATAGTAAAACTATTTTTCTCATATAACTCACCCTTTTATCCGTGTCGGGCGCAACCTTTAATAACAGGCATTTTTACACTATAAAACACACTTGAGCAATGCCTAACAGCTCAAAATAAGTTCAGACACAAATTTAAACTATGTCTAACCTACATTAAAATATTTGGTGTTGCATATTTTACCCCGAATTTGTGGCGAATTTTACCACAAGGGAATTTACGATTGACGAAGTACGATTGACGATTTTGCCGACAAGATGCAAAAGGATTTATTTTTAGTTGGTCGAGCAAAGCAGAGTCGTGATGTTTTTCAGAAAAAAGTTTGAAAAAGTTACGCCATTTCAAAAATAAGTTCTATCTTTGCATCAACAAACTTACCCCGCTTCCCGCAAGAACAGCGCGCTTAGGGTAAGTCTTTTTTTATATTATGGCAAATTATACAGATAGACCATTGAATTTTAACGAACAGATTGCTTTACTCAAAAGCAAAGGTCTTATTTTTGCAAATGAGGACAAGGCATTGCATATTTTGCAGAATGTGAGCTATTTTCGGATGAAAAGTTACCTGATGCCGCTTATGGAAGATAAAATCAACCACACATTTAAAGAAGGTGCAACTTTTGAACAGGCATTTGAATTATATAAATTCGATGATTGTCTGCGGAAATTAGTCATGGCGGAATTGGAAAAGATTGAAATTTCAGTACGTACCCAAATGGCATATAAATTGGCCGATGAAATTGGAATTTACTGGTTTTCGGACAACAACAATTTTATTGACCAACCAAAGCACGCTATTGTAATGACTAATCTTAAGTCTGAATTTGCTCGTAGCGATGATGAACAAATATTGCGTTTTAAGGAGATGTATTCAGATCCTTTTCCTCCAGCATGGATGACATTAGAGATTTCGTCTTTTGGCACACTGTCAATGCTATATAAATTGCTGAAACCTTCTAATGTAAAGCGAAGTGTTGCTAATTTTTACGGTATTAGCGATAAAGTCTTTGAATCGTGGCTACATAGTATAGTTTATGTTAGGAATATTTGCGCCCATCATAGTAGATTGTGGAACAAATCCCTGCGTATTAAACCATTATATCCCCGAAAAACAGAATATGCATTTCTTTCCCCTTCTGTTCGCCACGACCGTGCGTATTATGTTCTGTCTATAATTCAATATCTTCTTAAAATAGTCAATCCTAAAACAACATTCCCCGTTAAATTAAAGAACCTACTTAACGATTTTCCGAGTGTTGATATTGCTGCAATGGGATTTTCCAATGATTGGTTTAAGGAAGAACTTTGGAGATAAATATATCTTTCCTTTCAATTTATAACAGTAACAAATACGCAATAAAACCTATGAAAAAATCACAAAAAGCAAACAAATGCTCAGATATACCAGCCAATTGCAGAGCATTCGAAGATTTTGCTGTTGCTTTGAAAAATGCAGTAAAGCAGCACTATAAAAAATAGGGAAGTAATCGCAATATCAAATTTGCATTAGATTTATTTTGTTCTGCTTTCGGTTTGCTCAAAAATTGTCAATTTCTCCGAGCATTCCCTCAAGAAATCATGTCCAAGCAGTTCAGAGATTTTTATCAGCAAGGCAAGGTCTATGCTCGGCTTTTTCAGCATCTTGTAGGTATTGCTACGGTCGGAATGTATGGCTGCAGCAAACCAGGTGACCGTCCGTCCCTGTCGTTTCAATTCCTGCCTTATCATATTTCCGATGTGAATTTCTTCCATAAAAAATGTCGCGAGCAAATTTTATCTTCTTGGAAGGCCTGGAATACCTTAGGAAATCAATAAAAAAACTCGCGACATAAAGTCACGAGCGTTTTCACTTACATTGATTTCCTTTTTCAAAGTTTCCAGCTTTACCAAGAAAAATAGTCAGTTAAACGCTATCTTGCTGTATGTTAAATGTTATGTTCTTCTTCCTGTTTTGTAAAATTTATGGTTAACGGGACAAAAGTAAGGAAAAATATAGAATGTATGCTGGTGAGAGAACAAAAAATTTATTTTAAATTATTCCGCTATAAGTTTTATTTTTGCGGAAAAATATTGATATGGAATTTGATTCTGGTTATTGTTCTGATAAAGAATTATCTTTTCTATTGGAAGAATTGATCCAAGGAACAAGAAATTGGCTTATAATAGTAAGTCCATTTGTTCGAATTTCAGGAAGAATAAAAGGATATTTAGAGAAATTAATATCAAGAAAGGTTAAGATTATTTTAGTTTACAAAACTAATAGCGACAAACTTGTAAACATAAAAGAAGAGGATTATCAATGGTTGATTGAAAATAAGGTTCAAGTCAAAAGTTCTAGAAATTTACATGCAAAATGCTATATAAATGAAAAATGTGCACTTGTAACATCAATGAATTTAGTTGATTATTCATTGTCAAATAATTTTGAAATGGGTGTTGCATATTCTGCAAAATCAGATTATGATACCTATATGTACATTTTGAAAGATGTTTTACAAATTAATTGTGATGGGACAAAGATAGATTTTAATTATTATAAAAATAGTTCAGATAGAGGATTTTGCATAAGAACAGGCATTGAAATTCCTTTCAATATAGATAAACCAATGTGTGACGAAGCATGGGAAGAATGGTGTAAAATTGGAGATCCAGATACGCCGGAGAAATATTGTCATTATACAGGTGAAGAATCTAATGGAGAAACCAGTGTAAGGTTTCCAATAAAATATGAAAATTTTCAAGAGGCATGTAGTGAATATCATATTAGTGGTTTTCGAGACAAAAGCATGTGGAAAAAAAAGAATAAGTAAAATTAGTTTGAATAGATTATTTTTGCAAAAATTTTACATCGATGTTAGACCGAATAAGAAAAATAAGCGAAGAGGTTGCAAATTTCGCACCCAAGGCATTAAGCGAAGTTGAAGATTTCAGATTAAAATACTTGTCGAAGAAGGGTTTGATACCCGCATTGTTCGACGATTTCAGGAATGTTCCCGCCGAACAGAAAAAGGAAGTGGGCCAGCGCATAAACGAACTCAAGCAGACGGCTCTCGCCAAGTTGGAAGAACTGAAGGCTTCGTTGCAGGTAAGCAACGACGGCAAGGTGGAACTCGACCTAAGCCGTCCGGGCGACCCGCTGAACCTCGGCGCACGCCATCCGCTGTCAATCGTAAGAAACGAAATAGTGAACATTTTCACAAAAATAGGCTTCAGCGTTAACGAAAGCCAGGAAATCGAGGACGATGCCCACTGCTTCGAGAAGATGAACTTCCCTCCCGACCATCCAGCACGCGACATGCAGGACACTTTCTTCATCTCGTCGGATATGAATGTGCTGCTCCGCACCCACACTTCGTCGGGACAGTCGCGCGAAATGGAAACAATGACTCCGCCAATCCGCAGCCTTTCGCCGGGACGAGTTTTCCGCAACGAGGCTATTTCGGCACGCGCTCACTGTCAGTTCCATCAGATTGAAGGTCTGTATGTTGACAAGAATGTCTCCTTCGCCGACCTCAAGCAGACCCTCGACTACTTTGCAAAGGAATTCTTCGGCGAGAAGTCGCAGATTCGTATGCGTCCGTCGTATTTCCCGTTCACCGAGCCGTCGGCCGAAGTCGATGTAAGCTGTTCGCTTTGCGGCGGTAAGGGCTGCAATGTGTGCAAGGGTAGCGGCTGGCTCGAAATTCTCGGCTGCGGTATGGTTCACCCCAATGTCTTCAAAGCTGCTGGCATCGACCCGAAGGTTTATTCAGGTTTTGCTTTCGGTATGGGCATCGAGCGTATCGCCATGTTGCGCTTCGGCGTCAAGGACCTGCGCTTGTTCTTCGAGAACGATATAAGGTTCTTGGAGCAGTTCGTAGCGGCTTATTAAAGTCTAACGGGCTTGCAGGCTAACTTGTTTCTAGCTAACGGTAAGATGCAAAAATGTATGAATGATAATCTGTAGCGGCGCAATGCATTGCGCCGCTACAAAATTGATATAAAATATTTTAAAACAATCATAAACATAGAAACCAAGAAACGCCGAAGACATTAAAACTTAGAAACCATGAAACCTTATCCCATTTTCATTCTCCACGGTCTCTTCGACTGCTCCCTCTCCTGGAAACCCATCGCCGACCAGCTTTCCGACAGGTTCGACGTTCATCTCCTTCCCCTCCGCAACCACCGCGATGCAAAGCGTTATCCATCAATGTCGTTCGAAGAAATGGCGGATGATATAAAGCAATATGCCGACGAAAACGGAATCGAAAAATTCAGTCTTGTGGGACATTCGCTGGGTGGAAAGACAGCAATGAACTTTGCACTAAGATATCCGCAGATGCTCGAAAAATTGGTAGTCGTTGATATATCGCCCTGCCGCGGGAGTTCGCTTGTTGAGTACAATTCACTAGTAACCAGTCTGTTGAATCAGGTCATGGCATTGAAAAATCTTCCGCTTGACGATTTTCATTCGCTAGCCGACTTTGCCAACGGAATCTCCACTTTTGACGACGATACGAAACGTGCTATTATAGGAAACATAAATTTCGACGGCAAGACTTTCTCGTGGCACCTCGACATCGATGCTATTTTCAACAATTTCGATAAACTTACCGGTGGTTTCGATGTTGACGATTTTATTGATAAAAAGATAGAAGTACCTACCTTGTTTATCAGAGCGTTAGATTCAGAATTTCTTCCTTCAGCCGACTACAAGGCAGCAAAATATATCTTTCCAAATAGCCAAATAGTGGAAATCGCCGACTGCACACATAGGATTCATCTTGAGAAGCCTGCGGTGCTGGCTGCAGAAATTGAAAAGTTTTTGTAGGAGCTATGCTCTTTTTATTTTATTTTCGCAATCGTTAAAAATTTGTTGTAACAATGGAATATCGCGAAGAAAAAGATACCATGGGAATCGTTAAGGTTCCTGCCGAAAAGTACTGGGGCGCACAGACTCAGCGCTCGTTTCAGAATTTCAAGATTGGTGGACAAATGCCGATAGAAATAATCCGTGCTTTTGCCATATTGAAAAAATCTACAGCACGTGCAAACGAACAGTTAGGCAAACTTTCGTCAGAAAAAGCTAATCTCATAGCGCAGGTGTGCGACGAAATTTCGAAAGGCGAGCTCGACGACCAGTTCCCGTTGGTAGTGTGGCAGACAGGTTCGGGAACGCAGACCAATATGAATGTAAACGAGGTTATCGCCAACCGCGCACATGTCATCTCGGGCGGAAATCTTACTGATGCCAAGAAGATTATGCATCCCAACGACGACGTAAACAAAAGCCAGTCGTCCAACGACACTTTCCCGACTGCAATGCACATTGCAGCTTTGACAGCTATGCAGAAAAAGACAATTCCAGCTATCGAAAAGCTCCGCAATTGCCTAGATGCCAAGGCTCACGAATTCTACTACACCATCAAGACTGGGCGTACACATTTTATGGACGCCACACCAATAAGTTTCGGTCAGGAGTTTTCGGGTTATGTATCGCAGCTCGACCATGGACTGAAGGTTTTGAAACACAGTCTTTTGCATTTGTCGGAACTTGCAATTGGCGGTACTGCCGTCGGCACAGGGCTAAATGCTCCCAAAGGTTTCGATTCGGCTGTGTGCAAGCAAATTTCTGCCGAAACGGGATTGCAGTTTGTTCCTGCTCCCAATAAATTTGAGTCGCTTGCTTCGCACGATGCAATAGTAGAGACTCATGCCGCACTTAAGCAGTTGGCTGTAAGCCTTGCAAAAATCGCTGGCGATTTGCGCTATATGGCAAGTGGTCCTCGTTGCGGTTTTGCCGAAATCCTTATTCCCGAAAACGAACCAGGTTCGTCAATCATGCCTGGCAAGGTAAATCCTACACAGATTGAAGCAATGACAATGGTTTGTGCACAGGTTATCGGCAACGATACTGCAATAACTATTGGCGGAATGAACGGACATTTCGAACTGAACGTTTACAAGCCGATGATAATAAAGAATTTCCTCGAATCGGCCAATCTGCTTGCCGAGGCTTGCATATCGTTTACCGACAACTGCGTATCGGGAATACGCATAAACGAGGAAAAAGTTGCCAAATATATGGAAATGTCGCTGATGCTTGTAACTGCACTGAACGAAAGGATAGGTTACGAGAAGGCTGCCATAATAGCAAAAACTGCCCATAAGGAGAATATTTCGCTTCGCGAAGCAGCAATAAAAACAGGCTTTATATCGGCAGAAGAGTTCGATATAGCTGTAGATCCGCGTAAGATGATATAAATCATTTTTTCGTTTGGCTAATAAGTAATATTTTTGCGCAAATTTTTTGCCATGTGCGGAATAACTGGATTCTACTCGATAAGGCACAATGAATTTGTCTCGCAGGACGAACTCAAGGCAATGACCGACTGCATCGGACATCGTGGTCCCGACGCTCAAGGTCATTACTACAACGATTATGTCGGCCTCGGTCATCGTCGCCTGAGCATACTCGACTTGTCGTCGGATGCCAACCAGCCTATGGAATCGCATTCGATGAGGTACATTTGCGTATTCAACGGCGAAATATACAATTTCATGGATATTGCCGCCGAATTAAACATCGAACTCAAGACCAGTTGCGATACCGAGGTGGTGGTTGAGGCTTTCGCCGAGTGGGGAATTACTTTCATCAACAAGCTCAACGGAATATTCTCCATCTGCATATACGACAAGCAGGAGCGTGTGATGTATCTTTTTCGCGACCGACTCGGAATAAAGCCGCTGTTCTACTATTGGGACGGCGAAAATTTTGCCTTTTCGTCCGAAATAAAATCTTTGCTCAAGATAAGGAAAATAAGCGACAATCGCCAGCTTAACAACATAGCAATCAGCGAATTCCTCAACTTAGGCTTTATTCCTGAACCCGATACCATCTATTCGGGCATAAAGAAATTCCCAAGCGGCGAAATCGGCATTATTTCCGAAAAAGGATTCCGTACCGAAACCTATTGGGACATCGAGGGAATAATCCGCCGAAACATAATAAACGACTACGATGAGGCAAAGTTGCGCATAAAGGAAACCCTGGAATCGTCTGTCAAGATGCAGCTTATGAGCGACGTACCCTATGGCACATTTCTTAGCGGCGGTATCGACTCGAGCCTTGTAACTGCTGTGGCATCGAAAGTTTGCAACGGAAAGCTCAATACATTTTCGATAGGCTTTGCCGACCGTGATCACGACGAGTCGGAATATGCTCAAAAAGTGGCCGAATATCTTGGCACCGAGCATCATAAATATATAGTTACCGAAAATGATGCCAAGGAACTGGTAGGCGACATGCTCGAATTCTACGATGAACCATTTGCCGATTCGTCGGCAATACCTACAATGATGGTGTCGAGGCTTGCAAAGAGAGATGTCTCCATGGCTCTTTCGGGCGATGGTGGCGACGAACTTTTCCATGGCTATGGGGCATACATCTGGGCAAAACGTATGCACAACCTCGAACCTATAAAACAGATGATAGGTGATTTGTTAAGCATTTCGCCTTCAGATAGATACAAGCGAGCATCCTACATATTCAAGTACAAGAACAAGGAGCATCTAAAGAGCCATATTTTCTCGCAGGAACAGTATCTTTTCAGCGAACTGGAGCTTGCAAGGATTCTTAATGGCAATATATATGTCGATACAGGTGTCGAGCAGGACTATTCCAATTATGTGCGCAAACTTACACCCGAGGAGGCACAGGCAATATTCGATATAAGGTATTACTTGAAAGACGATCTGCTTGTAAAAGTTGACCGCGCTTCGATGAAGTATTCTCTCGAGGTTCGTGTGCCGCTTCTCGACCACAGGTTGGTTGAACTGGCTCTGAATATCAATCCTAGATTCAAGATTTCCAACGGAGTGCAGAAATTTATCCTAAAAGACATACTTTACGATTATGTCCCGAAGGAATTCTTCGACAGGAAAAAGAGCGGCTTCTCAATTCCACTCGAACGCTGGCTACAGTCCGATTTGTCGTATCTAATCGACGACTATCTGAACAAAGATATAATATCGAGATACAATCTTGTGAACTTTTCGGAAGTACAGCGACTTATCAAGAAATTCCGCGCAGGTCATGGTTTCCTATACAATAGGATATGGGCGCTTATAGTGCTTCACAAGTTCATGGTCCAGAACGAGAAATGTTAAACGCCGAACCTTGAAACGGCGCTAGCCAAAGAAACATAGAAACTGGCTTTTGCCCTTGAACGGTGAAGCCCTCAACGAAGTTAACCTTTAGCTCAGCCTAAGCTAAACCCAGAAACAAAAAAGCGGAATGTCATGCTGAACTTGTTTCAGCATCTGATTCCGCTTTTTTAGAAACGCGAAGCATTAAACGGCGTCAGCCATTGAAACACCGAAGGCATTGAAGCGGCGTAGCCATTCCAACGGCCTCAGCACTAATATTTGCTTATGTATTCGTTCAGTTCGTCAACCGACGATGAGAAATCGAACACGTTGTTTACTATATAGTATTTGTTCTGGTCGTAGCAGAATTGGTAAGCGTATTTGAGGAATTCCAGTTTGGTGTGTTCAAAGTCGAAAAGACTTGCTATTTCGGCCAGTTGCCTTGCAGTCATCAGTTCCGAAGCAACAATCTGCTTTGCTATTGTAAGTTTTGTTTCCTCGAAAGTTGCATTCTTTATAGTAATCTTTGCATCTTCGAAATCGGCATCGGAACAAGGCATTACCACTGGTTCGGGTGCTGGTTCTGTGGTATGTTCAACAATTATTACCTGCGTCGGTGGCTGTTGAGGAGGATATTGGTTGTTGTTATGTCCGTGCTGATGTGGATTACCCTGTGGCGGATATTGCTGGTGGTTATGATTGTGTTGGTCTCCATGCTGATGTTGCGGTGGATACTGCTGATTGTTGTAATTGTGCTGATTTCCATGTTGATGCTGTGGCGGGTACTGCTGATTGTTGCTGTAGTGACCATGCTGTTGCTGGTTTGCATCGTATGTTGCGTAGGCATGTATAGGTCGGTTGGTTGCATTAAATCTTATGCGACCGCTTCTTGAGTCGCTGCTGAGCAAATAGTTGTTTTGACCATGATGCAGACGCATTACTGTTGACATTTCCGAATGTCGGCGGTTGTCCATTACTATACGAATGTTGTAATCAAAATCGGGATAAAGTCCGTTAATTTGTATCGAAGACTCGGGATTATGATTTTGTTGCTTGCCATTTATGTAAATCCAGAAGCGTTCGTGTCTATCGCTTTCAATTGCCATGGATGTATACTGAGCAAATGAGTATGCGCTTGATAATACTATGAGTATGAATAAACAAAATCTTTTCATTGTGTTTAAATTTTAAATTTCTGGGTGCTAAAATAATTATATTTTTTTGATAAACAAAAAAAGACACCCGATATGGATGTCTTTTTTGTTGAGGTACCTTGCAGAATCGAACTGCAGTACCCAGTTTTGCAGACTGGTGCCTCACCACTCGGCCAAGGTACCTTAAGTGGGTGCAAAGGTAGTGCATTTTATTTACCCTGCAAAATTTTTTCCTTGTTTTTTAGAATTTTAGTCATACAATCCTCGCAAAGGCAGTCGAAGTATTTGCTTCTCAGGTAGTTGGCAACATCTTCGGGAATGGTGATGCGTGTACACCAGCAGTTTTCACTCTGCGAACATTCGAATGTCTTGTTGCATTCGGGACAAGTTTTCTGCATAAAAATTTAGTTTAATATTATTCTTTAGGAGATTCCGCATAGTCGAACATTACAACGCTCTCCGTTTCGTATCGCGTGTATGTTCTGACTTGTGGAATGACCAGTGGATTCAAAAAAATAGGTTGCCAATCGGCAACCTATCAATCTTTTTTCAGACTGCTATTATTCCTCTGAAATTGCGCCAGTTGGGCATGCACCTGCGCAAGTACCGCAAGAGATGCATTCGTTTGCGTCGATTACATAAGGAGTTCCTTCTTTGATAGCGCCTACTGGGCATTCGCCAGCGCAAGTACCGCAAGATACGCAGTCGTTACTGATTTTATAAGCCATTTCTTTAAAATTTAAATATTAATTAATACTGAAAATTTCGCTGGCAAAGGTAGTTAATTTTTTTCAACTCCAACAAAACATTTTAGCATATTATTCGTTATGGTTTTTGGATTCGCTTTTATGTTGTAATTTTGCGCTTCGTTACAAGGATGAAGAGAAATTTTGTAATAAACCTATGTTTCCTTCTCTTCCTCAATATCCTAGTAAAACCTTTCTGGATATTCGGGGTTGAGCGTTCGGTGCAGAACATTGTCGGCGCCGAGGAGTTCGGCATATATTTTTCACTGCTTAACTTCTCGCTGCTGCTCAACATCATCCTCGACATGGGCATTACCAATTTCAACAACCGCAACATTGCCCAGAACCGCAACCTGCTCGACAAAAGTCTTTCCAACCTATTGGCACTCAGACTTGTGCTGGCTGTGGTTTATATAGCAATATCGTTGATTATCGCCCTATGTCTCGGCTACGAACTGCGCCAGATGAAAATTCTTGGCATATTGGTTGTCAACCAGTTCCTGCAGTCGATGACTCTTTACCTGCGCTCCAATGTAAGCGGTATGCAGATGTTCAAGACCGACAGCATGCTTTCGGTGCTCGACCGTCTGCTGATGATAATTTTCTGCAGCATATTAGTCTGGGGACATGTTACCGATACTCCTATAAAAATAGAGTGGTTTGTGCTTACGCAGACGGCCGCATATTTCATCACCGCCCTTGTGGCATTCCTTATCGTCTTCAGCAAGACAAAACACTTCCGCCTCAACTTCCAGATGAAATATTTCATCGCCTTCATAAAGCAGAGTTTCCCGTATGCGTTGCTCATTCTTCTTATGGCGTTCTACAATCGCATCGACTCTGTTATGCTCGAGCGAATGCTTCCAGATGGTAAGGAACAGGCTGGAATCTACGCACAGGCGTTCCGAATCTTGGAAGCCGCTTCGATGTTCGCCTACCTATTCTCGGTGTTGCTACTGCCGATGTTTGCACGCATGATAAAGCAGAAGCAGAATGTTGAAGGTCTGTGCAAGACGGCTTTTGTGCTGATTTTTGTGCCGGCTATCGTCCTTATGAGCGTCTGCCTTTTCTTCAACCGCGAAATTATGGGACTTATGTACTTCGAGCATATTGAGACTAGTTCCATTGTGCTGTCGATACTGATGGTAGGCTTCGTCGGAATCTGCATAACCTACATTTTCGGCACTCTGCTGACCTCAAACGGCAGTCTCAAATACTTGAACATTATGGCAGCCTGCGGAATGGTGCTCAACATCATACTGAATTTCATTCTCATACCTCACTACGGCGTAATCGGTGCGGCAATTTCGAGCATGGTAACTCAGCTTGCAACCGGACTTTGCCAGTACATCATAGCTTTCCGTTTGTTCAAGTTCAATTTCAACCTGAAGTTTACGATTGTAACGATACTCTTCGTAATAATATCAGTAGCAGCTAGTTATTTTGCAACAATGATTGACTACAACCGTTGGGTTGTGGTGTGTGGTGCTGCTGTGGTTTGCGTACTTGTGGCTGTTGCACTTCGCGTGCTTGACTTGCGCTCGGCATTAGGTATGATAAAGGAAAGTCTGGCAAAAAAGAGAGAGCAGTAGAAATTACTTTCCAAATATCTCCTTCGAAGTTTTCTTTTTGCCCATAAAATGCTTGAAAACTATGCTTCCGCAGTACATTCCGGTGATTTGCGATGAGGCTTTGCGAGTTACGGGCAGACGTTTTTTCTTCATCTTGCGCTTATTCTTCAGAAATGCTCCGTAGGCGCGGAAAACGGCATGACATTCCTTGAAATTGCCTTGGAAAATCATCCTCACCGCGGCAACCACATCAAGGAAAAAACGTACAAAGAGCACCCAGCCGATTTCGTTGTTTGGCAGGTTCTTTACAATAAGGTAAAGGTTGTTGCGGAAGTTTAGGAAGGTCTTGAACGGATTGGATTTTGGCAATGCACCGCCACCTACATGGTATATTTCCGATTTTGGCTCACACACAACGCGGTAGCCAGAATTTTGTACCCGCCAGCAAAGGTCTATTTCTTCTTGATGTGCAAAGAAATCGTCGTCGAAACCACCAACTTCAAAGAAAAGCTTGGCACGTATAAACAATGCTGCACCGCTTATCCAGAGGCAGTCCTCGCGTGTGTCGTGCTGACCATTGTCGGTTTCGAGGTATTCGAAAAGCCTACCACGGCAGAACGGATAGCCGTATTTGTCGATGTAGCCGCCAGCAGCACCTGCGTATTCAAACTTGTCGCGGTTGTTGTAGTCGATGAGCTTTGGTCCGCACACGCCTATGGTTTGATCGCTGTCCATAAGTTCCACAAGCGGTGTAATCCAGTCCTTGCCGACTTCGACATCGGAATTGAGCAGCATAAAGTATTCGGCTTCAATTTCCTTCAGACCACGATTGTAGCCACCAGCAAAACCGTAGTTTTTGTCGAGTTTTACAAGCTGTATCTGCGAGAAATGTTCGGCAAGAAAAGCTAGCGAGCCATCGGTAGACCCATTGTCAATAATGCAGATGCGTGCTAGGTCGGGATTGGTGTTCTCGACAAGCGTAGGCAGAAACTGACGGAGAAATTTTTCACCGTTCCAGTTCAATATTACGATTGCTGTACGTGCTGGCATCTGTCATTAAAATCGAGTCGCAAATATAATAAAAAAATGCCCACCGCAAACGATGGGCATTTTATATTGATATTACTGTTATGCTTTGCGTCGCTTGACGAAATAACTTATAGTAGCGCTTGCAAGCAATATTCCCGATACGGTAAAAAGCACCTCGGAGAATGGCCAGTGGCTTATCAGAAAATGTATGCTTAGAAGTAAAAATATTACAAATAAGGCACCCAGGGCCGCTAGAATCTTTGGTGTTCCATTATGTGCAAGCATACTCGCAATGACAATTACCAAAACGACCGACATCAATGTTCCAGCAATTACAATCAGGCTGCCAAATGGAATGTGGAATATCTTGAATATAAGCCCAATCAGGTATATGCAAAGTGTTATTATTCCAAATGCCAGAACCTTGCGGTTAAGTATAAGCGGTTGCTTCTCTATCTGATTGATTATCATGCTTGTCTTGCTTAAATTACGCATCTTATATACGATGTACCCGACAATCAGTAGAAATACAGGCAAACCAATAAATAATGCACGCTGTTTTATGCTGCGGCAATATTCTTCATTTGCAAAATAAGAGTCCATGTTCATAATAAGCAAGATTATCCAGAGGACAAGCAGAATGGAAGCCGCTAGATAGAAGAATATATAGTTGCGCTGCATTCGTCTCGTTTCCTTTGCAAAGGTAAGTATGTCGTTGTCTGTCTTTACTTTGTTTATAAAGTTGCCATAAAGATTAAGTTCAACTATCAACGATGCTATCAATATCAGTGCAAGACTGACGCTTATCCATGGCGACAACCGCATTGCAGATTGTAATACGTATATGCTTATAACAGTTCCAATTAGGTAACTTGCTGCGATAAAAATCCTTTTCCGTCTGAAACGTGCGGTTTGTTTATCTATTTCCTCTTCAAAAGGCTTGTTGTTTACAATGTCGCGCTTCGAAAATTTTTCCTGCATTTTATCGTATTGCATTTTGGTTTCTTCCAATGGATTTTTTGCTCCCGAGTTTTCTTTTTTTGTTTCCATACCTCAATTATTTATTATTAGCCATTTTTATAAGTTTTTCCTTTATGCGAACCAAGCGAACACCGACATTCTGCGACGAAATGCCAATTATGCTGGCAATTTCGTCGTAGGACAAGTCTTCGAGCCACAACATCACCAATGCTCTGTCGGCCATATCAAGGCGAAGAATCCGCTCGTGAAGTTCCGAAAAGCGAGCGTCCGAAGAGTTTGCTTCATCGTAAGGATTTATGTCCATGGTAAGCGGTAGAGTCTGGGGGCATCTGCCTTTTAGCGCTTTTTCGTTCAGTGCCGTATTAAGTGCTATCCTATACACCCAGGTATTCATGTTGCTTCGTTCTTCAAATCCTTCCATTCCGTTCCAGATTCGTATCAGAATCTCTTGGAAAAGATCCTCGACATCTTCCTTCTGACTGGTAAAGAGATAGCATACCGTGTATATTGTACGCTTGTGTTCCCGCACCAGATTGATAAATTTTGATTCTTTATTATCCATTATTTCTGCGTTTTGCTTCCATATTAGACAGGGAATTGTCCTTTTTATTACATCAAAACATGTATTTTTTTTACAAAAATGTGTAAAATATGAAAAATGACTAATAATTAATTTGTTTTCAGGTTGTTACAATATAAAAAAGCGGAAATCCAAAGACTGAATTTCCGCTGCATATTTACTAATTGATACAATTACCAACCTAAAACATAGCTGAACAACAACGGAGCTACGATTGTTGCATCCGATTCGATGATGAAACGTGGAGTGTCCTTCGAGAGTTTACCCCAGGTAATCTTTTCGTTCGGAACTGCGCCCGAGTACGAACCGTATGATGTTGTACAGTCGCTAATCTGGCAGAAGTAAGCCCACAAAGGAGTGCCGTGCCATTCGAGGTCCTGCTCCATCATAGGAACTACGCAAATCGGGAAGTCGCCTGCTGTACCACCACCAATCTGGAAGAAGCCAACGCCCTTGCCGCCGCTGTTCTTCTTGTACCATTCGGTGAGGAATATCATGGTTTCAATACCGTTCTTAATCATCGAGATTGACGGGTCGAACTCGCCACGAATGCAGTGTGCGGTGTAGATGTTTGCTGTTGTGCAGTCTTCCCATGCCGGAACGATGATAGGAATATTCTTTTCGCAAGCTGCAAGAACCCAGCTGTCCTTCGGGTCGATTTCGTAGTACTGTTCGAGAACGCCGCTGCGGAGAAGTCTGTAGATAACTTCCCATGCGAAAAGTCTTTCGCCCTTAGCCTTCATGTCCTTCCAAATATCTACAAGGTGGTGTTCGAGACGACGGAAAGCTTCCTCTTCTGGGATACATGTGTCGGTAACACGGTTGTAGTGGTTGTTGAGCAACTCGTGTTCCTGTTCCGGAGTGAGGTCGCGGTAGTTGGGAACGCGGTAGTAGTGGTTGTGAGCCACGAGGTTCATGATGTCCTCTTCGAGGTTGTTTGCCGAGCAGCACACGATGCTAATCTTGTCCTGACGGATCATTTCGGCGAGCGAAAGTCCGATTTCGGCGGTACTCATTGCACCAGCCATTGCAAGCATCATTTTGCCACCTGCCTTGATGTGTTCGTCGTATGCCTTTGCAGCGTCAACGATAACTGCCGAGTTGAAATGACGGTAGTGATGTGTGATGAATTGTGAAATAGGTCCTTTTTCCATTTCTTTTTGTTTTTAAAGTTCGAATATATACGTTAAAATCTTGAAATACAATTTTGCTGCAAGGAAATCCGACGACTTGTCGGCCGGATTCGGGGCAAGTTCAACGATGTCGAAACCGACGATTTTTTTCTGCTTTGCCAATTTTTTGAGCAGTTTGAGCGTTGGATACCAAGTCATTCCGCCCGGTTCGGGTGTGCCGGTAGATGGCAGTACCGACGGGTCGAAGTAGTCGAGGTCGATTGAGAGGTATACATTGTCGGTAAGTTTGTCGATTACTTCCTGCTGCCAGTCGTCGGTGCGCTCGGCAATGTCCTCGGCGCGGAAAACATTTTCGCGCTTCGAGTATTGCTTCTCCGAAATGTCCATGCTGCGGATTCCAACCTGAATGAGATTGGTATGCTTTGATGCCCAATGCATTGCACAGGCGTGGCTGAATGGTGTGCCTTCGTATTCGCTGCGAAGGTCGGAATGTGCATCGAGATGCAGTACGCTCAGGTTGTCGAAATGCTCTACGGTTGACATTATTGCGCCGATCGACACCGAATGTTCGCCTCCAATCATCGTGAAAAGCTTGCCGTCCTCGTAGAACTTGTCGGCTTTGGCTTTCACCTGCATAGCCATTTTTTCCGGGTCCTTGTCGCAGTCCATGATGTCGTCGAGCCACACGCCGCGCTTATAGACTTCGGTATCCGATTCGAGGTCGTATATTTCCATGTTTTCCGATGCTTCGAGGAAGGCTTCGGGACCTTGGTCGGCACCTTTTACCCATGTTGAA
This sequence comes from uncultured Bacteroidia bacterium, assembly GCA_902790405.1. Classification (GTDB taxonomy): domain Bacteria; phylum Bacteroidota; class Bacteroidia; order Bacteroidales; family ML635J-15; genus Bact-19. Next base: position 40,286 of record CADARW010000002.1, read on the forward strand.
GTTTCGTCGTAAGGCACTGGCAACACCACTACTTTGGCGTTTTCGTAGCCTGCATATTCTTCTGGAATTCCTGCGTAAGTTCTTTCCATTGCAAATTAAATTATTTTGCAAAAGTATGTTTTATTATTGAGACAAGGAATGTTTTTTTTGATTATTAGTTTAAGAAGCAATTCATTTTTGAAGTTTCTCGTTTTCTATGAACGAGAATCATGCGATTGTAGTATCTTTGCGTTTTTACTTTGATATGGTTTTGGAGAAAAAAGACATACGCGAACTTTCACGCACCGAAATAGAAGATTTTCTTGTCGGCATCGGCGAGAAAAAATTCCGTGCTTCACAAATTTACGAATGGATTTGGAAGAAAGGTGCGGCAAGTTTCGATGAAATGAGCAACATTTCGAAGCCTTTGCGCGACAAACTGTCCGAAAATTTCCTGTTTGCAAATGTAAAGTGCGTTTATTCGGTCGCTTCGGTCGACGGCACGCGCAAATTCCTTTTCGAAACCTGCGACGGATGCAAGTTCGAGGGCGTGCTAATTCCCAGTGCTGACCGTGTCACTTCATGCATTTCAACGCAAATAGGATGCCAGATGGGCTGCGCCTTTTGTGCTACGGGTCAACTCGGATTCAAACGGAACCTTACGTCGGGCGAAATATACCACCAGGTGTTTCTGCTCAATGCCATGTCGGTCGAAATTTTTGGCACTCCGCTGTCGAACATTGTGATAATGGGCATGGGAGAGCCGCTTATGAATTACGAAAATACGCTTGCCGCTATAGGAAAAATCTGCTCCGATGATGCCATGGGAATGTCGCCGCAGCGCATAACCATGTCGACTTGCGGAATTGCTCCGCAAATCAAGCGCCTTGCCGACGACGGTATACGCTTCAACCTTTCGATTTCGCTGCATTCGGCAATAGATGCCAAGCGCAACCAGATAATGCCCATAAACCGCAAGTACAACCTTGCTGAGCTATCCGATGCAATAAAATATTTTCACGCAAAAACCGGGACGCGCATCACCTACGAATACCTGATGCTCGGTGGTGTGAACGACAGCCTTGACGATGCACGTGCGCTTACCGAATTTACAAAACTTTCGCCTTGCAAGATTAATATCATCGAGTACAATCCGCACCCAAATGACACTTTCAAGCGAACTAACAGCGCCACGTTAGAAAATTTTATTAGGCATATTGAAGCTTGTAATATCGTTGTAACTATCAGAAAATCAAAGGGTATGGACATTGATGCCGCTTGCGGGCAACTTGCCAACAAGAAAAAATAATTTTCGCTTTCCAAAAAAACATATATCTTCGCAAATTATTTACGTAAATAACTTTTTGAGATGAAGAAAATATTTTTGTTTGTTCTAACGCTTTGCATGTGCGTTGCAGTTAATGCACAGCAGAAGGCAGTGGCTAATTTCGGATACGACAAGGACATCGTGCTCGAAGAAGGCAACGACTACGTAAGAATGATTGGTGGCGACTCCGACGGATTCTTCGCAATTAGGATGGACGCCGAGGACAAGCTGTGGCTCGAATACTTCAACGCAGCATCGCTCGTAAGGGAAACTTCGGGACAGATAATTCTTCCGGTTGTAGATGGAAACCAGACCGAATATGTAGAAGCTTTCTACGTTGACGGACAGGTAGTTCTGTTTACGCAGGTCGAAGATTTCCTGAAGAAGGAAAAACTGTTGTATATACAGGAACTTGGACGTAGCGGACAGGTAATGGGCGAACCAAGGGTAATTGGTAAGCTTACCAACCAGAACATGTCTGCCGACTTCAACGTATGCCTCACTCCAAACGGACAGAACATGTTCGTATGGTACAACCGTCCTTTCCAGACATACAACGAGGAGCCGTTCTATTTCAAGATGTACAACTCCAACTTGAGAGAAGTGTACAACAAGCAGGTTAAGCTTCCGCTTGTAGGTCAAGCATTTGCTGTAGAAAGCATGAAGATTACAAATACGGGCAGCGTATACATGCTCGTTCGCATCAGCCCATCGGAAGCACAGTTGCAGAAGATGAAAATCATAACCTACGACTACAAAATGCTCGTTTTCAATCCGACAATGGACGACGTTACCACCTTCGACGTTAAGGACAAAAAGCTCGTTCTTGTTGACGCTATCTTCGGCATCGACGACAACGACAACATCGATGTATACGGTTTCCTCGTTCCTAAGGGCAAGACAACATACCAGGCAATATTCCACCAGAAGTATGATGTAAAGGAAAAGAAGCCTATCAACGCAAGAGATTCGAAGAAGGGTATCTACACTTTCCAAAAGACCGAAATCCCTGCTTTCAATGCAGAACGTCTCAGCAAGATTATGGACCAGAAGTACGACTATCAGCTTCTCGATGTACTTTATCTAACTGATGGAGGTTCGGTTGTTGTTGCAGAACACAAGAACTACTGGAAGGACTCTATTTTCGATCCGCAGACTAGAGAGACAATCTACAACGAATACTACCGTTTCAACGATGTGCTTGTTGCATACACCAGTCCTCTTAACAATATGGAATGGATGGTTAGAATTCCAAAGAGCCAGTACAGCTGGAACGACTACGGAAAGTATTCGTCAGTTGCAACTTACGCAATCGGCGAAAAGGTATTCTTGTTCTACAACGACAATCCAAAGAACCTGACAAACCTTGAAGCTGGCGAATCCAAGGCTAACCTCAACGGCGACAAGTACAAAGAAGCAACTTCGCCCGACCGCAACGGTTTTGCAATGGCAGTGTCTATTTTCTCAGATGGTGCTGTTTCGGGACAGGCTTTGTTCCCAAAGAGCAACAAGAAGAGCAAGATCATTCCCGAACTTTTCCAGGAATACAACGGGACACACTACATGTTCACCCGTAATGCCAAGAAGGGTAAGTTCGCAATGTTCAACCCAGAATAGAAATAACTTAATACCAAATAAAATAAGGGCAAATAAGCCCTTATTTTTTTATAGGACATGATTATCGCTCTTGCCATAGTAACCATATTATATTCGCTGCTGATTTTGGCGTTTTGCTATAATTGGCGCGACGACGACAAGCCAGTGCCATGCATTCCTGTTGAAGATGCTCCATTGGTGAGTGTTATTGTGGCATTTCGCAACGAGTCGGCAAATCTCAATGCGCTTATCGACAGTCTTTTAGCTCAGACATACAAAAAATGTGAGTTTGTTTTTGTAAATGACCATAGTGACGATGATTCATTGTCTGTTGCAAAATCGTATAATGATTCACGAATTAAGGTCATAGATTCACCCGATGAGGTTTCGGGCAAAAAGGCAGCCCTGAGGTTTGGTTACGAAAAGTCTCATGGCGATATTTTGTATTTCACCGATGCCGACTGCATTCTCGGAAACAACTGCATCGAAACGCTTGTGTCGAGAATGCGTTTCGAGAATTGTGCTATGATGTGCGGCCCCGTGCGCTATTCGGATTCAAAGGGATTTTTTAGCGGCATTGTACAACTTGAATTTCTTTCGCTTACGGGCACTGGTGCAGCAGGCTTTTTTATGGGACGGCCGTTTATGTGCAATGGAGCCAACTTTGCTGTGGAACGCAAAGTTTACGCCGAAGCTGACCTCAACAAAAAGTATTCTTCGGGTGACGATGTGTTTCTATTGCATTATGCCGACAAAAAATATAAGGTGGGGTTCGCTCAGTCGGTCGATTGTATTGTCGAAACCAAGGCTCCCGAAAACCTTGCCGAGTTTTTTGCTCAGAGGGTAAGGTGGGCGTCGAAAGCTGGTGGTTACAAGAACCTGTTTGCAATATTTGTGTCGGCAATAGTTTTTCTCATGGCTGTTGCCTTGTTGGTTGCGTTTGTCATGGGATGCATACAGCCTTTGTATTTCCTAGTGTTTGCCTGCCTGTTCTTTATGAAAAATGCCGTAGATATGTATTTTATAGTATATGTACTGCACTTCTATCGTTGCGGCAGATTGTGGTGGGCAACCATACCGCTAACTATTGTCCATCCGCTATACATTGTCTCGGTGGTTCTTGCATCGTTGGTGTATAGACCAAAGTGGAAAGGCAGAAAAATAAAAGCATAAGGATACAAAAAACAGCATTCAAGATCTTGAAACAAGTTCAGGATGACGAATGCTGTTTTTATATTATATAACGACAATTATTCGTTGTTAGCTTCCTTCAGTCTCTCGGCGTTTTCTGCCATAATCAGCTGGTCGATGAGTTCCTGAATGTCACCGAGCATGAAGTTCTGCAGATTGTACATCGTGTAGTTGATGCGATGGTCGGTAACACGGCCCTGCGGGAAGTTGTAGGTACGGATTTTTGCCGAACGGTCGCCTGTGGAAACCATAGTCTTACGCTTCTTCGAGATTTCGTCGAGGTACTTCTGGTATTCGAGGTTGTACAATCGGGTACGAAGTTCCTTCATTGCCGACTCGATGTTCTTAAGTTTCGACTTTTCGTCCTGGCAGGTAACTACGATTCCTGTCGGGATGTGGGTAAGACGAATTGCCGAGTAAGTTGTGTTAACCGACTGACCGCCAGGTCCCGACGAGCAGAACTCGTCGCGCTTGATGTCGGCTGGGTTTATTTTGATGTCAACTTCGTCGGCTTCGGGCAGTACTGCCACCGATGCTGCCGATGTGTGTACACGGCCCTGGGTTTCGGTCTGCGGAACGCGCTGTACGCGGTGAACGCCCGATTCGTACTTCAAAATACCATAGACTCCGTGTCCGGTAACGGTGAAAACAACTTCTTTGTAACCGCCGACAGTACCTTCGGTAGCGCGGGTAATTTCGGTTTTCCAACCCTTGGTTTCGCAGTACTTCATGTACATGCGCATAAGTTCGCCTGCAAACAAGCTGGCTTCGTCGCCACCTGCGCCGCCACGGATTTCCACGATGGCGTTCTTTTCGTCCTCTGGATCTTTTGGTATAAGCAAAAGCTTTATCTTTTCCTCCATCGGGTCAATTTTGGCGCTGAGTTCATCGATTTCCATCTTTGCCATCTCGCGCATTTCCTCGTCCTTTTCGGTCGAGAGTATCGACTTGGCGTTGTCAATGTTGGAAATTATGTTGGTGTATTCGTCGTAAGCCTCGATAATAGGCTCAAGGTCCTTGTATTCCTTGTTCAGTTTTACATATTTGTCCATGTCGGACATTATCGACTGGTCGGTAAGCATTTTGCCTACTTCGATGAATCTTGCTTTTACGCCTTGTAGTTTTTCTAATATTAAGTTGTTTGCCATAAGCTAAAGTTCAATGTTCAAAAATTCAAAGTTCAAAAGTTTCTTGTTGAGTCGTGGCGCGCCGCGACCGTACTTAATGGTTCAAAAGTTCAATGTTCAATGATTTGATTATTCAAAATTCCTAAATCCTATTCAATCGTAAATTAATAAGTAAATTCTCCCTTGTCCGACTTGATTGTCAGCTTCTTACCTTCGTATTTTTCGCAGTGACCGATAATCTTGGCATCCAC
>CADARW010000003.1 GCA_902790405.1 uncultured Bacteroidia bacterium
TGGTCTTAAGGCTGTTCACCTCGCTTTTCGAGCCACCAATCACCATCACGTCGGTGATGAAGTCCGCAGCCCAAACGGTGGAAGTGGCAAACAGAGCCACAAGCAATAGTAGAATCTTTTTCATAATTGTATGATTTATGGTTTGCAATGTAATTGGTTGTTTTGGTTGCGAATTTAAACAAATAATCGCAAAAATACAACTGTTTTTTAGAAAAAGAAAAAAGACAAAACAAGTGCCTACTGCAAATTGTCCTTAACAAAACACTGTCTAGTGCAACAATGTCTTGTCCTTAATTGTCTTAACTAAATCAAACAAAGTCAACAAATACAAACAAAGCCAACAAGAATTTTGTTGTTCTTGTCAGGCTTTGTTGTTTTTGTTTGAATCCCAGTGAGGGTGGTTCCTGCGACAATTGTCCTTAATAAAACACCATCTAGTGCAACAATGTCTTGTCCTTAATTGTCTTACAAGAGAACACCGATTACGTTCACGTTCCACCTTTTTGTTTGACCCACAGTGATTGTGGTGGCTGCTTTCATTATCATGTTTTTGATAACTGAAAAGTATTTGCTACCTTTGTGGGTTATTTTTTTGCAACACAATGACACATGACAAAATCATAATTCGTGGAGCTCGGGAGAACAACCTCAAGGATGTATCGCTCGAGATTCCAAAGCATCAGATAACAGTATTCACAGGCGTTTCGGGATCGGGAAAGTCGTCGCTTTGCCTCGACACCATAGCCGCCGAAAGCCGTCGCGAACTCAACGAGACTTTTCCAAGTTTCGTACAGCAATACTTGCCAAAATATGGTCGTCCCAAAGTCGGGAAGATAGAAAATATGCCCGTGACGATAGTCATCGACCAGAAAAAGCCTGCATCGAACAGCCGTTCCACCGTCGGCACCTACACAGACATACAACCCTTGCTCCGACTTCTGTTTTCGCGCGTTGGCAAGCCTTTTGTCGGATATTCCGACTCGTTTTCGTTCAACCACCCTGCAGGAAGTTGTCCGCGCTGTGCCGGTCTGGGCGAAATCCGCGAACTTGACATTCATAAGCTCGTTGACTTCGACAAGTCGCTAAACGACGAGGACACAATACATTACATCGCTTTCGGCAAAGGCGGATGGCGATGGATTCGTTATGCGCACAGCGGACTTTTCGACCTCGACAAGAAAATAAAGGACTACACACCCGAAGAACTTGACCTTTTCCTGTATTCACCGCAGATTAAGCTGAAAAATCCGCCGTCCAACTGGCCAAAGACAGCCAAATACGAAGGTCTTGTTCCGCGAATGTACCGTAGCATCATAAATTCGGAAGAAGGTCTGCTTCACGCCGCCGCAATAAACCCGATGCTTACGATGGGAACTTGTCCCGACTGCAAGGGCACGCGACTGAACGAGAAAATTCGCTCGTGCCGCATAAACGGCAAGAACATAGCCGAAGTCGGCGATATGCCGATTTCAGACCTTGTGGAATTCGTTGCCGCCATCGACGACCCGCTGGCAGTTGACATCAAGCGCGAACTTGCCAAGCGTCTGCAGGCACTTATGCAGATTGGTCTGGGCTACCTATCGTTGAGCCGTGGCACTGGAACACTCTCTGGCGGAGAAGCTCAGCGCATCAAGATTGCAAAGTACATCAACTCGCCGCTTACCGACATGGCGTATGTGCTCGACGAGCCAAGCGTCGGCTTGCATCCTCAGGACATCAGCAAACTGAAGGATTCGCTTCGCAACCTCCGCGACCACGGCAACACCATCCTCATCGTCGAACATCACCGCGAAATAATCGCAATGGCCGACCATATTGTTGATATGGGACCGAAAGCCGGTGCTCACGGCGGCGAAATAATGTTCGAAGGCACCTACGAAGGGCTCCTCAACTCCGACACCATTTCAGGCAAAATGCTTCGCAGCAAAAGCCAGTTCAAGACCGAGATACGAAAGCCTACAGGCTTCATCCGCATCGAAAACGCCACCCTGCACAACCTGAAAAGCGTTTCTGTTGACATTCCAACAGGCGTAATGACGGTGATTGCCGGCGTTGCAGGTTCGGGAAAATCGTCGCTGATGGAAGAGTTCCAAAGCCAGTGCAAACTCGAAACGATATTCATTGGGCAGAAGAACATAGGCATAAACCTGCGTTCCACACCAGCCACCTACCTTGAGATTTCCGACCCTATACGCAAACTTTTTGCACAGGCAAGCCACAGCAACATGCAGTTGTTTTCGTTCAACTCGAAGGGCGCTTGTCCCGCTTGTGGCGGCAAGGGCGTAATTGTCTCCGACATGGCCTTTATGGAATCGATTGAGACCGTATGCGAGGTCTGCCACGGCACAAGATACAACGACGAAGCCCTATCGCACCGCTACAAGGGCAAGAACATCGCCGAAGTGATGGGAATGAGCGTCGAAGAAGCCATCGAATTCTTTGCCGACCAGCCATTTTTGCCAAAACTTATTGCCTTGGACAAGGTGGGACTTGGCTACCTGCATCTCGACCAGTCGATGACAACCCTCTCGGGTGGCGAACTGCAACGCATAAAGCTTGCCGACCAGCTTCACCGCAAAGGTGAAATCTTCATCCTCGACGAACCCACCGACGGTCTGCACCTTGATGACATCCACAAGCTGCTCAACCTTTTCAACGACATGACCGATGCCGGCAACACGCTCATCCTTATCGAACACAGCATGGATGTGATGAAACAAGCCGACTACCTCATCGAAGTCGGTCCCGAAGGCGGAGAAGCTGGCGGACGACTGCTATTTGCAGGAAAACCTACCGAAATTTTGAACAGCAAGGAATCGGTGACAGCGAAGTATTTGAAGGAATAGGAGTTCTAATCAATCCCCGATAACTTTCATCATCTCCGCAACAATCATCGCCGTTGCGCCCCAAACCACCGAATTTCCACAAAGGAAACTCGGTACCTCGTACTGCTTGCCAGCAACCATCACTGGTCTAGTACCTAGCGACTTACGCATATCCTCAATATCAACTTCAAGCACTTTCTTTACTTCGCTTTCCGACGTTTTGAAATCGCCAATTCCATCAACAAAGGCCACTACAGGAAAAATCTCGAAACTGCTCACTGGAACTTTCACAGGAGGCAGTTCGCCAACAACATCGGCTCGATTGACATTTATGCCAATTTCTTCCTTAGTTTCGCGGATTGCAGTATCGATAATGTCGATATCCGATGGCTCGGATTTTCCTCCAGGAAACGAAATCTGCCCGGCATGCACACCCATGTCGGTACGCTCAATCATTATGGTTTTCAACCTGCCGTCGCGGATGAAAAGCAATATCATGACCGCCGACTTGCGCAGCGGAAACGGATTGGCATAATACCTCTCGAAATGCATGCGCTGGAAATCGGAAAGCATCTTCTCTGTACACTTTTCCGCTTCTTCGCGACTGAAATTCTCAAACATCGACGACAAAACCGACCTGTCCATAGCAATTTGTTTTGTGCAAAAGTACTATATAATTTACGAATTACGAATTACGATTTTAGATTCCCGATTTTCGGGCTAAAAAGGCAAGCAGGCTAAAAATGCAGTTGCCCCCCACATGCCTTAAGGTCTTTAAAGGCCTTAATGGCCTTAAAGATGGGGGGCAAACCTGCAAGGCAGTCAGCCTGTTAGCCCATGAACTTAGTCACAAAAAAATATTTCAAATAATCCTTTGCCGAAATAAAAAAAGGCATTACCTTTGCGCCCGTGTTTGCCCAGGTGGTGAAATTGGTAGACACGCCAGCTTGAGGGGCTGGTGCTCACAAAGGGCGTGCAGGTTCAAGTCCTGTCCTGGGCACGAAAAAGCGAACTTCGGTTCGCTTTTTTTGTTATCAAACCCAAGCAAACAATCTTTTTACAATTTGTTTCCATTTATGCTGTTTATTTCTAAGAGAATCATAAATTTGCAAAAAATTGTTATATGAAGAGACTTGCCTTAATTTTAGCGATAATACCTATTTGCCTGCACTCGTTCTCGCAGGTAGAAACTAAGTTGCAGAAAGCCGATGCACTTGCAAAGGCTTGCCTTTCAAGCGATGCCGACATATATGCTGAATGCCTTGGCGAAGCCAACGAAATGTATTTTTCGGCTTACAATGAATTTACTTCGAAAGCCATGTCGGCAACAGAAATTGGCGAACTGCCATACGCCCGCATGATGTTTCATGTGGGATATTACAGAAAACTGAACTTTTATTTTAAGGAGTGCATTCCATACTACGATACGGCAATGACAGTGTATGCAAAAGCCGACAAACTTGACAATAACGATGTATGGCGGTGCTTCGAAATGCTTGATGTGCTGAAAGCGTACTATTCATACGATTTGGTTGACTATGAAAAACACCTGCGCTATGCTTTGCTGAATGCCGATTTCACAAAGAAATATCTCAAAAAGCAGTACTACGAACTTTCTTCTGCCATGGAGGAAGTTGCCCTGGCCTACATGAACCTAAATGAATACGACAAAGCCGAAGAAGCTATAAACGAAGCCTTAAAGGCCGAAGAAAAAGCAAACGGCAAAGATTCTGATCATTATTTCAGCCTTGAACAATACAAAGATCTTATTGCTTCGGAAAAGGAGTATCCAATAGCAACATATACGATGACAGCCTATCTGCCGATAGAGAATCCTGCAAACCGCCGAGATTCACTTTACAATATGCTTCTAGAGGTTCGGTACGATGTTGAAGAAGCTATGCCGTTGTTCGAGGAACTGCAAGACTCGTTCGAAAAAGACGGAATGAAAAACTCCGATGACAGCCTACTTTATGCCAAGTCGTTATATCATATAGCAATCCGCTGCTGGGATGCATCACAAAGCAGTGATGACGATGAAACCACGGCACTTATGGCAGCTCGCGCTATCCGCTACATGAAGCAGGCAGACGAACTATATGCCTCTTCCAAAGATGCAATCTCCGATATTCACGCCAACATATTGTATGAATTAGCTATATTTTATAACAATGGGCGCAACGACAGGGAAACTGCAATAAAATATGCCGAAGCATCATTCGAAATTTTCACGAAACTTCCATTCAACGAATATAATTTATCAAGTTGTACGAACATAATGGATGCGCTTGACACTTATTATTGCGGTGACGAAATGCGCGACTGCGAAAAGGCTATCCGCTACAACGAACAGATGGTGGAAATATGTCGCAACGCCGAAAACGACTGGTACATTTATGCGCTGATTCGAACTGGAAACAATTACTTCAAAATAAGAAACTATAACAAGGCTCTTGAATACTATATGCAAGCCTACGAAAACAACGACAACCCCAATGGAGGCGATGCTGAGTTTCTGCTGAAAATTGCCGAAACATACAAGAACCTTGGCGACAGCAAGTCGGAAGAAAAATACCGAAAAATGTACGAGGATGCTCTTGCTAACGAAATGCCAATTGACGAAGACTATTACATTCCAACCTCCTATATGTCAATCTCCGACTTCCTGACGGTAGCAGTTGACGACGACGAGGTTGAATTGTTGTACAATAGTTCTTTCCGTCCTATAAAGGGAACACATTGCGATTCGTTGCGCTACGATGCCGTATGTGCCATTATGAAACGCAGCTCTACAAATCCAAGCGAGCGTATAAACAACACTCGTCCGATAATGATTGCCTTCGAGGATTATTTTGCAAAGGGAAATGCCACCCACACAGACAGCATATATTATGCTTATTCGCTATACAATGTTGGAAAATACATTTGCGATGCTGCCAAGGGTTTCAAGGGTACGCAAATGCTGTTGGAAGCAAAGGAAATGTTCGAAGCCTTGTCGCTGACTAATACCCGAAACTATGCTAATACACTTTACGAACTTGCCTTAGTGAAAGACGAATCCGCTGAATATTACATAGATGCGTATGGTGTGTATAAAACATTGCCAACCAATATCTTCATCAATAATCGTTGCATGAAAATCTTTGGTGAGCTGCTGGATTATGGAGAAAAAAGCTACAATAACGAGTTCTCTCTCAAAATTTTCGAAGAAATAGAATCGTATCTTGAACAGCATCCCGACTATATAGAGAAGGAAGAACTGGAAACTTTAAAAATACAAATCACCATACGAAAGGCAGAATTATATTACAAACTTTTCAACTACGATTCATCTCTGCTTTGCTACAAGAAGGCCATTTCGATGATGGACAATGCGGGAATGAAAAAAACATATACTTATTGCGAAACAATCCACAAGCTTGCAGATATTAGTCGTTGGAACCACAACTACGATGATGCCAAGAAATACGCCAAGCAGTACGAAAAGTTGTCGAAGAAATTTAAGAAAGAAGAAAACGATGAAGGCGACTTCTGGGCTGGCGATGATAATTACGACACTGACATTTATGGCATGGAGGAGCAGAGCGAACTGGAAAGATTGTACCAACACCTATATATGCTTAACACTAGCATAAGATCCAATAATGTCAACGACTGCAGACCGCAGGCTATTGAAACTTTTGTAAAGATAAAGGATCTGTTTGCACGTGAAGGCTTCAATACAAGTAACGACAGTATATTTTACGAGTATTCGTTGCTTCACATGGGCTATATCGAATATATAGCCGAAAAATACGATTCCACTTTGGATTACATGTCGGAACTTGATAGGTTCCTGCCACAAAGCAATAGCATTTCGGGCAATGGATACGCAGAAATACATTATTATTACTTGCTTTACAAGGCTCTTGCGTTAGCCGGAAAGGAAGAAAACCGTGAAGCATTGAAGAATTTTGACCTTATTCTGGATTATTATAAGCGTTTGGAATCCAGAGACGAGTATTATGAAATTGATTATACTATGATGCTTTATGCCGCCTATATAAATACAACGCTTCACGACTACGACAAGGCATTTGTATATTACGACTATTTGATGTCGCATTTCGATGAAAACGAGATAAGCACAGTAGATTATAGAAGCCGCGATAACTATTTTGCCACGAAATATGCAATGGCATCCACTTATGCCGAAATGGGAGAATATGTTTCGGTTATCGGATGCCTTGAACCCGAATTCAAGCGCTTTGAATATACATATGTTGACAGCGATATTTGTGCTGAAATATGCAATTTGCTTGGCAATGCGTATGTAGCTGTAGGAAATTACGACCGTGCATATAAATGCTACATTTTGGCACAGGAGTCGATAAGGGTTTACAAAGGTGCAGATACTTTTGCCGAGGTACAGACTCTCAACAATCTTGGAAATTTCTGCAAGAAGACTGGGAAATACAGGGTTGCCATCGACTATTACGATGATGCTCTCGCAATGTTGGACAGAATACAGAGCGACAACCAGACGGAATATGCTATGCTATACGAAAACAAAGGCACTTCATATACTATGCTAGGGATGTACGACGAAGCAATGTCGCTTTTCGAGAAATGCCTTGCGATAAATCAGGAAATATACGGAGAAAATAGTTCGTATTATGCTACAACGCTTTGCGATATAGCATCAGCTTGCAAGTCGAAGGGAGAATACGACAAGGCTCTGAAGAACTACAACGATGCACTGGCAATTTTACGTAACATCTACGACGACAAGCATCCTACTTATGCCGAAACTCTCAACGGTATAGGTGATGTATATTTTGCGATGGGCGATTACAACAAGGCTGCAGAAAGTTTCTCCGAAGCAATGGAAATAAACAGGAAGCATCTTGCAAACGACTTTTCGTTCCTTACATCTGCCGAACGCGAAATGTACTGGGAGAAAAACAAGGACATGAGCCAGCACATACTTCGTTGCGGAAGCAAATTGTCGAACAACAGTGTGATTTCGAGCGGAGCCTACAATGCTGAGTTGATTACCAAGGGCTTGCTGCTGACTTCCGATATTGAGTTTACGCGTTCTGTTTACGAAAGTGGCGATTCTGCACTTATTTCCGATTATGCAGAACTTATTTCCATGAAGGACAAGCTGGGTAAAGCTTACGAAATGCCGATTGAGGACAGATACATCGACTGCCGCAAACTGAAAGAGGAAATAAACACCGCTGAGCGAGACCTTGTTGCCAAAGTTGAAAAATATGGAGGCTTCAACGCTTCAATCGGGCTTACATGGAAGGATGTGCAGTCGGCAATGAGTAAGGGTGATGTTGCAGTTGAATTTACAAGATACGAAGTTGATTCAACCGAAACCCGTTACGCAGCACTTGTGGTCAATAAGTTCATGAAATCGCCGATGTTTGTTCAGCTATGCACCGAAAAGGACTTGCAAAGGCTTTTGCGCACAGGCGTTATGCCAGAAAAGCCATCGGACGACCGCGGAGCAACCGTTTTGCGCGACAGACGTATGGGCGTATATACATCAACCGGACTTTACAATGCAATATGGAAACCTTTGGAAAAGTATTTCACGCCAAACGCCCGTGTATATTTCGCTCCGACAGGCTTACTGCATCAGGTAGCAATAGAGTATGCAATGGTTAATTCCACAAAGTCAATTTCGGACATCTACGAAATTTACCGCGTATCTTCTACTCGCTTCCTTGCCATGGACTATTCGCCACGGCCATTCGACGAGGCTGTACTTTATGGTGGCATAAGCTACGATTCAGATACCGCATCCATGAAGCGCGAAAGCGAACGCTTTGGAACGAGAGCCGCTTCTTATAACTCATTTGCCGACATCAGCAAGGACGAGGAAAGGTCGAGTTTGAGCTATCTGCCAGGCACCAAGACCGAGGTGGAAACCATTAATGCTAAACTGAAAGCAGGAAAAATCAATGTTGACATGCACATTGGCGAGGCAGCCAACGAAGAATCGTTCAAGGATTTGTCGGGAAAAAAGGTTTCGCTTCTGCATATTGCAACACACGGATTTTTTGTACCTGCCGATACTATTCTCAACTCCGAGCAGTCGCTCAACTTGTCGGGACTTTTGCTTGCAGGAGCCAACAACATTTGGACAAACATACCAGTCCCCGAAGGTGTAGAAGATGGAGTACTCACTGCAAAGGAAATAAGCAATATGGACTTGCGTGATGCCGACATGGTGGTTCTTTCGGCCTGCCAGACCGGACTTGGAGAAATTACCGATGAAGGTGTTTTCGGACTTCAGCGCGGCTTCAAGAAGGCTGGCGTACATACCATTATAATGAGCCTCTGGTCTGTTGACGACAATGCAACACAGTTGATGATGACCGAGTTCTACTCAAATCTGATGGCAGGAATGTCGAAGCGAGAAGCCTTCCTGAAGGCACAGCGCACATTGAAAACCACCTCCGGCTTCGAGAATCCGAGATTCTGGGCGGCGTTTATTATGCTTGATGGAAACGAAAAGTAAGTTAAATGGTTTATAAGTTTATGAGTTTAAGATGGTTTGAAAGTTAAAACTAACAATATGAAACAACTTCAAACAACATCAAACCATTTCAAACAACCTCAAACTACATCAAACAACCTTTAGCTCGCGCCAGCAATTTCAAACAACTTCAACCCCAAAGGGCTCGCAGGCTGACAGTCTGACAGTCGTACAGCCCAAAGACACGAAAAAAGCATTAAGGTCATTCTTAATGCTTTTTTATATTAGACTGCAAGACTGTTAGCCTGCAAGACAAAAAAAAGGATGCTTGCGCATCCTTTTTAATTATTTCTGGTTCTTTTCCTGCTGGAGAAGTTCTTCCTTCAAAGCAGCGAGGTCGGTAACGTCACCGATAGTGGTCTTTTCCATCTTGTCGGCTGGTTTTGCCTTCTTAGCCTTGCTTTCCTTCTTCTTTTCATCGTCAGCGGGCTTGTTCAAATCTTCGAAAGTTCTCGAGTGAGAAACAAAGATCTTCTTGTTTTCCTTGTTGAATTCGATAACCTTGAACGGAAGCTTTTCGTCAACCTTAGCAGGTGTTCCGTCTTCCTTGATGAGGTGACGTGGAGTTGCGAAACCTTCAACACCATAAGGCAATGCGATGATAGAACCCTTATCGTTCATTTCAACGATTGTACCTTCGTGGATTGAATCAACTGTGAAGATAGTTTCGAATACGTCCCAAGGATTTTCTTCGATCTGCTTGTGGCCGAGGCTCAAGCGACGGTTTTCCTTGTCGATTTCCAATACTACAACTTCGAGTTCAGCACCAACTGAAGTGAATTCTGACGGGTGCTTAATCTTCTTGGTCCATGAAAGGTCTGAAATGTGTACCAAACCGTCAACGCCTTCTTCGAGTTCAACGAAAACGCCGAAGTTAGTGAAGTTGCGAACCTTAGCCATGTGCTTTGAACCAACCGGGTACTTCTGTTCGATTTCTTCCCATGGATCTGGGTGGAGCTGCTTGATACCGAGAGACATCTTGCGTTCTTCGCGGTCGAGGGTGAGGATAACGGCTTCAACTTCGTCGCCAACCTTCATGAATTCCTGAGCAGAACGGAGGTGCTGCGACCACGACATTTCTGATACGTGAATCAAACCTTCTACGCCCGGAGCAATCTCGATGAATGCACCGTAGTCGGCGATAACAACAACCTTACCTTTAACCTTGTCACCAACCTTGAGGTTCGGATCGAGCGAATCCCATGGATGAGGAGTGAGCTGCTTGAGACCGAGAGCGATGCGCTTCTTGTCGTCGTCGAAGTCGAGGATAACAACCTGAATCTTCGAATCCAACTGAACGATTTCTTCCGGATGAGTAACGCGTCCCCATGACAAGTCGGTGATGTGGATGAGACCGTCAACACCGCCCAAGTCAATAAATACACCGTAGCTGGTGATATTCTTAACAGTACCTTCGAGTACCTGACCCTTTTCGAGCTTAGAGATAATCTGCTTCTTCTGTTCTTCGAGTTCTGCCTCGATGAGAGCCTTGTGAGAAACAACTACATTCTTGAATTCATCGTTGATCTTAACAACCTTGAGTTCCATTGTCTTGCCAACGAATACGTCGTAGTCGCGAATTGGCTTAACATCAATCTGAGAACCTGGCAAGAATGCTTCGATACCGAATACATCAACGATCATACCGCCCTTAGTACGGCACTTGATGTAACCCTTAACGATTTCGTCGTTGTTGCAAGCCTCGTTAACTCTATCCCACGACTTGAGCGACTGAGCCTTCTTGTGTGAGAGGAGCAACTGACCGTTTGCTGTTTCCATGCTTTCCACGAAAACTTCTACCTTGTCACCAACCTTGATGTCGGTTTCGTAACGGAATTCTGCTGCGTTGATAACACCTTCCGACTTGTAGCCGATGTTAACTACAACTTCTCTCTTGTTAATAGCAACGATAGTTCCGTCAACTACGGTACCTTCCTGAATCTGGCTGAAGGTTTCACCGTATTTCTTTTCTAATTCTTCGCGGCTTACACCGTCGAAGCTGTTTTCTTTTTTGCCCAGGGCATCCCAATTGAAATCCTCGATGGGCTGAATGTTCTTTGTTGTCATTTAATTAAAAACAATTAATTTGGTTAGACATTATTTATAAAAAATTTCGAGCCGCAAAAGTACAACATTTTTTTGTAATTCAAACAAATAGCGAAAAAAAAGTTTCTAAGTTTGAATGGCTGGCGCCGTTTCAAGTTCAACGTTTAATATTCAAAGATTTGTAGCGGTGCAATGCTTTGCATCGAATGAATTTTATATGTGTTATATGGTGTTTGAGAGTTTATTTGTCGGGCTAAAAGGCGAACAGAAGACCAGCCCGTATGTCTGACGGAAGACCAGTCGAACAGACCGCCAGACTGTAAGACTTTTAGACTGTGAGCCTGTTAGCCTTCAAGCCCATCGCAAATTATTCCACCAGTCTCCAAGTGCAGTTGTTCTCCTTGTCGTAAAATTCGGTAAGACCTTTGCCTTTTACGATAACCATATCAGAGAAATCGTCGTCCTTTGTATTTTGCAAAACAATTGTATCGCCAAGTTTTTGTTCGTGTCCATAATCATACGGGTTTATACCTGGGAAATCGTCTTTATATGATAGGCCAGCAAGGTTTTTGTCCACGCTTTTTATGGAAACAAATATATTGCCAATTGTCCCAATACCTTGGTTTCCCCGATTTTCATTAAGATAAAAATATATATTTAATGCCAGTTGCTCATTTTTTAAACTTACAGACAAATCACCCACACAGCCACATTTACAATTTCTACTAAAACTATTAGCTTCAGATTTGTAAAAATTTGTAACTTTTAGTTTTATTACAGAATCATTTTCGTTCTTGAAAGTAACGGTGCTACCTTCTTCGTATGGGGCATATTTACAGAGCCATTCGGGGAAAGCTGAGCAATGAATCTGACACGACTGGAATATTAATGCGGAAATAATTAGCAATGCTACTATAAATGCAATATGTCTTTTCATAATTTTATTAGTTTTAATGTTAATGATTTTGATTGTGTTTTTAGTGAATGTAGTTGGTTGTTTGTGCCATACAGATAGTGCTGGCAAGGATAAATCCTAGTAATGCTATTTTTCTCATAGATAAAAATTTAAAGTAAACTTTTGCAAAGATATTAAGGGAAAGAATGGTAACCAAATTATAAATCTGATATTATACTTAGCATATATTTTTTATAGAGATAAGATATAGAGATAAAGAAACTAGCAGGCAAACAGAAAAACATCCAGACAGCCTGTTAGCCTGCAAGCCTGTTCGCCCATCCGTTCCCGAAAAATTCTTCCGAAAGTTTGCGCCCATTCTGCATATTTTTATTATCTTTGCTATTTATTTGCTCTTTAAATGGCAAGGCGACTTTTCATATTGCTGATAATCTTGACTGTAGGATTTTTCCGCGGCTACGCCCAGTTTGACGACGACTTCTGCAACGACATCGACGACAAGAAACTGATAAAGAGTTTCCAGAAGGGCGTGCAACTGCTCAACGACGGCAAGATGAACGACGCCGAAGTCATCTTCGCAAAGATTCTTGACGAGGAGCCCGAGTTTACCGAGGCATGGGTTGCAAGCGCCGAAATCAACTACTCTAAGTACAAGAGCGCAAAAGACCCCAAAAACCAGAACAACTACTACTCGCGCTATGTGAAATGCCTCGAAAGCGTGGCAAAAATCTGCCCTTCGTACCAGGACTACGAGGTTTGCTACACACTTGGAAAGATTTTCTTCAGCCACGACAAGCTCGACGTTGCAAAAACCTACCTGAAAACCTACATCGACAACGGCAAGAAGGGCACAAAGTACTACACCGACGCCGAAAGCACCTATCATTATATAGAACAGTACCTGAACCTCATCGAGAATCCGGTACCGTTCGAACCAGTGGTTGTCGAAGGTGTTTCGAGCGCATACGACGACTATCTGCCACTCATCTCGCCCGACGGCTCTCTGGCCCTATTTACAAAGGCCT
Organism: uncultured Bacteroidia bacterium; assembly: GCA_902790405.1. Classification (GTDB taxonomy): domain Bacteria; phylum Bacteroidota; class Bacteroidia; order Bacteroidales; family ML635J-15; genus Bact-19. Next base: position 13,345 of record CADARW010000003.1, read on the forward strand.
ACATGAAAAAAGAAGTAAACTCGATATACGGCGACAGGTTTGTGGAGGAATTCACCGTCTCGAAAGCATCTGACGACAACGGACTTGTATTCTCGCCAGGAGAACCGCTGCCCTACCCGTTCAATTCTGGCAAGAACCAAGGCGCGGCATCAATATCCATCGACAACAAGACGATGTTTATCACTATATGCGAATTCATCAGCCGAGACTACGACAACTGCGACATCTATATGTCGACCCGCGTGGGCGACGGCTGGTCGGAACTGAAGTCGCTCGGACCTAACATCAACGGCGTTAAGACATGGGAAAGTCAGCCTTCGATTTCGGCCGACGGCAAAACCCTCTACTTCGCCAGCATACGCGAAAGCAACGTCGGCTTCGACCCCGACAATCCAACTTCAGACATCTACTATTCGACCAAGGACGAAAAGGGCAACTGGAGTAAGGCGAAAAACCTCGGTTCCAAAATCAACACCCCAGGCAACGAGAAGTCGCCGTTCATACATTCCGACAGCCAGACATTGTATTTCTCGTCCGACGGTCACCTCGGAATTGGCGGATACGACATTTTCTTCTCTAAGTTCAGGGACGGTGACTGGACAAAGCCCGTCAACATCGGTTACCCGATAAACACCAAGAACAACGACCTGGGTTTTGTCGTCAACACTCAGGGAACCAAGGCATATTTCGCATCAAACAAGCTTAACGGCAAGGGCGGCTGGGACATCTACGCCATCGACCTTTACAAGGAAGCCCGTCCCGAAAAGGTATTCCTCGTGAAAGGCCAGCTCGTGGATGACAACGGTTACGCGCTCAGCGATGCCAAGCTCGAAGTGAAAAACACCCGTACCGAAGAAGTGTCGGAAGGCGTAGTAGATGCCGAAACAGGTCATTACGCAGTTGCCGTAACCGCCAAAAACGAAAACGACGATTTCCTGATGGTTGTGAAGAAGGAAGACTATAGTTTTTCGTCCACACTTATTGAACCAACCGAGGAAACCTTTGAAAAGCCGATTGAGGTCAACTTCGAAGTTAAACCGATAGAGGCAGGGAAGTCGGTGCAAATCAACGACATATATTACGCTACGGCATCGTACGAGATAAACCAGAAGAGCTATGCAGTACTTAACGAGTTTGCCGAATTCCTGAAGTCGAATCCGACCGTAAAGGTTGAAATCCGCGGTCACACCGACAACATCGGCAGTGCGCAGACAAACATAACGCTGTCGAACCGCCGTGCGCAGGCAGTTTACGACTACCTTTTGTCAAAAGGTGTTCCAAAGGCAAACATAAGCTACAAGGGCTATGGCCCAAACATGCCTATTGCCGACAACAAGACCGAAGCCGGCAGGGCTAAGAACCGCCGCACCGAATTCTACATTTTATCAAAGTAAATCAGATTTTTATTCCCTTTTTTGCTGCGTACTCCTTCCAGCTCTTGCAAGGTTTTTCGCCTGACAAAATATTGCCTTTTTGGTAGTAGTGGCACATGGCGATTGCAATAGCATCGGTAGCATCAAGTTTTTCGGGAAGTTCCTCGATTTTCAGCAGTTTCTGCAACATGGCAGCAACCTGTTCCTTAGAGGCGGCGCCATTGCCAGTAATCGCCAACTTCACCTTTCGCGGTGCATATTCAAATATAGGTATTGTACGTTGCAGACCAGCAGCGATAGCGGCACCCTGCGCGCGACCCAACTTCAGCATCGACTGCACATTTTTGCCCTGAAATGGCGCTTCTATTGCAATTTCGTCGGGATGAAAACCATCGATAAGCTGAGTGGTACGCTCGAAAATGTATTTCAGTTTGGTGAAATGGTCGTCCATTTTGCGCATATCGACAATGCCGAAAGCCACAAGTTCGATTTTCTTGCCCAACTCATGGATTATTCCGTAGCCCATGATGTTGCTTCCCGGGTCGATACCGAGAATTATCCTATCTTTTTCAATCACTTGTGCCATTGCGCAACGCCCTCATCCTTTTTCGCGCCTCCACGGTATAAATGCTTCCCGCGTAGTCGGAGATTATCTTGAAATATGAATTTTCGGCTTCTTCGACATTATTTTGCCGTTCGCATATCTGGGCATAACGGAAAAGTGCATTGTCGGCCAGCACGTCGAAACCGTATTTTGTAAACACTTCCTTGTACAGAGAGGCAGCCTTTGCAAGGTCGTTCGAAAGTTCGTAAATCTGTGCCTTACGGTAAAGCACATCGTCGATAAGCGAATGGCTCGGATACTTCTGTTCGATGGAATCGAGACATTTCAAAGCCTTTGTGTATTGCTTCGAGAAGGTATAAAAGTCGGCACGTGCAAAAGTCTGCATGGTGCTTTCGGTGGTGTCCATATCGTAGTTTTCGGTAATAAAAAGGCTGAGTTCCAAAGCATCGTTCGAAATAAGTTTCGAAGTGCCAGCCTTCAGCACGTCGAGCTGAGCCTGCGCCCACTCGAACTGACCAGTGTAATAAGCCAGCTTTGCCTTACGGAAACGCGCCTCGTTGGTAATGTCGGCGCTGGCGTTCGACTTTTCGATCTGCGCATACAGCAAAGTAGCATCCCACGGATTGTTGTTGAGCATGTATATGTCGCCCAGAAGCATTTTCAGTTCGGGAGTTTTGTTCTTGTAGTAATTGCTCGAAATTGCTTCATTTATAACGTCTATCGCTTCGTCGTACTTATTGAGGTAGAACGCCTTCAGCTGTGCCGAAGTTATTATTATGTCGTAGGCTTTTGTTATCGCCAGTTCCTTGAGAGCCAAGTTGATTGTAGAATCGAGAGACTTCAATTCGTTGATGTCTGGATTCAATTTCGACACCGCTTTCTTGTACGAAACATTCAGCATACCTATGTAAGCCTCGTTATACAGCGTCGAACGGGTTTTTCGTTTTACAAGATACTCGAATGCACGCTTAGAGATGTCGTACTCGCCCATTTTAGCCATTTCATCTCCAAACTCGACGATTTCCTTATCGTTGCTCTGCGGCACACGCTTATTGTAGGCAATCAGCTGTGCAAGAGCCATTTCGTTTCGTCCAGTCTGGGTGTACAACCAAATGGTAAGGGCATTGAGTGGTGCGCTGTTTGGCTTTTTCTGAGCCTGTGCAATGAGAGCCTTCTCGATTATCGGTTCGGCCTTGTCTTCGCTGTCGTTGGCAAGCACATACGACAGACGCGATTCGATAACACTAAGAGTTTCCGGGTTCAGATAATCGAGATAATGCTCCATCATCTGCTCGTAGTTCTTCTCGACGCTATAGATGTTACCTATTTCGAGTCCGTATTTTTTGTTCGGGAATTTTTTCTCGGCTCTTTCGTAAAGGTCGATGGCATGCTGAAATTGGCGGTACATCTGGAATGCGCTTGCTGCGTTTGCTACCGAAGATTCGTTGGCGAGAGCCAGCTCCTTTGCCTTGGCGAACTGCTCCTCGCTATCGGCGGCGCGATTGAGGTTATAGTAAACCATGCCGAGGTCGATGAGCAGGTAGAAATCATTTTTCTTCTTTTTCACTTCTTTTTTCAAAAACTTCTCGGCTGCATCAAAATCCTTCAGCAACGTTAAGCACGACAAATACATATCGCGATAGCTCTTGTACTCGGTCTTAGCATAAAGGTCCTGATACAAAGTAAGAGCCTTCTCGTACTCGCCGTTCTGGTAGTACTTGCTTGCCAGCTGCACGTTGCTAGTTTCGCCCTGCGACATTGCCGGCAGCGAAAGAGCCATACAAATGGCGGTGAGTATTAAGAGCAAAAAGTTTTTCATCACCGTTACGATTTTGAAACTGCAAAAATATTTCATTGGGCGCACTTTTCAAAGTGTGGAACAAATGATTTTTTCAAAAATAATTTTGCAGGCTATCAAATTATATATATTTTTGCAGTCCCAAATTCAATGGGAAATGATTGTCCCTTTGCATAATGGTAGTGCACCAGATTTTGGTTCTGGCTGTGGAGGTTCGATTCCTCCAGGGACAACGAAAGAGCGGCATACAAGAGCCGCTTTTTTTGTGCTACCATGTAATTTTTTGTTGGGATGCCACGTTTTTTCCCTATTTTTGCATGGTAATTATTATAGCTTCAATGGACTCAAAAGGTATTCTATATCTCATACCCAACAAGATAAGCGAGGCACCGCTCGACGATGTTGTGCCACAGAGACTTGTCGCACTTGTGCCAACCATAAAGCACTACATTGTAGAGGACGTGCGTACGGTGCGCCGCTATCTGCGACAGCTTAACCGTGAAGTGGATATTGATTCCACAACTTTCTACGAACTCAACAAGCACACCATCGACACCGACATTTCTAACTACCTTGATGCTGCCGAAAATGGCGAAAACATTGGACTTATCAGCGAGGCTGGACTTCCCTGCGTCGCCGACCCGGGAAATGTGATTGTGGCAATGGCCCATCGCAAGGGAATTAAGGTTGTGCCGCTGGTAGGACCTTGCTCTATGATGATGGCGCTTATGGCTTCGGGGCTCAATGGACAGAACTTCGCCTTCAACGGCTATATTCCAATCGACCAACCCGAGCGCACACGCAAGCTACGCGACCTCGAGGCCCGCTCGCGAAAGGAAGGACAGTCGCAGATATTCATGGACACTCCATACCGCAACAACCGCCTGTTCGACGACCTTAAGGCAACGCTTTCGCCACAGACAATGCTTTGTATCGCTCTCAATATTACTTCCGACGACGAGTTTATCTGCACAAAATCCATTGCCGAGTGGAAGCGAGAAAAACTTGATTTGAACAAAAAACCTTGTATTTTCATAATATGAATCGACTTATAAAAATATCCATCCTTCTCGTCTTTGCCGTGGCAATATGCCTGACATCGGGCAAGGTGTTCAACATTGAGATAGGAACAAAATCGGCAGAAAAAATAACAGAGCTTGGCGACTCAACAGCCTGCTTTGCCGAAATAGTTGAAAATTTCTCGTACTACGAATACACAGCCGACAACGACTGCTACCTGCTTTACGACAAGTCGGAAAAATTGGTGGGCAAAGCACTTTTCTCGATGCCATATTGTGCCGACATAAAGGGCTATGCTGGAAATGTTCCGCTCGTAATCCTGCTTTCGCCCGACAACAAGGTGCAGAAAGTACATCTGCTCGACAACAACGAAACGCCATCCTTCCTCGACCGTGTAGTGGCAAAAGGTTTCCTCGAAAGCTGGAATGGACTTTCGACCGACGAGGCAAAAGCAAAGCAGGTGGATGCTGTGACTGGCGCAACCTACTCAAGTTCGGCAATATCGAAATCGGTAAGAGTTCGCCTCGAAACTTACGCCGGCAGTGCCACGACTTCTGCCGAAACGGAGAATATGGGCAACCTCGTGGGATTCATCGCCTCAATGGTATTCCTGCTGTTCGCAGGATTCTGCTTCTGGGAACCGCAACGGACAAGAAAATTCCGCATTGTGCTGCTACTGGCATCAATCGGAATACTTGGCTTCTGGCTCGGACAGTTCATCAGCATTGCAAAATTGTCGGCATGGCTTGTTTCGGGTGTTAACTGGCAGATGGAAATATTCCTGTTCATTGTGCTTGTGGCTGGAATTATGGCTCCGCTTTTCCTCGGCAAGCAGTTCTACTGCATGTATGTATGTCCGTTCGGCGCTTGCCAAGAACTTGTCGGCAAGGTAAATCCCAAGCACAAGCTGAAGATTTCGCCCAAGGTTGCAAAATGGCTGCGCTACTTGCGTTATGTTCTGCTTGTAGTGCTTGGTGCATTGCTATGTACTTCGCTCGACATCAGCATCGAGAACTTTGAGCCATTCTCGGCATTCAAGTTCCAGTTTGCATCATTGGCAGTGCTGATACTTGCAGGTGTTATACTCGTAATGTCTATTTTTGTAAACCGTCCGTGGTGTACTTTCCTCTGCCCTACTGGCGCATTTTTCTCGCTGTTTATGAAGAAAACGGCACAAAATTCGCAGGAAAAAGATTCAAACACAAACAAAGAATAAAATGTCAAAATACCGCAAATATATCATAGGTTTTATCGGATTGGTAATTCTGGTGCTTTTCTGCATCTACTTTTCCAACATTGTGTGGTGGCTGCTGATTGCCGGTTTCATAGCGGCAATTTCGAGCCCGATTGTAAAACTTTTGGACAAGATTCATTTCGGTCGTTTCCAGATGCCCCGCTGGGTGTCGGCAATGATTACTACCATACTTATATGGGGAGTGCTGGTTCTGTTTGTTGTGCTGACGGTTCCGTTTGTCGGTAAGCAGATCGCTCAGTTCCAGGACATCGACATCGAAAGCCTGCAGGCAGGTCTTAGCCAACCTATACAGAAGATTGACGAGTTTGTCCGCTCGTACCCTATTTTCGGTATGCCCGAATTTTCGACCGAAGATGTAATTATTGAAAACGTAAAGGATGTAATCAACTTCTCGGCACTCGGCAACATTGCCGGCAACCTTGGAAGCACGGCTATCGCGTTGTTTTTGTCGTTGTTTTCGATAACATTCTTCACTTATTTCTTCCTCAAGGAGACCAAGCTTTTCCGCAGCCTGATTATGGCGCTTGTGCCAACTCGCTACGAGGAAAAGGCAACCCATATCCTCGACAAGCTTCCGAAGCTCATCAAGAACTACCTGCATGGGATTTTCTTCGAGATGCTGTCGGTTACGACATTGATAACCATCGGAATGCTGATTTGCGGACAGAACTTTGGACTTTCGCTGCTGATTGGTATGCTCTGCGGATTCCTCAACATTATCCCGTACATCGGACCGTGGATTGGCGCGGCAATCGGAATTGCTTTCATTGGTGCCGCCAATGTGAACCTCGACTTCTACACCTACACTATGCCGCAGATTTACGGCTTGCTGATAACGGTTGTTGTTGTAAGGCTGATTGATGACTTTGTCTTCCAGCCGTTCTTCTATTCGCGCAGTGTAAACGCACATCCGCTCGAGATTTTCATTGTGATAATTGTGGCAGGAACGCTCTATGGCATTGTAGGAATGATGCTTGCAATCCCTGTCTATACCGTGTTGCGCGTGGTAGCGAAGGAATTTCTGTCGGAGTACAAGATTGTCCGCAAACTTACGCGTGGCATCGACGATGAAAAACCGCAGAAAACAAAGGAAATTACAAACGGAGCCTCAGTCCAGAAGCGTCAGAACAGACGGCACTATAGGAGAAGGCCAAACAAGCAGGCAGCTGTGGACAAAAAGGAATAGATACTGCTGAGAATTTAGCAGTTTGAGCACTTCGGGGTTTTAAAACTGCGCAATAGACTGCGCAATATTTTGAAAAAAGTGCGCAATGGAGTGCGCATTTTTGTTATGTTTGGCGAGTGTAAAGAATGGAGTGCTATTGAAAATAATCATAGCATTACTACCCTCAAAAAAATCTGCTTTTTCCCGATTTTTCCTGTTTTCGCGAAGAATTTGCCTTTTTGCGACAAAATTTGTCGTAGGTTTTTCGCTGTTTTTGCCTCAAAAATGGCTCAAAAAGTGGCGTTTTTGGCATCTTCAAAAAATATTATACGCTATTAGCAGATTTTTGCTAGTAAAAATTTAATTAGTACAATAGAACTACATAATTTCACATTTTAATAATTGACAAAAATAGGCGTTTTAGCCCCCAAAATGCCTCGCGTGACCGAGCATTAAATTTCAAAAACGTATTGAATAGGGATATAATTTTGTTTAGTTATGAATAGAGAAATAAAATTTTCCCACCTGCATGTCCATTCGGTTTATTCGAACTTGGATGCAATTTGTAAAACCAAAGATTTGGTGAAGTGTAGTGCAGAACTTGGCATGAACGCCATTGCGATTACCGACCATGGCAATATGAAAGCCGTAATGGAGATGGCAAAATTTGTCCAAAGACAAAAGGAACGAGGTCTCATAGACGATTCGTTCAAGTTTATTCCCGGAATGGAAGCTTTTGTGGTTGATGACTTGAAAACCGCGAAATACAATAGCGAAGTTCGTCATCTTGTGCTGCTGGCAAAGAATATGCAAGGTTACAGAAATCTCTGCCGCCTGAGTTCGCTTGGTTATCTCGAGGGCTTCAATCGGATTCCTCGTATTGACCACAAAATGCTTGAAAAGTATTGCGATGGCATAATTGCTTGTTCGGCGTGTCTTGGTGGCGAAATTCAGAGCCTCATTGCCAGTGGTAAGGAAGATGAAGCCGAGAAAATGTTATTGTGGTACAAGAATCTGTTTGCCGACGATTTCTACATTGAAATGCAACGCCATGTAAGTGATACCAAAACCTATCGCACACAGCAACGAGTAAACGAAGTGTTGTTGCAACTAGCTCGCAAACATGGTGTAAAGGTAATTGCAACAAACGATGTGCATTTCATTAATGCCGACGATGCCGAAGCACAGGATGAATTCATGTGTCTATCGCGAAAACTAAAGAAATTGCGTACCGATGTCCACTATACTGGTCAGGAATATTTAAAGTCGCCCGAGGAAATGGCAGAGTTATTTGCCGACATTCCAGAAGCAATAAGCAATGTTCAGGAAATTGTGGACAAGGTGGATGTGGATATTCTTTCCATGCACGATAGTCACCTTGTAGTGCCAGTCCCCAACGATTTTGAAAACAGCAAGAATTATTTGAAATTCTTAGTGATGCAGGGTGCTATGTCTCGTTACGGAAAAACAATTCCTTCTGAAGTGCTCAACCGCATTGAAAAAGAAATGAAGCATTTGACGGGAAACAAAAATTTCGCCGATTACATATTGCTTGCCTATGACATTTATAAGTCAATAAGAATAGAACTATGTTTACTAGCCCAGGGGTGTGGATTCATGAATGGTTCGATTGTTTGCTACTGCTTGCACTTAACCGAGGTTGACCCGATTAAATATGGGCTTGCGGATTTTTTATTTTTCAAGGATAGAAACCACTTGCCTATTGCTTTGGAAATTGGGATTGATGACATTGGAAAGGTTCGTAATTACCTTGAGGAAAAGTACGGTAGTGAAAATTTAGCGGGAGCGGTATCTTTTGTGCCATGGAAAGAAAACTCGTTGAAAAACAACGGTATAAATAATGTTGCAATTTTGGAGGGGACAGTAAGACAAGACTGGGTTTCGTATAGCGGAGTGCTGATATGTGCAAACGATATTATGTCGAAAGTGCCGTTGTGCCGTGTTGGCAATGATATTGTTTCGCAGTACAAGATGGAAGAAATAGATTGCTCCGAAGTTTGTGCAATTAAAACATACGACGAAGGTAAATTACTGAGAATCAACTCGATTTTGAAACGGATTAAAGACCAAAAAGGTTGCGACATGCGAGTCGAAGATATTCCATTGAACGACAAAGCAACAATTGATTTGATTTGCAGTGGCGATTATGTGTGGTTAAACAATAGCCTAACAACATATATGCAGCAACTTAAGTGTGTCGGTTTTAATGAATTGGTTGACTTATGGTCAATCGTCGGTCGTCCTCAGTGGGAATCGATTGTTGCAAAATACATTGCAGAGAAGAACAATCCGCAAAAAATGTATCCTTCACCTGCTGTTGAGGCGATATTTAAACCTACTGGCGGAATACTTTTTTACAAGGAACAGTTGTTTAGTCTGCTTATAGATGTGCTTGGATATACTTCAAAGAAGGCATTGGAACTGTATGACGACATGATAGATTCAATTGATGATTTGCAGTTCCAACAACAAGAATTTGTTCGAAATGGGCTTGAGAAAGGATTTAGTGCTGGTTGCATGGATGAATTTTGGGATATGCTCAGATGTTGGAAAAATTTGGCTGTTAAGTCAGTATATGTTGGAGATTGTTTGCCTGAGTACCGATTGGCATACTTTAAGGCGAATTTTTTTGAATTTTTTGTTGAAAATTAAATTGTTGAATGATTATGAAAAGAATTGTAATGAATTTTTTGCTGGTAATAGCGTTCGGCCTGTTTGGTATGCAGTATTTATTTGCGCAGGAACGCAGTCTTACCCCCTACGAGGAGCAGTATATGAAACTGGCTGGCGATGCGATGTATAAAATCGGTGATACCCTCAACGAAAAAGCAACGCCCGAGGAAAAGTTCGTAATGGGTTTATTGATGTCGAAGAAGATGGAGCCGATATATCAGGCACAAACCGATTACGAAAAATTTGTAGCTGCAGAAAAGTTTCTCAACGAATTTTTAGGTCCGTATTACCTGTTTACCCCGGGAACATATTTCGAGTACGAATTGCAGTCGGTTGCCAACTGGTATTTTACGGAGAAAACGAAATTGAAGAAAAACTATGGGGAATAACATGACGCAAAAGATAAAGAACTGTGAAATTAATGAAAGTGAAAATAAATAGATATATTTGCAATACCGTTGATGTTTTTACTTGAATTTAATCGCGATAAATGTCAAGTAAAAACAGATATGGCAAATTTTAGGTCATAAATGAATATATAATATGAATCATTTAGAGTTTTTTGAAGTTGTCAAATCCTACCTTGGAACTAAAAACAATAGTGAACAGGGAGGAGAATATAAAGGTAAAAGATATATGCATATTTTGGACATTCCTAAAGGTAAAACAAAAGAGAATGTTGTAAAAGAATCAAATCTTCTTCCTGAGATAAAGAAGTTGCCATGGATTCCATTTAAGCTACATCGTTATGCACATCATTTAAATTCTTCCCAAATTATGTGCTACAATTTTTTTAGGCGTTTTATTGATAATAATGACAACCCCTCTAAACAACTAGTAAAAATATTACAAGATTATTGTCCTTTACTGGAATACAGTAATGATGCAAAATGTAAGTTTGAATACATTGAGAATGATGTAGCAGAAAAAACAAATTTTGACTTTTATATTGAAAGTGGAGGCATAAAGGTATATTGTGAAATAAAGTATACCGAGCAGTCCTTTAGCAAATCAGGTGGCGGTAAAAATCCAACAAAACAGTTTAAGGATATTTATAAACCAATTATTGATGGCAATAAAGATCTTTGGAAATGCGAAATCACAGAGAAAGATGTTATGGAGGATTACTACCAGTTGTTCCGGAATGCAATGAGAGCAAAAACTGAAAGGAAATATGTTTTGTTTATTTGCCCCAAAGATAGGGAAGACTTGAAAAACAATTTCATAGAGTTCAAAAATAATTTTCTGGAAAATGATGAAATGATTCGGTATGTATATTGGGAGGATTTGATTTCTAAGGCAAAATCCCAAAATGTTAATATGGATTCTTTTGAAGAGAAATATTTTGGTTATAAGATATGAAACTCCTTCACCTCTCCGACACTCACGGTCTTCACCGAAAGATAAAGGATTTGCCTGTTGCCGATGTCCTCGTTCATAGCGGTGACATCAGCAATAGTGGCACCGAGGAAGAGGTGTTGGATTTCCTAAACTGGCTGATAGAACTGCCGTACCAACATAAAATTTTCGTAACTGGCAACCACGACCTTTGCCTCTGGGAGGCAGAAAATATCGAAGATTTGCCCGACAATGTCCATTTCCTGCAGGACAAAAGCGTAACAATCGATGGCGTCAAGTTCTTCGGGCTGGCATACAACCATCCGGAAGAGCTGATTCCTGCCGACGCCGATGTGGTCGTCACCCACGAACCTCCAGTAATGATACTCGACGAGTCGGCTGGAGTGCATTGGGGGAATGTCCCGTTGCGAAACCGAATTTTGCAGGTTAAGCCACGCTACCACCTTTTAGGTCACGCACACAATAGTTACGGTACTGTAGAACGCAACGGCATCGTTTTCTCAAATGCAGCCTTGCTTGACGACATGAACCGTCTGGTCAGGAAACCGAAAATATTCTGTGAGTAAATCGACGCATATAACTTGTTGTTAAGCCCTAAAAAATTAGACTTAACAACATATTATAAGCAAAATATTGCCGATAACTTGTTGCTAAGTGGTTTTAAAAAGGTTGCTATATACATGTTGACTCATAATACTATTAGTATTAAGTCATTCCGTAAAACAGAACGAACAGCATAAGGAACGTTGCTTGTGAGTTCGTTTATGCGGAATCTCCTATAGAAGCGTTTTCAATTGGAGATTCCGCATAGTTGAACAATATTACGCTCCCCGTTCCGTATCGCGTTATTGTTCTAACTTGCGGAATGACAGTTCAGTAGCATACTCTTTACTCAACTTGTATATAGATTCCTTAAAAAATGAGTTAACAGCAGATAATAGGTTGGTGATGTGAGGATATTGGGCATTGTATAAAAACATTGTTGCAAAAAGGTTTTATTATCAAATAATTGTGAATAATGTTTTGCTTTTAATGGTAGCAAAAACAAAAAACAACCTTATTTTTGTGGAACAAAACTAAAAACTACAATGTAAAAACGCGCCATGGCGCGTTTCTAGAAACTTGAAACATAGAAACAATAAATCGTATGAAAGTATATAAATTCGGCGGTGCATCAGTAAAGACACCACAGGCAATAGAGAATGTCTATAACATAATAAAGGACGAAAACGAACTGGTAATTGTAGTTTCGGCAATCGACAAGACAACCAACCATTTGGAACGCCTCGTCAACTACTATTTCAACGGCGACGAGCAGAAAAATGTCGAGTTCGAGAACATCAAGAAGTTCCATCTTGACTATGTCGCCGAAGCCTTTGGCGGCAAGACCGAAACGGTTTGCAAGAAATTGAATTCGCTTTTCGAGGAAATTGCCGAACGCATCGACGGCATTCCTACCGACGATTACGATTTCGAGTACGACTCCATCGTATCGTACGGAGAACTTCTCAGCACTACCATTTTCTCGGAATACCTGCGCTATCGAGGAAAAGCAAACAAGTTCATCGACATACGCCGCTATATGGTCACCGACTCCAATTTTCGCGATGCGAAAATCGACTGGAAACTTTCGGAAAAGAAGGTGCGCAAGGCATTTTCGGATGCAAACAACAATGTTTTTGTAACGCAGGGCTTCATCGGTAGTGACATCAGCCACCATACCACTACGCTCGGACGCGAGGGTTCGGACTACTCGGCCTCATCGATTGCACATATCATTGATGCCGAAAGCGTTACAATCTGGAAGGATGTGCCAGGCATTATGAACGCCGACCCGGCTTGGTGCGACTTTGCCGAGAAGTTGGACGAAATCTCGTTCCACGAAGCTATCGAACTTGCCTTCTACGGAGCCAAGGTCATCCACCCGAAGACCATCAAGCCAATCGAGAACAAGAACATTCCGCTGTATGTTCGCTCGTTCAAGGACCCGTCGGCAAAGGGAACAGTAATCCGCAAGTTGGACTACTACCTTGACCTTGTTCCTGTGTATATCCTCAAGCAGAATCAGGTGCTGATTTCAATTTCGCCAAAGGACTTTTCGTTCATCGTGGAGGAAAACATGAGCAACATTTTCGGACTGTTCGCCAAGTATAAGGTAAAGGTGAATGTGATGCAGAATTCGGCAATCGACTTTTCGGCTTCCATCGATGCCAACAACCGCAACTTCGATGCGCTTGTCGCAGATTTGCAGAAGGAATACTTTGTGAAATACAACGAGAACCTGCAGCTTATCACCATCCGCTACTACACCGACGAAGCCATCAACCGAATGATTTCGGGGCACAAGGTGTATATGACGCAAAAGAGCCGTAAGACGGCAAGGTTCGTGATAGAGTAAATCTATTTCTTGCTGTCGAGGCTTTCGAATACCGAATTGTTACTGATAAATTCGGGAACTATTTTCTTCATCTCGGCAACAATTTCCATATCGTTGCGCAACGGAGCGACTTCTATCAAGTGCTCAATGGGCTTTGCAACCTCATCGTGATCGTAGACGCGAACTTTTGCAACCATAATCTGCTTGTTTTCGGTAGGAATTGTATTTTCCTTGGTAGCAAGAAGTTCCTCGTACAACTTTTCGCCAGGACGCAGACCCGTGTATTTAATTTCGATGTCGCTGCCGACCTTAAGTCCCGACAAGAGAATCATCTTTTCGGCGAGTTTTGCAATCTTTACAGGCTGTCCCATATCGAAAATAAAGATCTCGCCACCAGTTCCCATGTTTCCTGCGATGAGTACGAGCTGGCAGGCTTCGGGGATAGTCATGAAGAAACGAGTTATTTCGGGATCGGTAACTGTTATTGGACCGCCATTCTCGATCTGCTTGCGGAAACGTGGAATTACCGAACCATTTGAACCCAAAACATTACCGAATCGAGTGGTAATGAACTGAGTGGAAACATTTTCACGATTGTTGAGCGACTGGGTGTAGATTTCGGCGATACGCTTGCTTGCGCCCATGACATTGGTGGGATTCACGGCTTTGTCGGTACTTACCATGACAAACTTCCATGCTCCATACTTTACAGCAGTGTCGGCAAGAATCTTAGTTCCCATCACATTGGTTATCACAGCCTCGGCGGGATGGTTTTCCATCATCGGGACATGCTTGTACGCAGCAGCATGATATACAATTTCAGGCTTGTACTTTTCGAATACCTGGTCGACAAGTTGCCTGTCGCGCACATCGCCTATTACAATCTCTATATTGTTGAACTTATAGTCCTCACGTATTTCGAGTTCTATGTCGTACAAAGGCGACTCGGCGCAGTCGAACAAAATTATCGACTTGGGGCTAAAGCGGGTCAACTGTCTAACGATTTCGCTACCTATGGAACCTGCTGCTCCTGTGACCATGATGACCTTACCGCCAATGTTACGGTTCATGTCGTTCTGGTCGATGCGAATTTCGGGACGTTCGAGCAAATCTTCAATTTTAAACTTACGCAACTGATTTACCGACAGTTCGCCATTAACCCATGTAGTAACCTCGGGAATTGTACGTACGTCGACATTGTGAGCCAGACAAATGTCGAGCACAAAGTTCTTGCGTGCCACCGAAAGGCTACGTTCCGATATAATGAGCAGCGATACATTCTTTTCCTCTATTATGTCCTTGAGGTCCTTGAGATGGTATATGCGCAATCCGTCGATTTTGTTGCCCGCCACTCGCTGATGATGCTCTACAAAGCCGACCACCTTGTACTGCGACCTACGGTCTCGCTCGATGGCTCGTTTTGTGGTCTGGGCAAGGTTGCTCATACCATATATCAGGACATTATTGACATCCTTCTGCTGCATATTGTATTCCAAATACAATATTTTTATCAGCAATCTTGAGAAAATAAGCGTTGAGGCAGAAATAAAAGTATCAATAATGATAATCGAGAGCGGAATAATATATTTTCCGAGTACAGCCAGTCCTATGATATCGGCAAGCACCAAAACTGCAGACCCACAAACAATTACAACAACAATCCTTATTATGTCGTGCATACCAGTGTACCTCACCATTCCCGAATAGGTCTTGCCAATAAGGAAAGATATAGCTCTTACTAATATAACAATCAGTATTGCTATCGGCATTATTGTTCTTTCGGCTTCGGTAATATGGAAGTTAAACCTCAAGTAGTAGGCAAGAAGTATAGATGCGAAGCACATTACCGCATCGATTAAGAACACGACCCACCGTGGTGTAATTCGTCTTAATATGTTTATGTTTGGTGTCATGATTTTCTAAGTATGATAACTCTATGATTATCGTTATATAATTGCTTGAAATTAAACGTATTGCAAATGTAATTTATGCTCTCGTTGCTATAAAAGCACACATGTGTGGGGTCGTTTTTGTAGTACCAGCTGCCGAAATCGGTATTTTCGAGCACCATTTCTGTCATTATGCCCAGAATGCCATTTGTATTTAGCATGGCGCATATTTTTTCCAATTCCTGCTTAGGATTGAAAAAATGTTCGAAACATTCTGTTGCAAAAATGAAGTCGAACTTAGCTCCGGACTGGCATTCGGGAAAGAAAAAAGGATCGTAATAAGAACATTCTACACCTTTTTCCCCGACTAACTGCGCCAAAACAGGATTCGGTCCGCATCCATAATCCAAGCCTTTCATACCTTTGGAAAGGTATTGCATCGAAGGCTCAATTATACGATTCAGAAAAGCCACATATCCAGCATCGTCTATATTGTTCCGATGGAACGAATATCTCTTTTTCTCTTCATCGGGAAGTAGCCGTTCGGTTGCGTCCATATACACTAGCCCGCATTGGTGGCAACGATGATAAGTGCGTCCGCCAGCAGCAAACGAGTTTTCGTCGGGCATATTGCATAATGGACAATTCATGGCTATTCGTCGTTTTCGGCAAGTTCGACACGCAGGCCCATATCCATGATACCTACGAGATTTTCGGTGCGCATTGCCTGATTGTATTCAACATGGTATTTTCCTGGCATTGCAAACCTAACGTTCTTCTTCCATAATATCTGCGTATCCCAAATATCGCCCAGTCCGCTTCCGAGCCACTTTCCATGGTCGTCGGCAAGCACACATTCGACAGTATCGACAGCCTTGAGTCCGCTTGGTGCCCACGAATCGACAAACAGCCACAAGTTACTATACGGATACTGGTTGGCATGGCGCACATTGATATATACGTCGTGCAATGCTGCTGTGTCGGTTATTTCAAACTCGAACCGCAACGGCGAAGAAGCGTTCCATACATAATCGTCGACTTCGACATACTCTTCATAAACCTTACGTCCGTCGCAAGAACTAAGTCCCGCCAACACAGCAACTGCAAACAACAATACGATCAAATTTCTCATAGTTATTCAGTTTTTTCAGGTGCGGGGTTATTCTTATTTTCCGGCTTTGCAGCTCCTTCGGCAGGCTTATTCTGCTTTTTCATCTTGTTGCGATTCCTATTCTTAGACTTCGGTTTCTTAGCCTTGTCGAAACGGGTAATGCTCTCGGAGTTAAGCTCGTCGGTATATGAAATCGAACGCGAACCGGTCTTTTCCATCTCGAAAACGTTCTCTGGCAGAATACCCTTCCTGTTTTGCTCAACAATATTTTTCACAGTATCCACATCAAGGATTTTCACTGTAGGTATATCGTTGATTCTGACTTCGTAGTACATCTGCCTCTTGAAAATATCGTTCTTGATATGATGGGCATCGCCTTCCTTTGTCCTGAGCACCGAAGCATTCTCGGGGAAATCCTTGCGGGCATCGAGGTAAACACCGAGTTCGTAGTTGAGGCAACATTTAAGCTTACTGCACTGTCCGGCCAGTTTCTGCGGATTGAGGGTAAGTTCCTGCAGACGTGCCGAAGTTGTAGATACCGAATTGAAGTCCGACATCCATGTAGTGCAACACAATTCTCTTCCGCACGGACCTATACCGCCAATTCTTCCAGCTTCCTGACGAGCACCTATCTGCTTCATTTCGATGCGGATATGGAATTCCTCTGCCATGCGTTTAATAAGTTCACGGAAATCGACACGCTCCTCGGCGATATAGTAGAATATTGCCTTTGTCTTGTCGCCCTGGAATTCGGTGTCGCCAATCTTCATCGACAGGTTAAGTTCCTCGGCGAGTTCACGTGTACGAAGCATGGTCGGACGTTCGAGAGCTATTGCCTCCTGCCATTTTTTTATGTCGTTGGCACGGGCTTTGCGGTAAATCTTCTTGACGTCGGCGAGTCTAAGGTTCTTCTGCTTGCGCATCTGGTAGCAGGCTATCTGCCCTATTGCCGAAACAATTCCTATATCGTGTCCTGGCGACGACTCTACTGCGACAATATCGCCGACTTGCAATGGCAAGTCGAGATTGTTTTCGTATATGCCTTTACGTGTATTCTTGAATCTAACCTCAACATAGCGCGACTGCGAAAGCGGATCGTTGATATCGGCCAGCCAGTCGTACACATCGAGCTTGTTGCAGCAACCTTTTGCCGAAAACGTACAGTTGCAATCGTCGCAATTGTCTATTGGGATACTTACTATTCTGTCTTCCATTCTACTTGCGTATTATTTTCATTATGTTGAACGCTGTATCGGTAAAAATAATCTCCGAATTACCATTGCGTTCAATCTGGTAATATGTATCGTTTAAAATTGTTATATATGAATCTATGTTCCTTTCATTTATGCAACGGGAAAAATTCACAGAAAATTCTTCTTCCTCCTTTGTAAGATAGGCAACATCGGAATTTACGTTCCGTACAAAGTTCTCCCTTACCATAATCAGGCAGTAGTTGATGAAACTCTTCTGCCGCTCACGCGACAATTTCGAAATTGACTTTGCAAAATCGAAAGTCGAAACTACATCGTACTTGTAGCATATTCGCATTAGCGACTTGAAATTGTCAAAATTGAAGGCATTTTCTTCGTCCTGCTCGATCTGCTGCCTTGCCTCGAGGAAACTACCGTTGCTAATCTTTACCACATCAGCGGCTTCGCTCTCGCTAATGCCGAACTTTTCGACAAGAGCCTGTTTCAGCGGTTCGTCGGCAATGCCCAGCACCTTGACAGGCTGAGTTCGCGACTGAATTGTCGGAAGGATATCCTCGCGGTTGTTGCTAACAAGCAAAAACACGGTATTATGAGGCGGTTCCTCGAGCACTTTCAATATCTTGTTAGCGCACTCGGTATTCATTTTTTCGGGCAGCCATATTATCATTACCTTATAGTCGGATTCGTAGGTTTTCAGGCTGACCTTCTTGATGATTTCGGCCGATTCTGCCGCATAAATCTGGCACTGCTTGTTTTCGCTCTGCAGGTTGTTTGTCCAGTCGCGATACGAAAAGTACGGGCTATTGTTGACCATAGGACGCCACAAATCGATATACGTGTCGCTTACCGCCTTGTTCTGCGAATTTGACGATGTGATATACGGGAAAACAAAATGCAAGTCGGGGTGGACAAGTTTTTCGTACTTCAGGCAGCTGGGGCAATGGCCACAACTGTCGCCGTCTTCCTTGTTCTCGCACGAAAGATATTGGGCGAATGCTATTGCGAGCGCCATCTTCCCTACACCGGGTGCGCCATAAAACAAGTAACTATGACTCACGCGGTTGTCCTTATACGCCTGCACGAGCCTGCTCTTGATTTCGTCCTGTCCTATTACGTCCTTGAATCTCATTTCGCAAAATTCGAAAACAAACTGCAAATATAGACAAAAATCCCGATGTATAAGCCACGATTTCTATTTTTTGATTACAAAAAAAAGAGATGAGCGAAAAACTCATCTCTTTGTACCCGGGGCCAATACAACACCGTGATTTTAAGAGAAAACAAAGGAAGTTAAAAGCATTGATTTATAGTGTTTTGCAAAATGGTATTTTCTTTTGTTTTCTTTAAGGTGTACTATTTTTGTTCATTTAGTACACCTTTAGTACACCTTGAAAAGAATAAAATACTATCTTTGCACTACCAAAAGAAACCAAAAGAATATAGTTATAAGTATGCCAAAGTTAGAAAACAAAAGCAAGGACAACCCCAGATTAGAACAGAGGTTGTTGGCAGATGGGCAAATTAGCCTCTATCTGGAGTATTATTTGGGTAGGCAAAGCGAGCCTATATTAGATGAGTATGGAGAGCCTGTGTTGTATGAAAAGGGCAAGATGGCAGGAACGCCCAAATTTAAGGTTAAGCATATCAGACGGAAAGAAAACCTTAACTTGTATCTTGTGGCAAATCCCAGAACTCCTATTGACAGAACCCAGAACAAGCAAACCCTATTGTTGGCAAAGAAAATCAGGCAGGAAAGGGAACAGGAGTTGTTGGAGGATAAAGAGGGATACAGGCTAAAGAAAGACCGTACAATAAACTTTCTGGACTACTTTCAGACCTATATAGACAACTACACCAAGAAAGATATTAGAATGGTGCAGATTGCCTTAAAGCGTTTTAAGGACTTTTTGAGAGACACCCCAGAATATAACAAGTTTGTCAATGGACTGATGCCAGGACAGCTTGACAAAGATATGATGGAAGCGTTTACAGAGTACCTACAAAGCAGAAGTATTGGAGAGGGAGCAAAGAGCATTTACCAACGGTTTAAGAAAGTGATAAAGTATGCCATTGAACACGATGTTATCATAAAGAACCCTTGCAGTGGGATTGTCATTAAGGCAGACGACCAGATATTGAGAAAAGAGGTGCTTTCTCTGGAGGAAGAGCAAGCACTGATGAACACCCACTACAAAGGGCAGAACCCTAATACAAGGAGAGCATTTATATTGTGCTTGTATTGTGGTTTGAGGTGGTGTGATGTGAAAGACCTTACTTTTGCCAATGTTGACTATTCAAATAAGTTGCTAAAGTTTGAGCAGAACAAGACAAAGGGACATTCTGCAAGCAGCGGTGTTGTAATTCCCCTTAATGACGGATTGCTAAAACTTATAGGAGAGCCAAAAGATGGGCAGACAAAAGACAGCCTTATATTTTCCTTGCCAACTTATGAATCGTGTCTAAAATCCCTAAGAAGATGGGTTAAGGAAGCAGGAATTGAAAAGCATATCAGTTGGCACTGTGCCAGACATTCTTTTGCTGTGAATATCCTGAACAATGGGGCTAACATTAAGACGGTTGCAAGCCTGTTGGGACATTCAGGATTGAAGCACACAGAAAAATACACCAGAGCGGTTGACAAACTGAAAGAGGATGCAATAAACAGTTTGCCAGAACTGGAGACTACTAACTTTTAATAATTGCTACTATGATGAATGAAGATAGTATTAAGATGGAATTTGTGAGCCTCTGTAATGAGCAAGATAGGTTGTATAAGCCAAAGTTTGAGGCTGTATTTAAGAAACTTTACAAATTAGATAGCACGCTTTCAAAAAACAATCCTTGCACAACAGACGAGGCTTTGTTGGATGGTGCATTGAGATTGGCAGGTTTTGAAAACGATGAGGCGTTTTGTGCAGATTTCAAAAGATATAATGCCGTGTTTGTTGAGGGCAAGAAATTACAAGCAAGATTATGTGAATTGCTAGCAAAGAGTTGTCAAGGAGAAAGACAAGTTGGAGGGTGGCGCTTTGTCTCAATAGGAATAAAAATAATAGGAAGTCCTGAACTTGTTAAGGCGTTAGATGATACTATGTATAATGATGCCAGAGAGGGCAAGGGCTTATTTGCCAATGTTACCGAGATACCACAAGAAGAAGAGGCAATGGATGAGTATTTGTGTGTTGAGGCTTATGGTCTCAAATGTTCCTTTGTCTCCTTTTATGATGAGTTAAAACAATTTGGTATTATCAATGGAGAAAAGCCATTTTTTAGCAAGGAACTGACAAATTTGTTGTTTGTTTCATTAAAGCAGACAGCGACATACATTAAAGAGCATACAGACAAACCCCTAACGACAAAGAATAAGATTGCAAGATTGGTAAAGAAGTTTGATAGCATACCTATTTGGGGTCTTTTCTTGCAAATTCTTTTCTTGCAGGGACTTTGCCGTTTGTTAGAGTGTGTTAATTTGAATAAAGGAGATGATGGATATATTGAGGCTTGTAGCCTGATGGAATGGCTGTGTGTACAACTTGCAGAGAAAGAAACAAGTTTTTGTTACACGCCTTATGGGGATAAGGATTTGGATTTGCTAACCCCATTTTGTACATACTTAAATAGTACCCAACTAGGGCAATATGTACAAAGCATATTGTTTGGCAATGAACCTCATCGAGAACGAACAAGCGAAGCCCAGAGCCTCAACCCAGAACCAGAACAAACAGCCTTAGAGCCTCAACGAGAACAGCAAACGCCAACCAGAGGGAAAGGCAGACCAAAGGAAACTTTGAAAGATAAGATGATAGATGATGCAGACGGGCAAAAGTTACAAAAGATGCACTCAAAAATGGATGCTAAAAAAGGCAAAGATTTTGGTTTGCTTATGTTGGCTTGCATAAAGAAAGGGTGGCTAACAAGACCAACATACACCCAAGCAAAAAATGAGTTTGGGGATATTGGAAACAAGCCGGGTTATAACAAATACCTACAAGAGCAGAGGTTTACCAAAGAAGAAATTGATGGAGCAATAAATAGCCTTGATTAGCCCCCAAAAGCCTCTATAGGTAGCCGTTAATATACATTAATAGCCTCTTCATAACAGGCTATTAATGTATATTTTCTTTCTGTCTTAGAGTGAATTTTCCTTTATTATTTTGCACTTGCTTTCAAGATGATAGGTGAATAGTAAGCCCTATCTGATAGGGAGCAGCAGGGCAGATAAGGGGTGGGCTTACTAACACCGCCAGACAGCCCAAACCGTAAAAATAACAAAAAGATGGCAGAAGATCTTAAACAGGTTGCCGACCTTATAGCGGCAAACATTATCAATTGCACAAAGGAAGTGCTTACAAGCGATGAGGCTGCAAGGTATTTGGGTATTTCCAAATCGTACTTGTACAAAATGACAATGGGTCAGAAGATACCCCACTACAAGCCAATGGGCAAAATGTGCTACTTTAACAGGGTAGAGTTAGAACAATGGTTGCAGAGCAACAGAATTGCTACAGAGGAAGAGTTGAACCAACAGGCACAAACCTATTGTATGAAGAAAGGAGGCAAGCAATGAATACTCCCAATATACGGTATTATGCCAAAATGGTGAACACAACCCAGAACGGCAAGAAAACGCCCAAATTTACAATAGTAGCCCAAGCAGGATTTTACCCACCTATGGAACAATTGAGGGGCAGGGATGGTTTTGTGTCTATGAACCTGATGGAAAAACTAAAGGAGGGGGATAATGTTCCCTCGATGAGGCTACAAGCCAAGAACAGCCTAAACTTTACAGGTTTAAAGGAATATTTTGAGGATGGCAAGTTGAGCGGTTTTGCCTATGGCTACCCTTTGGATAAAGAGACTTACAGCAAAGAAGACAGACCAAATCCCTTTTATGAATACAAGCAGGATGGCTTTTTGTTTAGGGTTTACCAAGATGAGAAAGACAAGGCAAATCTAATCCCCACCTGTATTGAATTAGTGGTGTTGGAGGGTGCAAAGGTGCTGATTAGTGCCTACTGCAAGCAACTAAAGATGGGTGGTTTTGATGAGGCTTTGACAGCATTAAGACAGCAAGCCCAGAAAGGATGTGCTTTATAATAATGTGTACTTTGTTACCAAATTTTGGTAACAGAACCTTTTTAACAGATGTATGACAAGGTAAAACTTTGGATTGATAGGGCTATAGTTGGGGAACACCCTCACACTATAGCCAACTATCTGGATAGTGCCAAGCAGGAGACCGACCTACAGACAGGAGAGGTTAAGACCTTTGGCAATTTGGGCGGGCTGAAAGTGTCTATCTTTGCAGGTGGGTTGTCGGTGGTTGGCAGCTTGCCCAAATATCTGTATGGTAGTAATGTTTACCCTTTGGACAAGCAAACCACAGCCCAAGCGATTGAAAAGTTAAGTGAAGCCTTGCACTTGCAGGCAGACAGGGCAAGTGTTACAGGAATTGAATTTGGCACAAACTTTTTGATGAAGCACCAAGTACCAGACTACCTAGCAAAATTGGGTAATATGCCCAGATTGAACAGATACCACTTTGACCCCACAACCCTTTACTACAAGGGGACAAGCAAGCAGCAACCCAAAGTATTTGCTTTCTATGACAAGGTAGCAGATGCAACAGCCAAAGGGATGAAGTACCCAGATGGTTTGAAAAATGCAAACTTGTTGAGATATGAAATGAGGCTTAACGGCAGACTACCCCAACAGTTGGGAGTGGCAGAGGTCAAAGCCTCATCGTTGTACCAAAAGCCCTTTTATAAGATGATGATAAAACGCTATCAAGCCAGTTATTTTTCAATATCCAAGTTGAACCAGATAAAACCCGATGTTATGAGTGAGATAAAGACTGTTTCAGATGCTTTTGATGTGTTGGTTGCACGACTGATGAGCCAGACAGACCAAACCCAAATAGCAGACTTTTTGAATGAACTGAAAGAGGCAAGTGTATTTGAGGACAGGAAGAACTACACCCGATTGAAAAACAAAATCCAAGAAGTAGCCACAAAAGCCAACCTTACCGTTTCTGATGAACTGATGAAAGAGCTGGACGATGAGGTTAAAAATTGTGGTGCTTATGTTTGATGTGTCTTATAATAAGGTGTATTTTGTTACCAAAATTTGGTAACAATCTAAAGTAGAATATAAATAGATATATTAGAATGAGCAGAGCAAAAGGAAGTCCCAAAACGGGAGGCAGGAAAGCAGGAACGCCCAACAAGGCAAGCAACGACATAAAGAAATGGGTTGCCAATATTCTTGATAGTGGCAGGGATGAATTTGTTAGGCGATTGGCAAGCCTTGACGATAGGGACTATATAAGAACCTACACGGGGCTGTTGGGCTATGTTATGCCCAAACTGTCCCCCACCACCCCAGAGGAGTTGTTGAAGAAAGAGAAAGAAATGCTACAGGATTTGCTTCTGTCAATGCCGGAACAGACGATTGACAAAGTGACAAAGAGGCTGTTTGAACTACAAAACAAATAGGATATGAAAATCAGATTGGACAAAGAGGAAAAGTTGGCACTATTGGAAGCCTCAAGTATTGGTGTACTCGATACAAGGAAGATTGCAAGAATTGTCAGTGAGATAAGAGGCAGTAATGCTTTTCTTGATTTGATGATGGAATTGGACGGGCAGGAGACAGAACATTGATTTATGAAAAATCAAAGAAAAAAGATTGTCGGTATTTGGGAAAAGCCTATATTTGTCACTCCTAAATTATACAGCGGTTGCACAACAGCCGGGAAAATAAAGAAATAGCCCTTTGCACGGTGGTAGAAGCGGAAACGCCTACACGGTAACTGTATAGACCGAGGACACCTAAACAGGGGGTCTTTTTAATACCTATACTATACAGATATGACACAGTTAGAAGCGTTAAGGCAAGCCCAAGAGACAGGGCAAATTGCAATTACCCAACAGACGGTAAACATTCTTAAATCGTTGGCAGAATTTGACCAAGCAGCAACAAACCTAATAACGGCAATTGAAGACGGCTTGCCAGACGACAACCAAGCAAATGACGGTATTATAAATGACGAGGTTATAAATGACTTTTACAGGCTTCTGTCTCCGTTGCAAGATTATGTTTATTCAAAGGTTGGCGTTATTGTTTTGCAAGGAGTGTTCCTATACCAATGCAGGAATTTTGAGGGGCTGTAATTTTCCCCCGATGAGGTAAACGAACCCCGAGGGAACTCCGAGGAAACGGCAAAAATGGACTAAAAAAATGTGGACTTTGTTCCATTTAGTCCGTGTTTTAGTCCGTTTGCTTGCTTATTGCCTGAAAATCAACACCAATTCAATTCTCACTAGGAATTGAACCATAAAATATGTTTGAAATTCAAACACATTTTGGAGAGGTGTTTTAAAGCCGTGAGGAAGCCGTGAGAAAATGACATTTTTTATAACCTCATCGGTGGGGTATATAGTAGATTATTTTTGTACCTTTGCAATGGCTTTTCAAAAGCCAACTATATTCTTTTGGTTGGGTGCTTGTGTAATACACTTGCACCTTTTTTTGTAGGGACAAAATTCTCCCAAGAGTACCCCTCAATGTTAAAAAGTACACTTTTAGTACACCTTGAAAAAGAAAAATCCTCTGTAAATGCTTTGTTTTACAGAGGATTGTCTAAAAAACTTTGTACCCGGGGCCGGGGTCGAACCGGCACTCCAGTGAAGGAACTGGTGTTTGAGACCAGCGCGTCTACCGATTCCGCCACCCGGGCATTCGGTATGCCTTTTGGGATTGCAAAAGTACTACATTTTTTTGAAATCAAAGCATTTTTTTTGATTTTATAAAAACCAAACAAACAACACACTGATTACCAACGTATTATTTTATAAAATATATTAACATACTTACAAATTCAGGTAAATAATCTTCTTTGTTTCGAAGAATTCTTCGTCAAAAAAGCTGGAAATATTCGTAATCGAATAATTTTTCATCCCCTTCAGCTCATCTTCGAAATCGCCACCTTTGAGATAAATTATCGAACGCTCGGCAGAACGCGGATTAAGCACATTGCGTGTCATCTTCACAAAGTCGGGAAAAGCTGTAACAGCGCGACTCACGATGCAGTCGTACTTCGGAAGCAAAAGTTCGGCACGGATCTTCATTGCTTCTACATTATTCAAGCCAAGACTTTCGGAAATTTCTTTAACTACCTTTATTTTCTTCTCGATACTATCAACCAAGGTAAACTTTGTTTTGGGAAACATTATTGCCAACGGAATACCGGGAAAGCCTCCACCAGTGCCAACATCAAGGACAAGTTCATCTGCCTTGAACTGCTTCACTTTCGCTATAGCCATCGAATGCAATATGTGATGCACAAAAATATTGTCGGTGTCCTTACGACTTACCACATTGATTTTTTCGTTCCACTCGCGAACAAGAGATTCCAAACCGACAATCTTTTCAACCTGACCATCAGTGAGTTCGGGAAAATATTTTCTAATCTTTCCTTGCATCCTTCGACAAATTTACAAGTTTAATTTTAGCCTGATGTATCCTGTTCTTAACAACCTGAAGGGTAACACCAAGTTCGCTGGCAATCTCCTCGTACTTCATTCCCGCGCCCTTCATCAGAAGTATTTTCTGCTCGTACTCGGAAAGCCGTCCCAACAGAGAATCAAAATAGGCTTGTCTTTCTTTTTCGATAAGCGAAGTTTCGGGAGTGCTATTGTCGGTAATCGCAATAGACTCACTATTTTGCGGCTGCGGCAGGTTGTATCTTTTACACCAGTCCAAGTATGTATTTTTGGCAATTGTGAATACCCAAGTGCGAAAACTTGCCTCGCGCTCTTCGTCGTATGTGTCCATCGACTTCCAGATCTTCTGCAACGACATGATTGTCACATCGTCGGCATCGTCGCTTTGACAACCGCGCGAAACAAGGAAATTCTTTATCTCCATCTGGTAACGTCGAAACAGGCACGAACTTGCCATTTCGTCGCCAGCCACTACCAACGCCCGAAGTCTTAGGTCGTCGTACTCTTCTAGTTCGTGAGTTCTTTTTACCATTCTGTTTTCCGATTAAAGATTCTGTAAACTAACAATGTGAAATAAAAAATCGGCGCAAAGATATCAAATATCAGTGACATAAATAAATGGAAATCGGTTTTTGTCAACTTGCAAAATCTTGCAAGCGAAAACATCGCCAAAAGAAGCCGCACGACAACAAAGGCAAGTGCGATTTTCCAATTTACAAAACACATTGCTATAGCCACAGCTAAGAATAATGTCCGCGTAACTATTTCGCCCCCAGACAAGAATTTGTCAAGCAAGCTATACCTTGCCGATGTTGAAACGTGTCTCGACTTTTGTCGCAACAACTTTCCAAAGCTATCCTTGGCGGGCGAAACGGTTTTTGACTCAGGCAAAATGCATACGGTTGGACGGATATGTTTTGCAGCCTCCCTCACGAAAAGGTCGTCGTCGCCAGATGCAATGTCGGAATGCGAACAGAAACCACCAATGGTATCCCAGAGTTTGCGCGTATATGCGATGTTGCGTCCAACGGCCATGTAGGTGTGTCCCAACGAAGCGAAGCCCGTGTACTGCATAGCTATCAGCGCAGCATCGTAGGATGAGAAGCGAGCGGCGAATGTCTTGCCCGTCAACTCGCCGTAACCGATCACCAGAGGATTTGCCTCGTCGAACTGCGACATTATCCCCGAAACCCAATGCTCCGAAGCTGGTCTGCAGTCGGCATCGGTAAAAATAAGATGGTCGTACGAGGCTGCGCGGATTCCGCACGAGAGAGCAGATTTCTTGCCAGAGCCGCTGTTCTTGACTTGTTTTATATGTGGAAATGTTGCCGCCAGTTCGACAATATAATCGGAAGTGCCGTCGGTGGAATTGTCGTCGATAATCACGATTTCAAATTCAGGATATTGCTGATTGATAATGTATTGAAGGTTTGATTTTAGGTTCTGCAATTCGTTGTGGCAAGCGACAATTACAGAAACTGACGGAAGGGATGCCTTGGATTTCTCATCATCTTTACGTATCGCGATAGCTGGCAAAATGTAGAAGACTGCCTGAATTAGGAAAAGAAGCACAGAAAGCTTGCAATAAAA
>CADARW010000004.1 GCA_902790405.1 uncultured Bacteroidia bacterium
TACAATATTTTCTATCTGTGCATTTCCATTGCCCAATAAAACATTCAGTCATATTTTCAATATTTGGTTCGTTTGCTGCATACTTTTTTTCACAGCCACATAACGCCATCACCCCCATCATCCCGATGAGTAGTAATATAAGAATTTTTCTTTTCATTGTTTATTAATTTTATCATTTTAGGGATTGTTACCACTTTTAATTTCGTACATTGCATAATCCCTCTACCCGCAAAGTACAAAACACTTTACAAAAACTCCTTTCTGGTATTAAGTTAATAATATGCCTTATTCCTCTATATCATCATTAATTGACGACAAAGTTACCAATTCTATCGCCAACGGGACAAAAGTAATACATTTTTCACAATCCACAAATAAATATGATATTTTTTTTAAGAAATTTTTCATGGGTCACTAGTGATGCAATAAATATTCGCATAGAAAACTAGAATATTACAGTTAGCAGGGGAAATATGGCTATGTTGTTATTATTGATAAAATATCCTTATACTCTAGCCTTCGGGAGTACAAATCCCGAAGGACAGTTTGGTGCTTTTTGTTTGCATCGTAAAATGAAGATTCGATTTTTTCAAAATTCCTCTTTGCTGTATAAACTAAATCACTTACATTTGCCGCCAGTTTTGCAATGTAGTTAATTTAGATTTTGATTTTTTGAGAAATGAAAGTTAAGTATCAGGATTTGATTGAACAGTCGTTCGACTTTCCAACTGAGGAATTTGAAGTAGAAGAAGGCGAACTTCTTTACTACGACATCCCACTTATGGACTTGGTAAAGCAGTACGGAACACCATTGAAATTCACCTACTTGCCAAAGATAACTGAGAATATCCAGAAGGCAAGAGTGTGGTTCAATGTGGCAATTACAAAGGCCGACTACCAAGGCAAGTACGTCCAGTGCTATTGCACTAAAAGCTCTCACTTCCAGTTTGTAATGGAGGAAGTGCTGAAAAACAATGTGCAGTTGGAAACCAGTTCCAGTTTCGACATCGACCTTATCCGCGCACTGAAGGAGCAGAATCTTGTTGACGAAAGCCTGCATGTTGTGTGCAACGGATTCAAGATCCCTGCATACATCGAGAACATTGCCCGACTTATGAACGAAGGCTTCAAGAATGTTATTCCAATTCTCGACAACCCAAACGAACTGAAAGGTTTGCTTGAAAATGTGGAAGGCGACTTCAATGTAGGAATACGTATAGCTGCCGAAGAGGAACCTAAGTTCGAGTTCTATACTTCGCGACTTGGAATAGGTTACAAAAACATTATGCAGTTCTATCAGGAAGCCATCGAAAACAATCCGAGAGTGAAGTTGAAGATGTTGCATTTCTTCATCAATACAGGAATCAAGGATACTGCTTACTACTGGAACGAACTTAACAAGTGTATCAACGTATATTGCGAGCTGAAGAAGATTTGTCCCGACCTTGACTCGCTTGACATAGGCGGTGGTTTCCCGATAAAGAACAGCCTAAACTTCGACTATGACTATGAATATATGGCCGAGGAGATTGTAAACCAGATAAAGATGATTTGTACTGCGGCAAAAGTACCAGAACCAGACATCTACACCGAGTTTGGTTCGTTTACCGTTGGCGAAAGTGGTGGCGCAATATATTCGGTAGTTGACCAGAAGCAGCAGAACGACCGTGAAAAGTGGAATATGATTGACTCGTCGTTCATAACCACTTTGCCCGACTCGTGGGCTATCAACAAGAGGTTTGTATACTACAACTCCGAACAGCATGTCAACGCAATTTACTTGCCCGAATTCGACCCCAACGAAACTCTTTACATAGGTTTCTTCAACACAGGAGCATATCAGGAGGCAATAGGCGGTTTTGGTGGCATACAGCACTGCTTGATTCCAGCACCTAAGCATGTCCTAATCAACCGTGACGAAGATGGCAAGATTACAACAAGGCTATACTCTAAGGAGCAGAGCTACAAGTCGATGCTGAAAACTTTGGGGTATTATTAGGATTAAGTTTTTATCCAAGATATTCAAAAGGGTTACCTTATTAGCATAAGGTTGCCCTTTTTTGTTCTTATGCTGCCATCGAACATTTCGGCTTCTACATAATATGAATAGGTGTCGTTGTTCTGTACCTTGCCGTTGAGTGTTCCGTCCCAGCCCGTATGCAGGTCGTCGGTGAAGAAAACTTCCTCGCCCCAGCGGTTGAATATGCGGAATTGTAGCAGCCGTTTGATTCCGAGTCCACGTGCATATACGATATTGTTGCCGTCGCCTTCGCTAAGCGGTGTGAATGCTCCTGGCACATCAAGCGAGAAACGCATATCGACTTCAACATGTATATCGAACCTATCTTCGTGGCAGCCAAGCGAGTCGCTGAGCCATACTATGTAGTCGGTTGTTCTGAGTGGGAAGAAAAATATCGAATCGCATCCCGAAGAAACCACGTCGGTTTCTGGCGACCAGCGGCAGTTGATGTCTGCGTCGGCTAAAACTACCGCAACCATAGTGTCGCCTATGTTTATTGTTGCATATTCGGGATCGATGGAAGCTTCGAGCGAACTAATTACAGCAACACGAACCGAATCTTCGGCCCGGCACATCTTGTCGGTGAATAGTTCGACATGGTAAGTCGTAGTTTCGTCGGGTTTTACTGTTTGCCGTGGAGAATTGTCGTCGATTGGCGCTTCCCAATGGTAAGAATTTCCCCCCGAAACCATTATGTTAACCTCTTCACCGAAGCATATAACGGTATCGTTGCTTATCGAGGGGTGCGGACTAGGGAACAGCACATATTGGTGTGAAACGCTGTCGTGGCAATTGTGGTCGTTGGAGACTGCCAGCGAGACTATGAATGTTGAGTCTGCATTCGACGGGTTTGTCCAGAAAATTGGTATTTCATCGGACGATTCACCAAACGGTCTGCCGTTAAGGAACCATTCCCATGCCGAGTTTTCCGACGACTGGTTGACAAGCATGGCATCCAAAGGTCCGCACAAGCCTTCTGTTATTTCGATTCCGTTGGCAAACAGACTAAAGCGTGCATCAACCTCGTAAACGTGTATCATTTCGGTAATGTCGATGTTGCATTCGCCACTTGCAATGCTGAGTACCACGGGGAAATAACCTGACTGCGGTACATAGTCGTATGTATGTGTTACCGACGGAGTAGTATAAATGTACCCGCCACCTACAACCCATTGGTACGACAGAACATTCTGTGCGTTAAGCATGCGGAATGTAACATCGTCGCCAGCGCAGATTGCAGTGTCGCTGATGCTGATTTCGGCATACGGGCCGCTGACATTGACGCTAGTATTTTTTATCTGTCGACATCCTGCAGGGGTGGTCGCTTCAAATGTTATGAAGTAGGTTCCGGGATTATTGTACAGATATTCGGGATTTTCGACATATAGGTTATCGCCATTTCCCATATTCCAATGGAACGAAGGCTGTGTGCCGTCGGGAAGGGCTATGGTTGTAACATTGAAGATGGGTTGTGCCGGATAGCAGTTGAATATCTGGTTTTGAGGCGTTAGTTCGGTTTCGAGGCTTTCGACCCACACTCCGTCGGGGAAATCTATGGAATCGGTGCAGCCGACACCACCTGTAACCTTGAGTGAGAACGGGTATCGTCCGGGAGTAGGGAAGTGGAGCGACAAAACTGAGCCAGCAACTCCCACCGAATATGCATCACCAAAATCCCATTCATAGGTAAATTCTGGATTTACCACACTTGCCGAAAACATTACCATGCTGGTGTTGCAGACACTGTCGTCGAACTCAACGCCGAGCTCTGGTATAGCGATTCCTTGAATGTGGTTGTTGAGGGTTTGCCTGTCGACGCAGCCATGTCGGGTTGTCACCATATATGATATGTTTTCGTAGCCGACCTCGGTGAATTCGTGTTGTACAGTAATTCCGTGCACTACATTGCCGTCGCCAAGGTCCCATTGCACATCGGCTATTGGGTCGTTGGTGTTTGTGAGTATGCATTCGAATTCTATATTTGTTGGCACACATGCTACTGTGGCTTGCGGTGTTATTGTCGATGTCGGGTCCACTACATAAATGGGTTTAGTGTAAATGGAGATACAACCGTCGGCTTGCCTTAGGTATACGGTTACAATGCGGTCTCCGGCATCGTGAAACCTATGGGGATGAGATTGGTTGTTTCCTATGCTGAACCATTCCAGATTTTCGACTGGAACATCGTTCACTCCCCAGTTGTAGGCAATATCTACAAATTCAGGAGCTGCATATGTTATTTCAACTGACGAGAATTTATCGGTGCATACTGTGTCGGGGGAAATATACCACTCGAATGGAAGCATGTTGATTTCGCTTTCGAGAGAATCGATGTATGTGCATCCTGAATTATCATTGTGACCAATAAGCTTACACACATACGAACCATAATCGGGATAAGTGTAATCCAAAACGGAGGATATTGCGTGAGGAATATATGTAAGAGTATCACCGGTGTCAATGTTGGTAACAATCCATTCCCAGTACTGGGCACCACGATTGTCATCGATTGTGTATCTGAAGTCGAATGGAGCAGAACAATGCGAAAACTGATTGAAATGCATTATCGGTGGCTGTACATATACGCTGTCCCACCAATATGGTCCAGAGAAGCATGACATATATGTAGTAGTTATGCCAATGTAGTTCCATCCGGTATCTGTTTCAAATGTCATTGGATTGTACTGGTTACTTGCGTCACCTCCGCCACTATTGCCATTTGCAATTATTGTGAATGAAAAGCCTATAGTGTCGGAACTTTCATACATAGAATTGTAGAAATAGTATGTGTCCTGCGGACATACGGTATCCTTGTTTATCGGATTGCCCATGTTGTCGTAAACTCCGAAGTCTTCGGGTGGAATTTCTATTCCTATTTCAATCCAGTGGCATAAGTCGGAGAAATAGCTATGAAGGTTTTGTGTGTCGGTGCACCCCGAGGTGTCAACAATCGAAAGTGTAGGTTGGTATATGCCTTGTTCGGAGTATGTATGTGATATTACGCCATTTGTTGTATGTGCTGTTGTCCCGTCGCCGAAATCCCAGTAGTAGTCGACAATGGCTTGACCTGAAGTGTATGAATAATGGTGCTGGAATTCTATTGTTGTTGGGACGCATCCTCCGCATCTGTCCGATTCGAGGTTTGCCTCAGGGTGGTTTACAATTATAGGAACGCCTTCGAAAGTGTCGTGGCAGCCAGCACTCGTGTAGGCAGTCATTGATGTGTGGTAAACCCCATTGTAGTTGTATGTGAATTCTGGATTCTCTCCGGACACTAGCAACCCAGTTGTCCCGTCGTAATTTGCCATATTGTAAACAAATGATATGGCATCGCCGGTAGATGTGTTTGTAAAGTGGACTGTAAATGGGTAGTCGCAGGAGAAGGTGCTGTCGATAACATACGATGCTTTTACTTCCTCAACTCTCACTTGGAATGATGTTGATTGTTCGCATGGTCCGCCGGGGTCGACGGTAAAAGTAACCGTGTATGTCCCAGCGGTTGTATATGCGTGGTATGCCGTCGCATCGCGTGATATTGGACTTCCGTCACCGAAGTTCCATTGGCAGTTGGTGCGCGGAGGCATAAGGCTGCGGAAGGTGTTCGACGAGTTTTTGCATACGACAGATGGTGCATTGTAGCGCGGAACTATTGCGGCAATCGAGATCATGTCGGGGTAGGTTGCCGAGGCCGAGCATCCGTAGCTGTCGGTTGCCGTTACGCTTACGTCGAAATGTCCGTACGAATTGTAAACGTGTCCAAGGTTCTCGCCTACGCCGGTTTGTCCGTCACCGAAATTCCACGAAAGCGTGTATGCAGGCGATACATTGGGAGCAGTTGTTACATGTGAGAGGAATGGTACTTCGAGCGGAGGCTGGCACCACTGGTCTACTTCTGTTTCTATCGATACAGTTGGCGTTGACGAAACGTTTACAATTTGCGCATAGTGTTCGCCTATGCAGCTGTTGCCGTCGGTAACACGGAGCGAGACCGTGAGAATACCCGAATTCAAGTAGGTGTGCGAGGCGTTTTGTTCTGTCGAGGTAGTTCCGTCGCCCCAGTACCACAGCCAGCTTGTACTTGGCGCGTCGCCGATAGTTGATTGGTCGCTCATCGTCACATCGAAAGGCGTGCAGCCGGTGCGTATGGTTTCGTCGAAACGTGCCTCTGGTGACTGGAAAATCACAACTTCGTGGCTGTCGGTGGCAGTCTGTCCGTCGCTTGTGACGGTTACCGACAAGGTGTAAGTCCCTCCGTTGATGTACGAAAATGTCGGCGATGAAAGCAACGAAACATCGCCGTTGCCCGATGTCCACGAGTACGATACGTTGCCGCTTGCTCCCGTTACGTTGCATCCGAACCGTAGGTTCTGTGGCGAACATCCGCTGAACGAATCGCCGGTAATGGTTACGGAAAGCTGCGACTTTGCGGCAAATGCCGTAAGCAAAATAGCTGCAACTAATATGTATCGTTTTATCTTCATTCGTGTCATTTCAAGAGTACAACATTCCCCTTTTTCGTCTTTATGCTTCCGTCAAACATTTCGGCCTCGACATAATACGAATATGTGTCCGAATTCTGTACCTTCTCTCCAATTGTTCCGTCCCAGCCAGTGTGCAGGTCGTCGGTGAAGAATACCTCCTCGCCCCAACGGTTGAAAATACGGAACTGTCGAAGCCGCTTTATGCCAAGTCCTCGCACATACACCACATTGTTCCCGTCGCCAACGCTCGTAGGCGTAAACGCAGAGGGCACATCGAGCGTAAGCTTCATGTCTACTCCTACAAATATGTCGAAGCTGGTTTCGTAGCAGCCGAGAGTGTCCTTCAATACAAATACAAAATTAGTATTTTCTATAGGAAAAAGGTTAATTGTGTCACAATTTTTTGCATAAGCATATTCTGCAGGCGAAATATAGCAGTCGATTGGCCACATGTCTGAAATCACCAAAGCAACAGCAGTGTCACCGATATTTATGTTAAACGACTGCTCGCTGACTCCTGCGTCAAAATTTTCAAGCAGATCAACCATTATGGAGCTTGATGCCATGCACATTTTTTCATTAAACGCATAAACATGGTAGATGGTTGCCTCGTTGGGACTTACAATTTGATGTTGCGCACTATCGTTAATTGGAGGCAACCAATAGTACGAGTCGCCGCCGTAGACAGAAATATGAGCATCTCCGCCTTTGCATATCAATGTGTCGCCGCTAGTGCGAATATCGGGAATACTATACACTATGTATTGGTGTGATATGCTGTCGGTGCATCCGAGCGAATCGGTAACGGCAAGCGAGATAATATTAATAATGTCATTTGTAGTTGAAGTGTTTGTCCACGATATTGAATTGCTGTTGGGATATAAATCGCCATTAACATACCATCTTTCTTCAGCAGCACTCGTCCCAAAGTATGTCAGTGAGCCATCCAATGGCGAACAAGAACCCTCTGTTATAGTATTTCCTGTCTTATCGACAAGATTGAAATCTGCCATAATTCTGTAGACATACACTTGTTCGGTGAGCTCTACTGTGCAGTTCCCGTTTTGTAGCGAAAGAGTTATAGGAAAATAACCCGATTCGGGTGCATATCCATATTGATGGGTAAATTCTTGTGTGTAATAGTTGTATCCACCTCCTACTACCCATACAAAGTTCTCAACATCTACAGCATTAGCCATTGCAAAATGCACTGTTCCTCCTGCGCAAATTGAGGTGTCGCTTATTAATATGTCGGCGGATGGACCTGAAATTTCAATAGTTTGTGAGTAAGATGATCTGCAGCCCCCGCTACTTATAATCTCAAGGTTTATGTCGTAGGTGCCTGGGGTCGTGTATAGATAGCGGGGGTTGTGTATGTGCAGTATGTTGCCGTTACCCATGTCCCAGTTGTATTGCAGTGATGTGCCTGCTGGCTCTGTTTGCACCGATGTGTTAATTGTGGGACATACCGGATAGCAATTGTAAGCCAGGCTGTCGAGATCGAAAGTTGCCGAAATTATTCCTTCAACTGCTATCGCATCCTCGTATGCGGCAGTGTCGCTGCATACGGTGATGCCGTTGCTGCGTATCGATGCTATGTGTGATATTGTGTAATATCCTGTTTGTGCATATTGGTGCGAAATATGGTTGTTGCTTCCTTCGGCTATTGTCCCGTCTCCAAAATTCCATTCGTGCCAAATGCCATTAGCAGCATCCGACGTAAAAATCTGCTGGTTGCCGATGCAGATGTTGTAGTCGAAATCTATTTCGGCATTGGGAGTTTCGTAAACCTTTATTTTATTGGGGAACGTTTTCGAAAACTGGCATCCGTGCATTGTCATTATGCTTATCGAAACATTGTATGAGCCTGCATTATTATATGTATGTTGTACAGATTCTCCTTGTCCGGTTTCGCTGCCATCACCGAAATTCCATGCTACAGAATAGAGCGAGTCGTTGGTTTCTGTTGTTACTCCGAAGTCGATGGTTGCAGGTGCGCATTCCGCAATTGTGTTGTCTGGAGTTATGCTCGACTGAGGGTCGACAACATATACATGCTTTGTGAATGTATATATGCATCCGTCGATTAGGCGACCGTATGCAACTACATCGTAGTCGCCCCCATGTTCGTAGAAATGGCGTGAACTGGTGACTCCGTTTATTTGAATCCATTCTAGTTCGTCTGTCGGTGTTCCGCTGTTTTCCCAGTCGAATGATACTTCGCTGAATCCTGGAGCACTTAAAACAACAGCGGTAAGTCTATTGGCAATACAGAGTGTGTCGGATGAAAGAGCCCATGTAAACGATGGCGGCATTATGTCGCAGTGCATTGTATATGAGTTTTCGCAGTCGGAATTGTCGTTATGTGCAGTAAACTTGCAGACGTAGTGTCCATATACTTGGAACGAGAAAGCGATTGAATCGGCTGTAGAATGAGGGTCGAAAAATAGTGAGTCGCCTCTTTCCGTGTCGTATATTAGCCATTCCCAATACTCTGCGCCAAGATTTTCGACTACCTTGAACGAATAATCGAATGGAGTGGCACAATTGGAGTATGATGCCACGTGTGCAATTGGCGGTTTTATGTAAAGGCTGTCCCATGGCGTTACATCCGATCTGCAATTCTGGTATTCAACAACAAACCCTATTTTGTTCCATCCTGTGTCGACAGCAAAAGAATATGGCTTGTATGTATTATTAGAATTTACTTCCCAGTGTTTGTTGGCTGTGCTTATGTCGAAGTAAAAGGCGTATTGATTGGCGTTCCCTGCCATTGAATTATATAGGTACACTTCGTCGCGTGGGCATAGAGTGTCGCCAGGTATAAAGTTGTGCATGGCGTCGGTCACTCCGAAGTTTTCGGGCGAGACTTGTAGCCCTGTCCTTATTCCGTAAGGTCTTTCTTGCAGTGCACTTGTGAATGTACATCCCGAAGTGTCGGTAATTGTGAGTGTGGGTGAAAAGGTACCAACTTCGGAATATGTATGGCTTACCGAATACGTGGTCGTGTTTTCTGTTGTTCCATCGCCGAAGTCCCAGAAATAGTTTACAACAGCCGAGTTGCTGGTATATTCCGGATTGTTAAAAAAGTCGATAGTCGCAGGTGCGCAACCACCGTCGGATGAGGAATAAAGGCGTGCATCGGGCATGTTTACTACAATTTCGGGACCAATAAACCTTGAGGTACATCCACCGGGAGAACTTACAGTAAGCATAGGTGTGTATCGTCCGTTTTGCTGGTACGAGTGTTCGACTGTCGGTTCGAAATCCAAGTATGTGTCGCCGAAATTATAGGTATAAGTAAGGTTCTCGCCAACAGAAGTATTGATGAACGTTACATTGAAAGGGTAGGTGCAAGAGAATAGGTTTTCGGGTTCGGTGCGGAACGATGCATGTACATCGACGACTTCCACATTGAAAATCCTAACTTGCTGGCAGGCTCCGTTTGGGTCAATGGTAAATGTAACTTCGTGGTTGCCAGTTTGTGTGTATGTGTGAGTAGCATTTTGACCTTGTTGTACTGGCGTCCCGTCGCCAAAATCCCATTGGCATAGTAGGTCTGTGACATCGCTTCTAAATGTGGAAATAGCATTTAGGCACACTTGTTCGGGAATGTTTAATTCTGGCAAAATGTTTCCGATTTCGACCATATCGATTTCTGTTACCGTATTTGAGCAGCCGTACGAATCGACAACTGTAAGCGATACATCGTAGTTTCCAATCTGGGTGTAGGTGTGTCTTGGGTTGTCTTCGTTGCTGGTCGAACCGTCGCCGAAATTCCATGTGGCTTCGTAACTGCCGCCAAGTCCGACGTCGGTAGATATTTCCGATGAAAAATTGACTTCGTGTGGGGCGGTGCACCATTGGGCGTTGTTTGCACTGATTGTCACGTCGGGGCGTTTCGAGAGCGTAAGCATCTGCGAGTGCATCATGTCTTCGCAACCGTTGGCATCGGTAACTTTGAGTGCTATTGTAAATATTCCGGGAGTGGTATATGAGTGCCATCTGTTGGGTCCAACGTTGGTGGTGCCGTCGCCGAAGAACCATTCCCACCTTGTTATGACAGTGTCGCCAGGTGTAGAAAGACTGCAGAATCGATGTTGGTAAGGTACGCATCCGATTTCGGTACTATCGTTGAATAGGGCGGTAGGTCCGTTGAAAATCACAATTTCTTTGCTGTCGGTGGCGGTCTGTCCGTTGCTGGTGACTGTTACCGATATGTTGTAGCGACCTGGGGTAAGGTACGAAAACGTAGGTGCTGCCAGTAGCGATACGTCGCCGTTGCCCGACGACCACGAATAGGTCACTTCGCTGCTTGCACCCGACAAATCGCAGCCAAAACTAAGTATCTGCGGGGCACAGCCTTCGAAATTTCCAGTTATAGAAACTGCTAACTGGGCATTTGCCGCCAACCCTATCAAGATTGTAGCATATAGCAATAATATGTTTTTTAGTATTTTCATAATGTCAATACAAAAACCAAATACATTTGCAAAAATAATCAAAAATATGTAGCTGGTGAAGAAAAGTAAAAAAAATTAAAATAATTTTTGTCATTAGAAACTAATAGTTAATTTTGCATTGAAAAACGTGGCATTTATGAGATGTACCTATATATTAATATTGCTCGTGATGCTTTTTGGTCGAATCGTATGTTTCGGTCAGGACATACATTTTACGCAGTATTATGCAGTGCCTCTGGTGTTCAATCCTGCGGCTACTGGTGCGTTCGATGAAGACCTGCGTTTTTCGAACAATTATCGTACCCAATGGAGCGCAGTCGGTGTCCCTTACCAGACCGTATCGGTGGCGATTGATGCACCAGTGCGTTTCCGTGGCAAGTCGGGACTGGGTGTAGGCGTAATGTTCCTGCACGACAAGTCGGGAGGAACAAAGCTCACAGCCAACAAATTCATGATTTCTGCATCGTACATATATAATATAACCAAAAAGCAAAGCATTACGGTCGGTCTGCAGGGCGGATACGTCGATAAGCATTTTACCCTCGACGGGGTGACGCTTCCAAGTCAGTATAATCCCGAAACAGGTTTGTTCGACTTGAATTTACCCAACAACGTCACCGATATGGAAATGTCGCTCGGTTATTTCGACATGAATGCTGGAGTTTCGTATCGTGCTAAGTTTCAGAAGGTAGAGCCAACGGCAAGTATTTCGGTGCTGCATTTGAATTCACCACAGGAAACTTTTTGCAATACCGATACAAAACTTGCTCCGCGTATGCTTTTTAGCGCCGAGGTGGGAATTCCTTGTCCTAAATCGTGGACAGTCACACCGCATTTGCTTACAACTTTTACAAAAAAGACCGAGGAACTGCTTTTCGGTGCTATAGCCGAGCATCCTATTCCTACAAAGGTTGTAACTTCGGCATTCTTCGGGGCTGGCGGGCGAACATCGTTCTCGAACTTCGATGCAGCAATGATTACAGCAGGCGTGGTGTTCTATGGGATAGAAGTTGCTGCAAGCTACGACATTAACCTGTCGAAACTTATGCAGGCGACAAACGCTCGTGGAGCATTTGAAATTTCGCTTATCTACAAGCTGAAATTCGCAAAGAAGAACTTTATAACACTACCATGCGATAGATTTTGAATATGAAAGTCGTCAATATAGAAATATCGGTACTGAAAAGATTGGTGTATAGTCAGTTGTTGCTGACAGCATTGCTGCTAATCTTGTCGCCAGCTTTTTTGCAAGCGCAGAGCAGCGACAAAAAAGTTCCCTCGAAGTCGAAACTTTTGAGCACCGCCAAGAATGCCTTGTACGACGGCGATGCATTTACAGCTACCGACAACTACCGCAAGTATGACGACAATTATCCGGGCAATGTCAAGGTGCAAAAAAAACTGGCGTATCTTTATTGGCAGGAAAAGAACTATCCAGAGGCACAGAAATATTTCAGCAAGACATTCAGAAACGACAGCAAGACAAACCTTATCGAGTTGTTCTATTCGGCTAAATGTCTTCACATAATGGGCAAGTACGAAGATGCAAAGAAGGAATACGAAAGGTTTGCATCGGTGGCGCGTTCCGACAAGAGTTTGCGCGAGTTTACAAAGCTGGCGAAGTCGCTTGCCGAGGACATGGACAGGATTTCTGTAGATAGCACCGACAGGAATATTCTTGTGCATCATCTCGACTCGTCGATAAACAGCAAGCATATAAATACAGCTCCTGTTCCATACGAGAACAATACCTTGATTTTCGGTTCGCTGCGCGAAAACGAAATCAACTACTACAATACTTATGGCGATACTTTGCCTACTCGTAAGTTTTACGTTGCACGTGAGGATTCGGAACTGGAGTGGTCGTTTGTGGGTGAGTTCGACACCATATTCAATAGCAGCGAATACGATGTAAGCAATGGCGCGTTTTCGGCCGACAGACGCAGGTTTTTCTTTACCAAATGTCAGAAAGACGACCATGGAAAGCGACTTTGTGAAATTTATATGTCGAAACTTGCTGATGGCGTATGGCAGACTCCCGAGCGACTTCCCGATGAGGTAAATGTCAGCGGAAGCACGGCTACAATGCCTACTGTGGGCGTGTCGCGCCAGAATACCGATGTGCTGTATTTCGTCTCCGACCGCGAAGGCGGACGCGGTGGCCTCGACCTGTGGTTCTCGTACTATACATCCAAGGACAAAGGTTGGAAGGAAGCCAAGAACTGCGGTAAGGTCGTAAATACTGCAGGTGACGAAATCACACCTTTCTACGATGCCATTACGCGAACACTTTATTATAGTTCCGATGGAATGCTTGGGTATGGCGGTTTCGATGTTTATAAGACCGTCGGCGAGGGCAAGAGCTTCGAGGCTCCGCAGAATCTGAGCAGACCAATCAACTCAAACTACGACGACCTTTACTATACTATCGACGAGAGCCGCAGGAAAGGTTTCTTGTCGTCGAATCGCGATGGAGGTTATTCGCTGCGTAGCAAGAATTGCTGCGACGACATTTACGAATTCATATATCGCGACCATATTGTGGTGGCTGTCGATGGAAAGGTGATAGGAATAACCGACTCGGCATTCT
Organism: uncultured Bacteroidia bacterium; assembly: GCA_902790405.1. Taxonomy (GTDB): domain Bacteria; phylum Bacteroidota; class Bacteroidia; order Bacteroidales; family ML635J-15; genus Bact-19. The sequence goes on from CADARW010000004.1 coordinate 13,555, forward strand.
TCCGTACGATAGAAAAGGAGTACGAACAGACACGAACCGTCGATTTCAAGGCTATTGAGAATTCGGGCAAGGCCGAGATTCTTCACGACTACCGTGTCGATTTGTACATGACTGGCAGCGATGGTAAAAATTACTTCTTAAAGACCACCACAACTGGCGACAGCTTGTATTTTTTCAATCTGGAGCGCGATGTCGACTACTATATAAGCGTGAAGGACTTCAATAATAGAGAAAAAATTTTGGCATTCACTACCAATGGTATAACCCATTCCGATACCTTGCATCTCGACCCGATAATTATCGGAGCGTTGCCAACGCGTGCATTTGTAGTGGAGAATATTTACTACGACTTTGCAAAATACAATCTGCGTGATGAATCTAAGATTGTGATTGATACAACAATATACAAGATTCTCAATGAATATCCTAAGATAATAGTCGAAATAAGTTCACATACCGATAGCGTTGGCACTGACCAAAGCAATATGATTTTGTCGCAAAATAGAGCACAATCGGTAGTAAATTATCTGATTCAGAAGGGTATAAGTCCAGAACGGCTTGTTGCTAAGGGCTATGGCGAAACAATGCCTATTGCGCCTAACTCAAATCCCGACGGATCTGACAATCCCGAAGGTCGTCAGAAGAACCGCCGTACCGAGTTCCGTATCATAGGTCACATCGACGACGATGCGGAAATATTGTACGAGTACGAGTAAGCACAGTTGATAGTTGAAAGTTAAAAGTTGAAAGTCTAGCAGAAGACCAGTCCAACAGTCTGGTTGTTAGCCTGTGAGACTGCAAGACTATTAGACAGCAAGCCTGCAAGCCCAAGCGGGCGTAGCCATTGAAACTTATCGTAACAGGTCGAACCAGTCGGCATTAAACTCTGTATCGTCGGCAAATCCGCTCTTTTTCAGTTGCCTATAGGCCCATTCGTCGGCAAAGTTCCATTCGAGGAAGTCCTGGTTTTCGTATCGTTCCATGAAATCGCGGATTTTCATCTTGATAAGGATTTCGTACTTCTTTGAAGTTATGAAATAGTCTTGCCTTGTGTCGAATTTCATAGCCTGCTGCTGTTGCTGGTCGATGAGGTCGAGTTCTGCTCTTGTCTTTGTGAGGTAAGGCAAAGCAGGGTCGGCTAGGTCTGCCATAAACGAATATTCGATGAAAGCACTGTTGCTATGAGCAAAGTTGTACTGGGCAATTACTACGTTCCAGTTTACAAGAGCCGAAAGCGAAATCACAACAAAAAATGCGTAGCTGTTGACCTTGAACAAGTAGTACATGCTCTTGTGCTTTGCCACCTTTATCATTATCGAAATCAGACCGACCAATACAAGCACAAGGAAGAAAAATACAGTAATTCGTCCAAATGCCAGTCCAAAGTATTTTACATACCAGAAGTTCCTGATTCCTACCGACAAGGTCATGAAGCAGTTCTGTGCAAGCCAAACCATTGTGAGAATTTTCAGCAGTTTGTTTTTGCTGTAGAAGTTGAGGTTTTCGCGGAACAGCAGCAGGGCAATCATCTGCGAGATGAGTATTGCAAACGAAAGAATCCAAGTGCCTTCGTGAACAAACTCTTTCAGGAACGATCCGTCCCACGAGTAGAACCACACATAGCGTATGTCGCTTATGTTGAAGAACAAAAGCACTATGTTTAGCATTCCGAGCAGCATCACGCCGAAAAAGTTGCGGTTCTTGAGTGTCTGCGAAAGTCCGCGCAGAAATCTTCTCTTGCGTTTGTGCACCAAGGTTTCGTCAAGACCCGATTCGTAGGTCATGAGTTTTTCGGTCTTCTTGCGGAATGCATAATTTGCAAATACAAGTCCGAGTAGGAAGAGCAAAATAAATTCGAAGTTGAGTGACTGGATAATATCGCTAACCCAATCTCCAAATTTGGAGCTGCCGAGTGAATACAATATTATAAATGCCAAAGTGATTACAAATGCCAGCACCGTGAGCCAGAAAATCTTGCTTTTCTTCATTTTCGGTTCGCCGTCCTCGTGTTTCCTGTGCATCTGTGGAACGAACGAGAGCGCAGCATTGCGGAACGACTCGAAAGTGGCATACATGTAGCTGCGGTATTCCTTGAACACTATTATGCTGTTGCAGGTGAAAAACATAAGTATGTTGACAAAAATAGTCCAGCCCGAATGCGAGTAAAGGACTGCCAACGATGTTGTCAGAAGCACAGCCAGAGCCGTGACCGTAAGTTTGTTGAACTTGAATGGCCTGTTGAGTATCAGCATTATTGGAATAGTTATCCATTCGAGAATTACAAGGTTGAGACCTATGCTTTTTTCGAAGAACAGCATCGTGAAAACAAGTGCCGTTGCGATTGATGCGAAGATGTATGCAAGTCTTTTCATGTCCTTTTAGTTTTTTCTAAATCCATATAACAAACTTTGTGCCTTAATTATTGTGCTGGTGGAGGGATTTTTACACCTTGGCTCAACTCCAGCATTAGGCAAAAAGGCTTTGAGTCAGTTAGCCCATAACGCAGAATCCGCTATCCCTTTGTACAGACGCAAAATTTTGCGTCTCAACAACATTCTCAAACATAAACTTTTCTTATCTTTGCCCTCACAAATTTTAATATATGCGAAAGATATATTGTATTGGCGAAACCGTTTACGACATCATTTTCCGTAACGGGAAAGCCGTGGAATCTTGTCCGGGAGGCACAGTCCTCAACACATCGGTGTCGCTGGGACGTATGGGCGAAAAGGTTTATGTCGTAGGCGACCAGGCCAACGATGCTATAGGTAACATTATCGCCGACTTCTTGTCGGACAACAATGTTTCAACTAAATATTTGACCTTGTACAACGATGCAAAGTCGCGTGTTGCTCTCGCTTTCCTGTACGATACGCGCGAACCGGCATATAGTTTCTTCAAGATTCGTGTGAACGGCGAAATAAAGATAACCTTCCCCGAAGTGAAGCGTGACGACATTGTGCTTTTTGGTTCGTTCACCTCGATAAAGGCCGAAGTCCGCGACGACCTTATGGCTTGTCTGCGTCAGGCAAAAGAGGCTGGCGCTATCCTAATATACGACCCGAATTTCCGTCCTTCGCACCTTAAAGACCGCGAACGCGCCTTGCCGCTAATCAAGGAAAACCTTGAAATCGCCGACATCACGAAAGGCTCCAACGAGGATTTCCAGCTTATCTTCGATTCAAATTCAGCCCTCGACACCAACGAGATTGTAAAGCAATACGGCTGCCGCAATTTCATCTACACCGCCAACAAGTACGGCGTGAACCTTTTCACTCCCGACTTCCACAAGGTGTTTGATGTGCCACGCATAACCCCGGTTTCTACCGTTGGCGCAGGCGACAGTTTCAATGCAGGACTTATCTACGGACTTATCAAGCAGAATGTTTACGCATCCGACCTCGAAAATATGTCGCTCGAAGTGTGGAGAAAGGTCATCTACTGTGCAATTAGCTTTGCGACCCATGTTTGCTGCAGCTACGACAATTTCATCAACGACGAGTTCATCTCAAGTTTCGACATGTAACAATGCAAATCGAAGGGACTTACAATATTGACTACTACCGCAATCTGGTTGCCGACAAGGTTCATTGCCACGATTCGTTGTGGTTTGTCGGCGGTGCGCAGTGGAACGCAGTGCAGGCTTCGTCGGCAAAGTTGGCGAAGATGGTGTCGGCAATTGCAAACAGCGGTGGCGGCGAACTTATTTTCGGCATTGCACAGAAGCGTTCGCGTGCCGAAGCTTTCGAGCCGGTGAAGGGCTTCGACAAGGGCGAGGAGTGGATTTTCCACGAGATTCAGTCGCAGATTGACAAGCCAGTTGACGACCTTTCGGTAAAAATTTGCCCGATTCCCGATTCCGACGGAAAAATAATCCACATCCACATCCCAGCCAACAACAATGCACCGCACCAGTTCACCGACAGCAAGTTCTACCGTTGGAACAAAGGCAAATGCTTGGTAATGAACGAGTCGGAAGTCCGTATGGCCTATATGAAGATTAGCACTTGCAATCTGGAGTTCCTTGGCGTGACAAACATAAACGGCATTCCGACCTTGTCGGGGGGAAAGTTCTCGTCGATGAACTTCTATCCCAAGTTTATGATTCGCAATGCAGGTAATATAGTCGAAAAGGACTACAAGGTCGAGATTGCTTTCCCGTCGGCATTGTTCGAGGAAACCAACCAGCCGCTGAAGTCGGCGTTCGTCCGCCACGAGGGCATTTACAGCGTTTTCGGTCAGCGTGGCAACTATCCGATTTTCCAGCAGGAAATTTCCACCATCATCGAGGCGAAAATCACGGTTACTGCCGAAAACATTGATACCTTCCTAAAAGAATACCTCAACATCTACCTGTATTTCAGCAATGGACTGAAAAAACATTCCATCCGCCTTGCCGATACGCTTACATACAATGGCCGTAGGCTGGCAAAAGAGGATTTTGGAAAGGGAATGGGCGTAATATCTATTTGAAAATGTTAAGATTGTCATAACAATTCAAATTCCATAAAAATTACAAAAGAATAATAGCTATGAAGAATTTAGCATTGTCACTTTTATTAGTCGCGCTACCAGTTTTCTTTTATGCTCAATCCAATTTCAATAGAATAATGTACGATTCTACAAGGACAGGTTTAATCAGCGACATTATTACGGTGGATTCTGTTTCTTATGCGGCTTTATTCCCACATTCAAAAAGTTATGGCGGACATAATTTTTCTGTCGTCGGCATAGACAATAGTGGTAATATGGTATGGGAAAAAGAGAAATTCGCAGACGATTCAATTAACAGCAGTTATCTTCGTTGCAATATATTGAGAAGAGGGGAAAACAAGTATTATTGCTTCGCAAAAACCAGTGGAAGCCCTAGTGGCACTGGGAAATTTTCTCTTATCATTATGGATACTAACTTTAACAATAAATACATAAAAGATACGATAGGTTTCTATGATTATATCGGTGAGATTCAGGAATATACGAATGGAGACTTTTACTTTGTAGGGCAATTATATGATTCCGTAAATCAAAAACTTGTAGCCAATGTTGCAAAAACGGATTCAATAGGTAATGTCATCTGGAATAAAGTTGTGAATCAGGTGTCGTATAGTGCTATGCTTCGTATAATCATAGCCTCGGACGGCAATCTTGTTGTTGGTGGACGGCAAGGAGGTGGTGACTACGAACAATGGCAACTTGCCAAGATGGACACTTCTGGCAATGTAATATGGCAACACACATACGGTCGCAGTGGAAGATATCCCGATGCCAATATTACAGGTCTTCTAGAAAACTTTGATGGTAATTATCTTATAAGTGGTCTATATCCTGCAGTTTCAATAGATAATGGATATGAATTCTATTATGACGGATGCCTACGCAAGATTTCTGCCGACGGGGAACAATTGTGGGAGAAACGCTTAAGAACTTATAGCATAAATCTTAACAGCGGAAAAACATATTTGGAAAATGGAATATGCTCCATTATTATTTCGGACGGTTATATCTATGTTCTTGGAACAGAAAACAAAGAATACTTGCAATGGTACAATTCGTACCTTATGAAGATGGATTTTGATGGCAATATACTTTGGAAGCGCGTATATTATGGAGAGAACGCCTATAACTGCGAGCAACATCTTGAATCGTTCGACCGCACTCCCGACGGCGGTTTCATAATGGGCGGTTACGGCAAATATGCAAATATCGGTTATCAACCTTCGCAGCAACCGTGGATAGTTAAAACCGACAGCCTTGGTGTTGATGGTCTCACAACGGCATCACTTCCAGAACTGAATGTGGATATAGATTTCCCAGATACACTTTATTGTGGCGATACGGTAAGTTGTATGTTGCGATTGTCTGGCAAATCGGCTCCATATCAATTGTTTTTTAGTACAGGACAAACTATCGACAGCATTTTCTATCCGCCAGTATGGATGCCAAAAGAAATTGGACTTGGAGAAATCGCTGTTATTAGTCCACAATATAATTTTGCCACATTTACCGAAACCGAAGCAACTATAGTCGGTGGCGAATGGGAACAATGCATTCACAAGCCCATACAGTTTGTAGTGCCTAATAGTATTGGTGTACAGCAAATTGCAATTGAGGTACGCGATTTCTACGGCGAAAGCAAAACAATCACAAAGGAAATAAATGTGGTAGGTGATTGCGATTCGGGAATAGAAAATATTGCAGAGCAAAGTGTTTCTGTTTATCCCAATCCTGCAAGGGGAAGCATTACTGTTGCAGGAGAAAATATTGCAGGAATAGAGATTTGCAATCTGTTAGGAGAGGTGGTGTATTACAATAGTAGTGTCGTGCCGCGGCGCGACGCCACTATTGTAATATCCACAGAAAATATGCCGGCAGGAAGCTATTTTGTAAGGGTAAGGATGGAAGACGGCAAGGTGGTGACAAAGAAGATTGTGGTGGTGAAGGGCTAAAAGGCTGACAGACAACCCTTCTTGTTTGGGTAATGTTTTTTCTCGCAAGCACTTTCGGCGATTAGTGATATTATTCACCGAAAAATTTTCGGCGAATAGAGTATTTATTTACCGAAAAGATTTACCTTTGCAAAAAATTACAATATGTACCTGCACGAACATACAGGCTGGTGGAAATTCAGATATGACACAGCGTCCGTAATTAATAAACTTGCGGAAGTGAGACTGTTGCAAGGGAAAGTTCTCGGAAATTTATCGTCTATAGGTTTTTCACAGCAGAACGAAGCACAGTTGACCAACTTGTCGCTCGAAATTGTAAAGTCATCTGAAATTGAAGGAGAAATGCTTAATCTTGAACAGGTTAGATCGTCGATAGCACAAAGGCTTGGAATCCCTGTGGCAGGAACAACAAAATCGTCAAGATACATCGACGGCGTTGTGGAAATGATGATTGACGCAACCCAAAACTACAATGCTCCGCTTTCTGACGAAAGACTGTTCGGATGGCATAATGTATTGTTTCCTACTGGAATGAGCGGTTTGTACAGGATAGATGTTGCCAAGTACCGCACTCACGAGATGCAAGTAGTTTCCGGTGCAATGGGACACGAGAAAGTTCACTATCAAGCACCTACACATAGCAGAGTAAAGATGGAAATGAACCGTCTTATAAAATGGATAAATTCTGACAATAAGACCGATGCAGTACTTAGCGCTGCAATTGTGCATTTGTGGTTCGTCACAATCCATCCATTTGACGATGGTAACGGTCGAATAGCAAGAGCATTGACCGAAATGATGCTGTCGAGAGCCGACGGGACACCGATGCGTTTCTACAGTATGTCGAACCAGATACAGACCGACAAGAAAAATTACTACAATGTCCTAGAACGCGCACAAAGAGGCGACGGCAACATCACCGAATGGATTTTGTGGTTCTTGGATTGTATGAAGAAATCGCTGCTTGCCACCGAAGACACATTGTCGTCGGTTCTGAAAAAGGCGCATTTCTGGGATGTGCATTCCGAGACCAATTTCAACGCTAGGCAAAAGAAACTCATCAATATGCTATTCGACGGATTCTTTGGAAAACTGACGACTGGCAAATGGGCAAAAATTGCAAAATGTTCGTCCGATACCGCCTTAAACGACATCAACGATTTGGTTGACAAGGGAGTGCTCGTCAAAAACCAAGAAGGTGGCCGAAGTACAAACTATTCGTTAACAGACAACACTTCCGTCCAATAAATTTGTTTGAACATTTGGCAACCCGATTGTGATTTCCCGAAAAAAACATATTTTTGCAACATAAATTGCAATATATTATGGCAAAGGAAAAAACAAACGAATTTAACCCCAATAAGCTTTACTACTCGATTAGCGAAGTGGCATCCTACCTCGACATTGCCGAGTCGAACATTCGTTTCTGGGAAAAGGAGTTCGAGGCTTTCATAAAGCCGCAGCGTACCGCCAAAGGCAACCGCCAGTTCACAATGAAGGACATCGAAGTACTGAAGCAGATAAAATACTTGGTGAAGGATTGTGGCATGACACTCGACGGCGCCAGCAAACGCCTCTCGAAGAACCGTACCGATGTGGAAGCCAATATGGAAATCGTAAGCCGGCTCGAAGGAATAAAGGAAATGCTTGTGGGAATAAAGAACGAGATGTAAAAGGGCCAGCAGGCTGACAGGCTGACGGTCTAGCAGTCGATTGCCTTTGGACCTTTTAGTTTTTTTAGTCTGTGAGCCTGTAAGCCTGTAAGACAAAGGTAATGAAAGTAAAAGAATTAGTATCCGAACTCGAGCGTTTTGCTCCGTCGTGCCTGCAGGAAAGCTACGACAATGCAGGGCTGAATGTCGGTTTCCCCGATGCGGAAATCGCCGGCGTGCTTATTTGCGTAGATGTTGTCCCCGAAGTGGTTGACGAGGCTATTGCCAAGGGTTGCAATATGATAGTTTCGCACCATCCGCTGATTTTTCCGAACATAAAGCGCATTACGGGAAGCAACAATGTGGAAAAATCTATAATCAAGGCTTTGCAGAACAATATTTCCATTTATTGCGGACATACCAACTTTGACAAGGCGCAAAACGGTGTGAGCATGAAGATGTGCGAAAAGCTTGGACTGAAAAATTGCACCGTCATTGATGCGGAAAAGCATTTGCTTCGCAAAATTGCGGTTTATGTGCCTGAATCCCACGCCGATGCTGTTCGCAATGCAATGTTTTTGGCAGGTGCAGGGACAATTGGCGACTACGACGAATGCAGTTTCAATGTGAACGGCACTGGCACTTTCCGCGCTGGCGAGAATTGCAATCCGTTTGTAGGCGAAATCGGTAAACAGCATCACGAAGCCGAAGTGAGAATCGAGGTAATTTGTCCGTCGTACTTGCAAGCGAAAGTTGTGTCGGCAATGCTAAAAGTTCACCCGTACGAAGAACCAGCGTTTGATATATATCAGATTGAAAACCATTGGGAACAGGTCGGACTTGGTGCAATTGGCAAACTTGCTGAGGAAATTACCGAGGACGAGTTGCTTGAAACCGTAAAGCAGACATTTAAGGTTGGCAACATTCGTCATAGCGCGAAGACTGGCAGGAAAATCCGTCGCGTAGCAGTTTGCGGAGGAAGCGGAGCATCGTACATACGCACAGCAATAGCCTCGAATGCAGATGCTTACATTACAGCCGACATAAAATATCACGACTGGTTCTTGGCGGAAGGAAAGATACTTTTGCTCGACATCGGGCACTACGAAAGCGAACAGTTCACAAAAGAAATTTTTTATGACGTTATTGTGAAAAAAAGCATTAACTTTGCAACCTATTTTTCAGACATAAATACGAATCCGATAAACAATTATTGAGATGACAGAAAACGAAAAGAAAAACGAACTTACCGTAACCGAAAAACTTAAGAACTTATACAAGCTCCAACTTGTTGATTCTAAACTTGATGAGATAAGAACCCTTCGCGGTGAACTTCCTTTGGAAGTGCGCGACCTCGAAGACGAAATTGCAGGTCTCGAAACTCGTATCAGCAACTACAAGCAGGAGGTAAAAGACTTGAACGCCCAGATTTCCGTTTCGGAACGCAAGAGAATGGAAGCTGATGCTCAGATGAAGAAATATCAGGAGCAGCAGAACAACGTTCGTAACAACAGGGAATTCGATGCTCTTACCAAGGAGATCGAAAACCAGGAACTCGATATGCAGTTGGCAGAAAAGAGCATAAGAGTTAACAAGGAAGAGATCGAGAATAGGAATAATATGATTACCGATGCCAAGGAACGTTTGGCAGAACGTCGCAAAGACCTCGAAATGAAAAAGGTTGAACTCGATGGTATCATTTCCGAAACTAAGACCGAGGAAGAAAGACTTAATGCAGAACGTGAGGAAATCTCCCAGCTCATCGAGCCACGTCTTCTCTTCGCTTATACCCGTATCCGCAACAATGCTCGCAACAAGCTTGCTGTCGTTACTATCGAACGTGATGCTTGCGGCGGTTGCTACAACAAGATCCCACCGCAGAGGCAACTTGATATCAAGTCGAGCAAGAAGATCATACCTTGCGAATATTGCGGTAGAATTCTCGTCGACCCCGAAATCCTCGAAAAATAATTGAATTTATACGGAACCTATCTTCGGATAGGTTCTTTTTTTGTATAGCAACCCTAAATTATTAACTTAAAAATGAGAGAGTTATGAATAAATTTTTATCATTAAGTTTTATTTTGTGCTTGATGCTTGCATTTGGAATGGCATCTGCACAGACGACCTACACAAAGGTTACAAGCGAAGATCAGATTGTCGATGGCGGCAAGTACCTGATTGTATATGAAGCAGGAAACGTGGCTTTCGATGGTAGCCTTACATCGTTGGATGTTGTTTCGAATACCAAGAATGTTTCAATATCGAACGGATCAATTTCTGTTGCAACAAACGATTTCTACTTTACTTTGGGTGTTGTAGACGGCGGTTATTCGGTAAAGTCGGCAAGTGGTTACTTTATTGGTAATACTGGTAATAACAATACGGTTAAGTTCAGCACTACTGAAGCTTATGTAAATACCATTACCTTTTCGACAGATTCGGTAGAAATTGTTTCTGCAGAAACTCACCTCAGGTATAATATTAACGATGGACAAACTAGATTTAGATACTATAAGTCGACATCGTATACAAACCAGCAGAAGATAGCACTTTATCTGGATGCATCATCGGTTAGTGACGACCCAGCATTTACAGTTAATGCTCCTGCAAACGACGCGTTTTTCTTTGCAAATTCTATAAATGTCAATATTGCAGTTCGCAACTTTACACTTGGCACTCAGGGTAAGATAAAATATACTCTCGACGGTGGCGCTGCTCAGTATTCAACAACTGCCACTTTCGCAATTTCAGACATCGAGGACGGCAACCACACTCTCGCACTCGAACTCGTAGATATGGATAATGCTTCGTTGGAAACCCCTGTTACAGCAAATGTAGCTTTCACAATCGATGCCGATTTCTCGACCTTGCTGACAATTCCTGCAATCCAGGGTACTGCAGACGAGAATGCCCAGAACGGAAATGTTGTCGCAACTCAGGGTATTGTTACCGCTAAGGTTGAACGTGGTTTCTATATTCAGTCATCAACCGAAGCTTATAGCGGACTTTATATTTATACTGTCGATCATGTTGGCGAAGTAGAACTTGGCGATATGGTTGTTGTTCGCGGCACAATGTCTGAATATAACGGTCTGACCGAAATGGGCGACGTTACCGATGTTATCGTAAGAAGCAGCGACAATGATCTTTTCGCACCAATTGAAATAGAACTCGGATCCGCTTCGGAACAGTACGAGTCGATGCTTGTAAAGGTAACCGGAACTCACAACGGAACAATGCTCAGTACTGCATGGCAGCTCGAAAACAATGCTAATGATACTATTTATATAGGTGCAGATTGCTTTGAATTCACACCGACTACAGAAATTGAATACGAAGTCACTGGCGTACTATCATATACCAACAAGCCTACTTACAATGTTGGCTGGGTAGTGCTTCCGCGAAGTGCTGCCGATATAACCGAAAATGTTGATGGCATTGCTCTCCGCATTCTTTCGCCTGTTGAAGGCTCAACAGTTATGGACGACAATGTAGAGGTGCAGTTCCGTGTTTACAATTTCGAACTTGGAACCGACGGAGAGTTGAAATATACGCTTAATGGTGGAAATGCAGTTTATGTTGACGCAGAAGGTTCGTTCGTAGTAAATGATTTGGTTAACGGAAGCAATACTCTTGCTTTCGAACTTGTCGACATGGGCGAAAATTCTCTCGAAACTCCAGTTACTGCAACAGTAACGTTCGAGGCTCGCACAAGCGGACAACTTATGATTCGCGATATTCAGTACACAACTGCCGAGAACGGAGATTCTCCTTACAACGGACAGACTGTTACCATAAGCGGTACCGTAACTGGATTCAACAACGACAAGTTTTATATCCAGGATGCCGAGGCTGCTTGGAGCGGACTATACATATATAATACTAATTCGTCGTTGACACCAGCCCTTAGCGACAATGTTACCGTTACCGGTTCAATTACCGAATACAATGGTCTTACAGAGATGAATCCTACTGCTATTGTAAACAATGGTGCTGCAACTCCGATAAACGGACTAGTTCTTGCTAACATTAGCGAAATAGCCGAACCATACGAAAGTATGCTCGTTACTGTTACTGGTACTTGCACAAACATCGGCGGAGCAAAGAAATGGACAATAAGCGATGGAACATCAATCGTGATATTTGGTCTTACTTACACTCCTACTGTTGGAACATCATACACCGTTACTGGTATTGTCGATTGGTTTGGACAAGATGGAATCTGGGAACTCAAGCCGCGTAGCGAAAACGACATTGTTGCAGGTTCTGTTGTTCCTACGATTGCAATTACAAATCCTGTAAACAACAGCGTAGTTTACTCTTCGGCAGTGAATGCAACCGTACAAATCTTCAACTTTACCGTTGGAACCGATGGAAACATTTCGTTCTCAATTGATGATGAAGACGCAATCTCTGGTACCGCAACCTCACATGCTTTCACAGGACTTACCGAAGGCGAACACACCATTCATGCTAGTCTTGTAGCAAACGACCAAACAGTTGTTGCTTCTGCATCATCTACTTTCACGGTTAATTTGGCAGGACCTACTTTCACGGCAATTCGCGATATACAATATACAACCGAGGAAAGCGGTGATTCTCCACTCAACAACCAGACGGTCTGGGTAAAGGGTGTTGTTACATCTAACTTCATAAATACTCCTTATTGCCCGGTAAAGGGTTATTCTATTCAGGATGCAAACGAAGCTTGGAGTGGTGTCTGGGTGTTCGACTCGATAAACAATCCTAACATCGGCGATTCTGTTAAGTTGCAGGCTTTGGTAACCGAGTATTATGGACTTACCGAGTTGAAGAATGTTGCCAACTTCGAAGTATTTGATATAGGTGTCGCAAGACCTATGAACGTTACAATCAACGAGGCCAAGAGCGAGGCATACGAAGCTTGCTATGTGCGTGTTGAATGTGCCCGTAGTACTGGCAGTACAATGCCTTATGGCAACTGGTCTTGTGTAAATGCTGCTGGCGATACAGTTACATATAGCCACAACTTTGCAAATGGTGCATATACTATCCAGAAGGACAAATATTACAGCGTAGCAGGCATTGTCGAATATTCGTTCGGAAAGTATTATGTGAACTATCCGACAGTAAACGACATTACTGCCGACTGCGATGCTTCGGTTGATGAAATGTTTGCAAATGAAATCGAGGTTTATCCTAATCCAACAAGCGGACAAATTAGCATTGTAAATGCTGAAGGTCAGAATGTTGTTGTTGTAAATGCTCTCGGTCAGGTTGTAGCAACAGTTGAAAATGCCGCTGAAAACCAGATGATAGACCTTTCTGGACTTTGCAATGGAACATATTTCGTAAAGGTTGGTGCTAGCGTTGTAAAGGTTAATATAATAAGGTAATCACTAACAAATGATAAATTGAATAGGGAGGGAGACCTCCCTATTTTTTTTGTTTAGACAAATTATTTTTGGATGGTTCTGCCCATATCAGAAGGATATTATGTGGATGTCCCAAATTATGTGGAGGCCCCAAAATTATGTGGAGGCGCAAAATTTTGCGCCTCCACTTTAATTATAGTTTTTAGGCAATACCTAACATGCAACAAAAAAGGCTGAGCAACCTCAGCCTTTTATTGCGTTAAATAATGATTGTTTTATTCTGCAGCAGGTGTTTCAGGAGCAGGAGCTTCTGCCGGTGCTTCTACAGTGGCTGTGGTATCGTTTGCGGGAACCGTATCGGTAGCAACAACTTCTGTCGGTGCGTCCTTATGGAACGGCGAAGGCAAGCCTACACGCGACAAAACATTGGTAAAGTACAATGCGCAGAAGATGATACCAAGGACAATAATTACATAAAGTATTTTTCTCCAAACAGGAACGCCCTGCTTGAATGGGTCGGTTGCGTTCTTTATGTGCGGGAACTTGGCAATCTTGGTGAGCGTTGCACCGAACTTGATGTTGACGTATGCCTGTGCGTTGACTGCCCATCCGTTGGCGTTGAGTACCGGCGAAAGGTTACGCTTGCGCAACTTGAGCCAAGCAATTATCATTGCTGGACCAGAAATAAGCAACATGACACCTATAATTGCAAGAGGCATCTGCCACCACGAAAGTTTAAGGAAGCCCGTTGCCAATGAAACCAAGAAACCTCCAATATATCCTAATGCCAAACCTATTGCAGCAAAGATACCGCAGAACTTAGCAATGTCGAAAGCCTGATTTTTCTTGGCTTCGGAGCCAGGAACGTTTTGTGCAGCCTTGCTTGCGTTGGCTACCATCTGGTCGCCCGCAGCTTCCATCGTACCGGTTGCCTGACTTGTAACCTTCTCGTCCTGACTTGCAGCGAACTTGTTAATCTGGTTTTCGATAAACCTTGCAAATTTGCGGTAAGGCGACCAGAAAGCTTCGCGTATGCTTATCGGGTTTTCGATAATCTTGGTGATTGTTGCGTCCCAGTCGTTACCTTGACGGTCATAGAAAATGGCATTCTTGCCAACCATAAGGTTGTTTACTTCACCGTTTGTGATGACGGCTGCGATAGTCATGTTCTCGTTCTTAGTCTTCGAGTGGCAGTCGCAGTATGCGATATACATTCCGCTGAAACTTGCAGTTAAATTGTGCTTAGGCATGTCGCTTACCTTGATACAGAGGTCGCAACTGCGCTGGTCGATATACAAAGTACCAGCCTGGAAGATTGCCTTGTCGTCCTTGCGTGAATAGAAATCGGAGAATGTGACGAAGTTCTTGAGCAAGAGGAAGAAATCGCGGTAGAGGTGCATCAGTTTGTCAACACTTTCTATTTCGTTGGCTTCGGTTTCCAATGCCTTATCCTGCTCTACAATCGAAAGAAGTTCTTCCTTGCGGTTGGCAGTGAGAATTCCGTTTATTGCTTCAAGTCCGAGTGGCTCTACTACAGCACCTTTCTTTCCATCCATCCATTCCTTGTATGCTGCGAATTTTCCACCAATGGTATTCCATTCGCTTTCGGTAATCGAATCCTTGCCTGCAAAATCAACATCGAATATAAGACTCTTGAGCGATGCAAAAGCAGCTTCCCAAGCAGGATTTATGCCTTCGTTGAGCATGAGATCCTTTTTGTTGCCTACACGTGCAAGTGGGTAGGTCGAAATTTCGTCGATGCAAGTTGTAAGGTTCTTGTCGCTGATAGCCTCGAAACGAGCAACCGAAACGTCGAGGGCTGCTGTTGAATCGTTGTTGAATGCGATGAGTTTGCAACGCAAGAAGTAGTCGTCGATTTTTTCTTTCAGAGCATTGTAGGCATTGAGTGCGGCCGCGGTATTTTCACCGTATGGGAAAACCGATTCCTTGCGATCGTCGCCATCCTTGCTCCATGCAGCATAGTCGGCGCAGTTGGTGTAAAAATCTTCAATCTGGTCGGCGTTGATACCTGGGTCGCCACTGCGGTCGGTAACGCTGCCAATTGTGTCGATGCACGACTTTATCGTTGCTTTCAGGACTTCGTCATCGGTAGAATTCTCGGTGATTATACCGTCGCCGTTGAATCTTGTCTTGGCGAATATTGCAAGGCGGTCGGAAGTATCGGCAATAGAGATGGAATCTTTTTCTAGGCCAAGGTTCTTGAGAATCTGTTTTGCCGAATCGAATAGCTTTTTGCCGTCTTCGTCTTCGGTATTTATGTCCGAAAGGTTTAGAACGCTATCTTGTTTGGTGAGCAAGTTAGGGTCTTTCAGTACTTTTGTAAGCCATTGAGAGGCAGCTATTACTTCGTTAACCTTTATTTTCCCGTCGTGGTCGAGGTCAAGGATTTCAAGAGTCTTGTCGTCTATTTCAAGACCTTTGGTCGGACAGCTAAGTACTGTCCACATTTTCTGGTCGAGTTCGCCAAGGTGGGCTATGTCGTCGCCAGTTTCGATGTTAACGCGTGTAACTCCACCAATCTTCGAGAATTTCCACTCGTATGATTTGTCTTTTGATAAAATTGCCATATAAGAAATTAGTTTAGAGTTATTTTTATGAGTGCAAATTTAGATAAATTTTCTAATTATAATAATATGGTATGGAAAAAAGATTGTCAATTGCGTATTATCCAATATCATTCACTCTGTTCTGCCTTCCAAATTATCAATTGTCCATTATAAATTGTATAAAGTATTGTATTTCAATGTGTAGAAAAATATTGAAAAAAAACGGGAGATTTTCTTGTCAGTTCAAATATGTTTTATTACCTTTGTTAGCAAAAATTTTATCAGTTACACAATGGAACAATTAGTAGGTGAAATAGTTCAGGTTATTGGCCCAGTAGTTGACGTAAGTTTCGAAAAATCAGGGTCTGACCTGCCAAAGATTTACGACGCTTTGGAAATTAAGCGTGAAAATGGAAAGCCTCTAATCGTTGAATGCCAGCAGCACATCGGAGAACACACTGTAAGAACCATCGCTATGGATTCTACA
Source organism: uncultured Bacteroidia bacterium (assembly GCA_902790405.1). GTDB lineage: Bacteria > Bacteroidota > Bacteroidia > Bacteroidales > ML635J-15 > Bact-19. Next base: position 30,064 of record CADARW010000004.1, read on the forward strand.
GACGGTTTGTGCAGAGGCATGGAGGTCGTCGATACCAAGAACCCTATCAAGATGCCAGTTGGTAATCAGGTTAAGGGACGTTTGATGAACGTTATCGGTGACACCATCGACGGTATGGAACTGCTTCCAAAACAGGATGGTTATCCTATTCATCGCCAGCCGCCAAAGTTCGAGGAACTCAGCACCGAGGTTGAAGTGCTGTTCACAGGTATCAAGGTTATCGACCTTATCGAGCCTTACTCAAAGGGCGGTAAGATCGGTTTGTTCGGTGGTGCAGGTGTTGGAAAGACAGTTCTTATTCAGGAACTTATTAATAATATCGCTATCGGATACGACGGTTTGTCGGTTTTCGCTGGTGTTGGTGAACGTACCCGTGAAGGTAACGACCTCCTCCGCGAAATGATCGAAGCTAATATTGTTAAATATGGTGAGGGCTTCAAGGAATCCATGGAAAAAGGTTCGTGGGACTTGGAGAAGGTTGACAAAGAAAAACTCAATGACTCGAAGTTGAGCATGGTTTTCGGTCAGATGAACGAACCCCCCGGAGCACGTGCTCGTGTTGCTTTGTCGGGCTTGACTATCGCCGAAAGCTTCCGCGACGGAACCGGCGACAACTCATCGTCAACTGGTCGTGATATTCTTTTCTTCGTTGACAATATCTTCCGTTTCACTCAGGCAGGTTCCGAAGTATCAGCACTTCTGGGACGTATGCCATCGGCAGTAGGTTACCAGCCTACACTTGCAACCGAAATGGGTGAAATGCAGGAACGTATTACCTCAACAAAGGGCGGTTCTATCACATCGGTTCAGGCAGTATATGTACCTGCCGACGACTTGACCGACCCTGCTCCAGCAACTACTTTCTCGCACTTGGATGCAACAACGGTTCTTAGCCGTAAGATTGCCGAACTCGGTATCTACCCAGCTGTTGACCCGCTCGACTCTTCGTCACGTATCCTTACCGAGGCAGTTGTAGGAAAGGCTCACTACGAAACAGCACAGAGAGTTATCAATATTCTTCAGAGATACCAGGAACTTCAGGATATCATCGCTATCCTCGGTATGGACGAACTTTCGGACGAAGACAAGCTCGTTGTTCACAGAGCAAGACGTGTTCAGAGATTCTTGTCGCAGCCGTTCCACGTTGCCGAGGCATTCACCGGTTTGAAGGGCGAATTCGTTAAGATTGAAGATACAATCAAGGGATTCAACATGATTCTCGACGGTGAAGTTGACCAGTATCCAGAAGCTGCATTCAACCTCGTTGGTACTATCGAACAGGCTATCGAGAAGGGTGAAAAGATGATGGCTGAAACTAAATAACAGTTGCTATGACAGTAGAAATTATCACACCTGAAAAAAAGTTGTTCGAAGGCGAAACCTCAATGGTTAAGGTGCCTGGGGCAAAAGGCTCATTCCAGATGCTGAACATGCACGCTCCAATCGTTTCGACATTGGACAAGGGTGAGGTCGTTATCAGGGAAATGAATGATAATGAACTGAAGTTCAGCGTCAACGGCGGCCTTGTAGAATGCAAGAACAATAAGATTGTTATTCTCGTTGAAGAATAATATGATTTATTAACTAAAAAAAGGAAACTTCGTAAAGGGGTTTCCTTTTTGTTTTATTTTTGTCGTCATTCCACAAGTTAGAACAATAACGCGATACGGAACGTGGAGCGTAATATTGTTCAACTATGCGGAATCTCCCATGAAAACGATATTTGATGGTGATTCCGTATAGACAGGCTCTCGAGGCTCGTTCCTGCGCCTGTTCGCTTTGTCTTACGGAATGACTTTAAAAAGACTATGATAAAACATATTTCAATACTCGGTTCGGGCAACGTCGCCTATCATATCGCACGGAAACTTCGTGCCGAAGGATTCGTTATCGACTGCGTCTTCAGTCGAAACAACATTACTGGACAGTCGCTGGCCGATGAGGTAAATGCTGTTTTCACCGATGATTTGTTCCAAATCTCATCAAAATCCGATGCCTACCTGTTCATGATGTCGGACGAGGCAAACGCCAGCATTGCAGCCCAAATAAGCCTTCCGGACGAAAAAATCTGCATACACACTTCGGGAAGTCTCCCCAAAGAGATATTTAGGCAGAAGAACGTTGCGGTGATGTATCCGTTCCAGACTTTTTCGCGCGATGTGAAGATTGACAATTTCAGCGAAATACCTGTCTGCATCGAGACTTCTAATGCCGATACGTTTCATGAAGTGCGTTGCCTTGCCGAAAAAATCAGTCCGCTCATTTACGAATTGTCGTTCGAGCAGCGCAAAGTTTTGCACGTTGCAGGCGTTTTCGCAGCCAACTTTATGAACCATAGCGTTTGCCTCGGGCAGAAACTTTTACGGGAAAACAACATACCTATTAATATATTAACGCCATTGTTGAAGCAGAGTTTTGCCAAGATTCTTGCTGGCGGTGCCTATTCGTCGCAGACGGGACCTGCTGTGCGTGGCGATAGAAAAATTATTGATTCACATATAGATATGCTCGCTTCTGATGAAAATCTTGCCGATGTTTACAAGATTATGAGCGAAAGCATCCTAAAAACATATAACAAATGAACAAAAATCTGGAAACGTTGAATTTCAAGGAGATATTGTCGAACATCAAGGCTGTGGTCTTTGATATTGACGGAGTTTTGTCGTCGTCGACAGTAAATATAAACGAGATTGGCTACTTGCAGCGAACAACCAGCGTAAAGGACGGATTTGCAATAAAATGCGCTATCCGCAAGGGACTTGTCGTTGCAATAATTTCTGGCGGTTTTTGCGAAAAGACAATGATTCGCTACAAGAATCTCGGCGTGGAGGAAGTGATTATGGGTAGTGTGTGGAAGACCGAGGATTTGGAAATGCTGAAGAAGAAATATAACCTTCGCAACGAGGAAATCCTGTATATGGGCGACGATATTCCCGACTACCAGATTATGAAGATTGTTGGTTTGCCATGCTGTCCAAGCGATGCTGCCGATGAGATTAAGGAGATTGCCCTTTACGTTTCCGACAAGAAAGGCGGCGAAGGATGTGTCCGCGATGTAATCGAGCAGGTTATGCGTGCGCAGAAGACTTGGCTCGACGACGAAAGTTTTGCTGCATATTGATTATGAGGCTAAAAAGGATTTTGCTCTCGGTGTTGCTGATGCTGTTTGCTGTAGCTGCGTTTGCGCAGAGAAACAGTTGGGATGGCTGGATGGTAAAGCCTCGTGGCGAAATCCATATGCTCAATTTTTTCGTAAACATCATTTACGATGTGCATCCCGAAAGGGAAAAGCCATTTGCGAAGACAAATCATTGGAATATGGTTTTGCTTGAAAGCCTCAACCAGAATCCACCCGACTATCTTCTTCGCCTGATGGATACAGTATACAATCCGAATAATTTATATGGTTGTATTACAAGACTTTATGGTGAGTCGTCGTTTGACGAACTGCAGATTACCGGTGATTTCGTCGTCGTGAATATCAAGGAGAGTCGGGTGCTTAAATTGGGTAGTTTCAACGAGTCAAACATCGAGAATGCTGCTGTCGATTTCATAAACGAGCAGGGCGGTTTGCAGACAATGTATGGTCACAATGATATTTCTTACTACGATAACGGTTCTGGAAAAATAGGATTTATACAGTTCTTCTTCCGTAATATTACAAAGGAATATGGTGGTGATAGTGCAGGTAACGGTTATTTTTCAACCTCGTTGCTTCGCGGTCGAAAATTGCTGATTAATGGCAGCTATTATCCTTTTTCGGGCGTAGGTACGGCGCAGTGCGTTGGCACTCACGATGTGTCGCAGAATCCGACAGGGATAGTGCAGCACGAAATCTCGCATTCGTTCTTTGGTCCCAATTCATTTCACACTTCTGGTGGAAATCATCGTCGTTCGGGCGAGTATATGCCGTTCCTATCGACTCAGGGAGGCTATGGACTTATGGGAGGTTCGGGCTCAGGACTAGTTTCGTGCAACGGCTACGAACGTTGGCGTATGCACTGGATTCATCCTAGCAACCGAAACGGCAACGATTGGTGGGTTGTCGCACGTGACGTGGATGGAACTCCCAAAAACGCAGACATTTCAAAAGATGACGGTTCGCAAACATTTATTCTGCGCGACTTTGTTACATACGGCGATGCGGTGCGCATAAAATTGCCGTACAAGGACAGCGAAAGCTCTTCTAATCAATATATTTGGATTGAAAACCACCAGTCGGGACGAAACAATAAACTCGACTTTTTGCAGTTTGCCAATGAGAGCGATTGCCGTCCGCAGCAGGTGGCTGGCGTTTATGCTTACTATCAGATAGGTCGTGACATTCTAAGCGGTGCAAATAACGATGTTTATTTTGCCAACGAGCGCGACAACTTGCGCATGATTCCTGCCGAAGGATATTGGAATTATAGCTTTCACAAAGCCGACACACCTTACAATATAAAGTGCATTTCGTGGGCTGGACACGATTATTACCATAGTCGCGAAACAGAGAATCCTTTCTGCGGAACTCACGATATGGAGACGCATTTCGATGCCGACGATGAGGTTGTTTCTCTTTCGCGTTCGTGCGAAAGGTCGATGTGGAGGAAAACAATAGGGTCTGTGCAGATAGATAGTTTGGTGCTCAATGGCGATGCCCGCGATATGTTCTGCACGCATATCCGGTTGAATATGGGAACAAATCCAAGTACTTGTAATGCGAAGACCTTGTACAATTCGATGACGACAGGAGAGTTCAAGTGTGCCAATTATCAGTCGCGCAATACACAGACAACTTATCTCACCGGACTAGGAATCGAAATCACTCCGTTTGATGATGGCAATTGCCGCATTGATGTGCGCTGGGACGATTACACTATTACAAACAATGCCATTTGGACTGGAAGTATCTCGTTGAAGGAAAAGGCGATACTTGCCCCGAAGATGGAAATTTGGCTAACGCAAAACCTAACGGTTGCACAGCCTATGCGCGACGATGTTACAGGTTTGTTTGCAAAGCCGACGGTGCTTGTATGTGAGTCAGGTTCCGAATTCGTTCAGGAGGCTGGAAGCATAGTGAACGTTGAGGAGAAAAGTACGCTTGTGATTGAGGCTGGCGCTGTATATCGGATGGATTCAAAGGCAAAGCTTAAAATTGACCGTACTTCGCATCTTGTTGTGCGCGGTAGATTAATAGTTGGCAATGGTGCAAAATTGGTCTTGAAGTCGAAGAATTGCATGCAACTCGAAGGCGGTGAGATCGTTTACGAATAGATTTATTTCCCGTATTTCGTTTCGTTTTCTGCAGCAATTCCAATCTCTGTTTCTTCTGGGATTTCGTACGGACGTTGTTGTGGGTGAAGTTTTCTGTGCAGACGTTCGGCAAGTTTGTCGGCGACTGAATCGGCATCATGTGCATGGCTAAGTTCGCATTCCCATACGACAATGACTTCCCAACCCAATTCGCCTAATTTCCAATAGTTTTCCAAATCGCGCTGGCGGTTGCGTTTTATCTTGTTCTGCCAGAACTCGGTGTTTGACTTTGGTGTGGTTGCAATCTTACAGCCCGGGTGATGATGCCAGAAACATCCGTTTACGAAAATTACAGTGCCATATTTTGGCAACACAATGTCGGGAGTGCCAGGCAGACGCTTGTCGTTGGTGCGATAGCGGAAACCACGGGCAAACAGAGCCTTGCGGAGCTTAATCTCTGGCTTGGTGCCTTTCGAGCGGATTTTCGACATTATGTCGGAACGTTTCTCGGTGCTGAAGATGTCGGTCATGGGAAGGTTTGATAATTTGATGATTTGATAATTTGTAGCGACGCGGCACGCCACGTCGCCACAATTATCCATTGTTCATTATCCATTATTCATTTTATATGTTTCTTTTTTTACCCATTCCGCCCATTCCGTTGGCGTTTTTGTTTTGTCGAAGGTGGTGTAGGGTATTGGTTTACCGATTGTTAATGTGATGGTCTGTCCGCGTTGCTTAAACATTTCGTCAACGAGGAAGAGCATCTCGATGTTGAATTTTATTTTCAGTCGCTTGCGCCAGTTGGCGAGGCTGTAGAAAAAGTTGGAATTTCGTCCACCGATGTAAATTGGGATTATGTCGCGTTGGTATTCCACTGCTTTCACAATGAAGTTTTTCTGCCAAGGCAGGTCAACGATTTCTCCTTTAATTTTTCGCGAGCAAAGCCCGGCAGGAAAATACAGCACCTGTTTGTCGGAAGCGTACAGTTCGTTGAGTTGTTCGGCGTTCGTGCGCGACTGCTTGCCGACCTTGTTTATTGGTATGAAAACTGGGCGCAGCGGTTCCAATGCCATCAGCAAGTCGTTTACAACAAACATGAAATCGTTGTATTTCTCGTCGATTGTCTGCATCATCACAAGGCTTTCGAGTCCGCCGAGCGGATGATTTGCAACGAAGATAAAGCGACCTTCGGATGGAATGTTTTCCATTCCGCTGACCTGTCGTTTCAGTTCGAGGCATTCTACGCCGACGTTCACGAAGTCGATGCCCGTAGCTCCATTTGCCTTTGCAAGTATCTCGTTTACATCCTTTTCGTGAACCAACTTGCGCAGCAAGTTGATGACGAAACGAGGCATTTTCTTTGCCAGCTTCGGACTTTTTGCTCGGATAATTTCGGCAACATCGACTTGCATCGGTTTGTTTTCTGACATGCTTATAAGTGTTTTGCGGGCAAAGATAATCAAAAGACCTAAACTTTAATTTCCAATCTAAAAAATGCTCATAGTTAATAACTTGCATGATTTTGTAATTTATTATAAATCAATGTTTTATCTCAAAAAATAGCCTTAAGTTATTAACATTGGTGGGAAAGAGTGGGTGCTGGTGTTTTAAAGTGGGAAATTTTGTTTAGTTTTGCGTCGAATTTTGAATTGTAGATTATGTTTGTAGGTGAATACATTAGCAAGCTGGATAACAAATGCAGAGTTATCTTTCCTTCGCAACTGAAACGTCAGGTTCCCGACGAGGAACAGGCGGCTGCTTTCGTCCTCAAACGTGATATTTACGAAAAATGCTTGGTGCTTTATCCGATGAGCGAATGGAACCGTCAGACCGGTTTGCTGAAGAAAAGACTCAATCCTTTCAACCGTAAGCATGCCGAGTTCCTTCGCGAATTCTACCGTGGAACTGCCGAAGTTTATCTCGACAACAACAGCCGTTTCCTCATCCCGAAAGTTCTGCTCGACTACATTGGTGGCGAGAAGGAACTTGTCTTTGCAGGACAGGAAGGTAAGGTAGAAATCTGGGCTAAGGACGTTTACGAGCAGAAGTCGATGGGCAACGAAAGCTTTGCTGAACTTGCCGACGAAATTCTTGGTGGCGACTTTATGTTTTCGGAGGATTAGCAGATGAGCGAATATCACGTGCCGGTATTGTTGAACGAGAGCGTCGATGGATTGAATATCAATCCCGATGGCGTTTACGTTGACGCTACTTTCGGCGGAGGCGGACACTCGGCAGAAATTTTGTCGCACTTGTCGGCAAAAGGAACCCTCGTGGCAATCGACCGTGATAGTGATGCTCACAAAAATAAGATTGACGATGCAAGGCTGAAGCTCGTTTTCGGAAATTACCGCTATTTGCGCAATTATCTCGACTATTATGGCATCGATAAGGTTGACGGCATTTTGGCCGACTTGGGCGTGTCGTCGCATCAGTTCGATGTTGCCGACCGCGGTTTTTCGTTCCGTATGGGCGGAAAACTCGACATGCGTATGTCGGAGCAGTCGTCGCGTACTGCAGCCGATGTGCTGAACGGGGCTTCGGAGGACGACCTTTTCCGCATTTTTCGCAACTACTGCGATGTGCAGAACGTTGGTCGTCTGGTAAAGTCGATTGTTGCACGCCGCGAAACTGAGCCGTTCGGTGAAATTGACGATTTTGTGAATTTCCTCGAGCAGTTTGCTCCGAAAAATCGTGAGATAAAGTACTACGCGCAGATTTTCCAGGCTTTGCGCATCGAGGTGAATGACGAGATTGCTTCGCTCGAGGATTTCCTGACGGCAGCTCCGCAGGTGCTTGCAAAGGGAGGTCGCCTGTCGGTGATTTCGTATCACTCTATGGAAGACAGACTCGTGAAGAACCTTATCCGTACTGGCAACGTCGATGGAAACGATGAGCGCGATGTGTTTGGTCGTGCAAATCTCAGCCTCAAGCCTGTCAACAAGCAAGTTGTTGTTCCATGCGATGAAGAAGTGGAAAGAAATCCACGTGCTAAATCGGCAAAATTAAGAATAGCAGAAAGGGTTTAGCGATGGATTTCTTCAAAGGTATGCGCAGCGTATTGTCGGGTGACATAATAATGGACAAAATCACCAAAAGAAAGGTGCGTTTTGTTATTCTGGTGTTTATTCTCGCTGTGTTGTATGTCGTAAACCACTTCCATGGCATCTATGTTTATCGCGAAATAAGCAAGTCGGAGGAGCGAATCGAAAAATATCGTGCCGAGGGCGTAGCTATACAGTCGGAACTGCTCAAGAAGACAAACAGACGTAAAAGTGTCTTGTCGCTTCTCGAAGCCAAAGGTTCTACGCTCGAGGAATCGAAACGTCCGCCGTACAAGATAATTTATAAGAAAAAGAAGTCGAACAGCCGTAAAAAAGCCAAAAAATGAAAGATTCGGGTAGAAATAAAATAATACATAGATCTTACGTGGCTTTGGCTGTGCTCATTATCCTCGCCTTCGTGATAATCGGCAGGATTATCTATTTGCAGATTGTGACTCCAGAGGAAAAGAAAGAAATGGTTTCGATAAGAACCACCACTATAAAGCCCAAGCGTGGCGACATATATTCGTCCGACGGCAAACTGCTGGCTACATCGGTGTGCTACTACGATACGTATCTCGATTTGGCTTGTCAGGGCGTAAAGTCGATGACCGATTCTGCTTTCGATGCCGAAATTGATTCGCTTAGCATTTGTCTTGCCGATTTGTTCAAGACCAAATCGAGAGAGACCTACAGGGCCGAAATTCGTGAGGCAAAGAACAACGGCAATCGCAGCTACTGCATAAAGCGCAGGGTTTCGTTCCTGCAATACGAGGAAATGAAGAAATTTCCGTTCTTGCGCAGGGGAAAGTATCGTGCAGGTTTTTATTCTTCCGAAATATATGAGCGCGAAAAGCCGTTTGGCAAACTGGCACGCCGAACCATTGGCGAGTCGAGCGAAAAAGGACATTACGGCCTTGAATATAGCTACGACAGTATTCTTACAGGCACCGAAGGTTATGCCGCATTCCAGAAGGTGTCGAAAGATGTATGGGTGCCGATAGAGAATTCATCGGACTATGTGAAGCCTATCGACGGCAAGGACTTGATAACCACAATCGACATCAGTTTGCAGGATATTGCCGAGACCGAACTCGAAAGCCAGATGCGACAGCATTCTGCACAATACGGCACAGTAGTGGTTATGGAGGTCAAGACTGGCAAGGTTCGCGCTATGGCCAACCTAATGCGCGATTCGCTCAATAATTTCTACGAAAATTTCAATTATGCCGTCGGTAACTTGTCGTCGGGCGGTGCTTCCGATCCAGGTTCTACATTCAAGATTGCATCGGTAATTGTTGCCATGGAGGACGGATATATTACCCCCGAAACAATGGTAAAGG
>CADARW010000005.1 GCA_902790405.1 uncultured Bacteroidia bacterium
TTCGAAAGTATAGTCGCCGCCTTTTACAAGGAAGTCCGGCTTCAACGTTTTTATAAGGTTCTCGGGTGTGTCTTCTTCGAATATCACAACTGCATCGACAAAGCTGAGGGCTGCAAGCAAAGTCGCACGTTCGTGCTGTCCGTTTACCGGGCGAGTTTCTCCTTTGAGTCGTCTGACCGATGCGTCGGAGTTTAGTCCGATAACAAGCTTGTCGCCTAGATCTTTGGCTTCGGCTAGGTAACATACGTGTCCGTAGTGCAACACATCGAAGCAGCCATTTGTGAATACCACTTTCTGTCCGCCGGATTTCCATAAGGAAACTAACTCGGCGGCATCTGGCAAACAAACGATCTTCGATTTTATTTGCGACAGGATTGCCATTAAATAATTTTGTTGGTTCTGGTGTCGGGGAAAACGAAAGACGGCTTGAATTTCTTTGCTTCTTCGAAATCCATCGAGGCGTAGGAAATGATAATGACGATGTCGCCGACTTGAGCCTTGCGTGCTGCTGGGCCGTTGAGACAAATTACTCCAGTACCACGTTTACCCTTAATAACGTAAGTTTCAAGGCGTTCGCCATTGTTTACATTTACAACTTGAACTTTTTCGTTTTCAATGATGTTTGCAGCGTCCATCAAGTCCTCGTCAATAGTAATGCTTCCAACGTACTGAAGGTTAGCTTCGGTGACGGTGACCTTGTGAATTTTCGATTTTACTACTTCTATGTTCATTTCAGATGTCGTAAAAAAACGGGTGCAAATTTAATCAAAACTTATTTAACAATGCAATTAATATTGTCAATTAATCTGATGTTTCCGCACCAAACGGCAATACAGAGTCTTGTGCCGATATTTTTGTCGAATTTGCTTAAAAGTTCCAGTGTTTCTGAATTGCAGAACGCAGCATATTCCATCTTCATGAATTTTACGCTGTCAATCTTTGATTGCAGTGTGTCGATGAGAACCTGCGGTGTCTGGCTTTCTGGAATTTCAGAGCATGTTTCGGTTATTATCCTGTAGATTTGCGGTGCAACTTCGAGTTGTTCTGCCGTCAGAAGTTTGTTGCGTGAGCTTTTTGCCAGACCGCTTTCTTCGCGGACAATGGGGCAGGGGACTATCGTCAAAGGCAAATTCTTTTGTTTTACCATAAGCTTTATGATTGCAACCTGCTGGAAATCCTTTTCTCCAAAATATGCGAAGTCTGGTTTTACAAGGTCGAAAAGTCTATACACGATGTCGACTACACCCTGGAAATGACCTGGACGGAATTCGCCTTCGTACTTTCTGTCAAGTCCTAGGAAGTCCATCTTGCAACCTTCGTAGCCGTTGTAGATGTCGTCGGCGGTGGGCAGGTAAAGGATGTCGCATTTTACGCTTTCGAGCAGTGCTATGTCGGCATCGGTAGTTATGGGGTAGTTCTTGTAGTCGTTCGGGTCGTTGAATTGACGTGGGTTGACGAACACCGAAACCACTGTGCAGTCGTTTTCAGCTACGCTACGACGTATAAGCGATGCGTGTCCCTCGTGCAATGCTCCCATGGTAGGAACAAAACCTAATCTCTTGCCTTTGAGAGAGTTGTCGTTTCTCAAAGCAGTAAGTTCATCAACAGTTCTAACTATCTTCATGACAATGAAATTTGTTGCCGCGAAATTATAATTAACATTTTATATAGCAAGGGAAAAAAGAATGTTTTCTAACTATAAGAAATCGATGTTTTATAACTATTTCTTTATTCTCCTTCTCAGCATCCTCTTTGCTATTTTCTGTCCGCGCAGTTCGTTTATGATAAGAATGCCGAATGCAATGGCTACGGTGTTTTTCACTGCCAAGAAACCACTGCTCATTGCTGCTGGAATATGGTTGGCGACAATGTTGTAGGTTGTCCAGAACACACCGGCGCCAGGCACAAGCGGGAATATTCCGCAGATAAGGAAAACGGCGACTGGACATTTGCGTATAATTGACATCATTATCGATACGAATGTTACAAGTGCTGTCGCTAGGAAGACTATAATGGGTTGAGAAATAGTCGTATTCCACATCAGCAGAAGATATAGCAGCCAGCCTAGCATTCCGCCTATTCCGCAGTATATGTAGTGTCGGCGAGGGACTCCGAAAAGTATGGAGAATGCAAGCGTGCCGATGAATGCCGATATAAGCTGTACTGTGAGTCCAGAAGTGTCGGGGTCGGCGGTAAGTTCCTGCAAAGGTTGTACCTGCCCGTTAATTGCTGCGTCAATCATAAATGCTGCCGCCACGCCGAGCGAAATGCAGAAGAATGCCAGAAGGGCGTCGAGCAGACGGGTGACACCTGCGATGTAATCTTCGTTGGCAAGGTCGCGGATACCGTTGGTAAATGGCACTCCGGGGATTAATGGTATTATCGCTCCGATAATCATGTTGCTGAGGTGAGTGCCAAGTCCAAGCGCATACATTATTATGCACATGCCTGCCGCTAGCAATCCGCCGACAAAGTTGCCCATGATTCTCGACATATATCTGAATCCTACGAAATACATGAATGTCCATAATAGCGTACCTGTTATGAAAGCCGCTATGCTGTCGAATATTCCGCCTCCGAATATTATGCAGAAGGCAGCGCTGCCTGCGGCCGAACCCATAATCTGTTCTATTGCAGGCTTAGCTTTCATGTTGCGTATAAGTTTCAGTCGGCGTTCCACTTCGTCGATGTCGCATTTGCCTTGAACAACATCGCGCGACAACTGGTTTACTTCGACGACCTTTTCAAGGCAGGTGCCAAGTATCGGTATGTATTTGGAGCGGGCGTAGTGTTTTTCTGTAGCCATGATGCCGTTGCTCAGCACAAAGAAATTTTCGTCTTCCGTGCCGAAATGCGATGCCATTCTGCTCATCGTTTCCTCGACGCTGGATATTTCGGCTCCGTTTTCAAGCAGGATTGTGCCAGCTTCGTAGGCTGCATCCATCACTCTCTTCTTGTCCGATGCAGATAGGGTTGATCCGCTGTTTTTTATAGCATCATTGCTTTCCATCGTGCTTTATTTCAAATATATTTTCTGTCCAATCTGCAGAATGCTGGTTTCGCTGATGTGGTTAATCTGGCAGAGTTTTGCAACTGTTGTGTGGTACATTCTTGCTACATGGCTCAGAGTATCACCTTTTTTTATCACGTAATAAGTTGCGTTAGGGTCGTCGGGAACATACGAGTAAGCCTGCGGATTGGGGTCAACTACTTTGAAATGAGTGCTGCTCTTGTCGAGGTTCTTGTATGCAAGTTCCATTGTTGCGTTGTCGATTGGGACATTGCGGTTTACCTGACGGGCAGAGTCGGCAAGGGAGTGAGAGAACAGCCATTCGTAAGTGTCGGGCAGATAAAACATACGTGCCAGACGGCTGTGGTTTACTCCGCTAAGTCGGTCGAAAATCAGACGAGATGTGTCGCCACAAGCTATCATCTTGTCAACCACTGCCTGCGATTGGCTAACACCAACGGCCTTGTCGGCAGTGCCGTGCATTATCCATAGTGGAACTTCGTTGAGTCCGCAGTAGTTCTTCAGTGTGCCGCCACCGCAGAGAGCCATCGCTGCTGCAACCTTGTCGGGGTAGGTGCCGGCAAAGTCGATTGTGCCGTAACCGCCTAGACTCATTCCTAGCACATACAGACGGTTGGTGTCGGTGTGGTATTTTTCTGTTGTCCAGTCGATAATCTTCATTATCTTTTCTGGTTTCCATGCGTCGCCAGGGTTTTGTGGCGCAACTACCACTGCGTTTATCTTGCGACCCATTAAAAGAGCATCAAGAGGTCCGTATTTGCGCACCATCGACAGGTTGCGTCCACAGAGGCTTCGTCCGTGGAGGAAAAGCACGGTAGGAGTGGTGTTCGAAACCGAATCGTAGCATTCGGGGATGTATACCCAGAAGTTGTATGCTCCTTGAACAGAGTCGCGGTTTGCAATTAGCTTCTGCGAGTTCGCGTAGAAGGGGATTATGAGTAATATTGCAATGATTATCTTTTTCATCGTATTGTAAGTTTATAAATATTAGTACCTCTTGAGCCAATCACTACTTTGTTGCCGATTATTATAGGTGACGATTCAAAATTTATGCCGATAAGTTTTGTCACTAAAAATTCACCCGTCTTGCCGTCGATGATGTATGCGTGTCCCACGCAGTCGAATGTCAGAACAAACATTTTACCGTCGTTGTTGGTGATTGCTACTGGCGACGACCATGCGTAGTGATTAAGTTTTTTCGAATATACGATTTCGCCTGAGGCTTTGCTTATAGCATAGAAGTTTCCTGCTGCTGGCGGATCGTTGGTGCAGATGTTTGTGAAAATAAGGTCGGAGCAGTCACCTGTGCCGAGGAGCATTGTAGAATACATTCCTCCGTCGAAATGCTTTCCTCCGAGTATCATTTTCTTGCATTCGATTCTTTGCTCCCAGATGCGTTCGCCTGTGAGGGCATTAAGCTTTACGAGATATGATATTCCTTCGCCACCTTGCCTGTCCATTTCGCAGCCCGAATAGAGGTAAGGAATGCCGTCTTCGAGTTCGAGTATTGGAGTGGCATCGGTGTCGTCGTGGTTGTCGTAATGCCAAACTGGTTCCAGATTGTTGAGATTGATACACAGGATGTTGCCATGATTGTCGGTAGTGTATCCGTAGTTTTTGTACACAGCCATCGACGATTCCATGCCGCCAGCGCTGTCATCCTTTTTGCTGTAGCGCAAAGTCGAGTGAAGCGATATTTTTCCTTTTTCGCGCGTGTATTTGTAAACTGTCCCATTTTCGCCAATTCTGAAAAGGAAGTCACCGACAATAAGCGGAGAAGCGTCGTATGCGCTCCAGTTGCGCCAAGCGTTCGGGTCCTCGGGAAATAGGTGGGAAACTTTGTGCTCGAAAAGGTCGACAACCAATGCTCCAATCGGTCGTTTTTTCGGAATGCCTTGTCCTATATAATAATTACCGTTGAGGGCAGGGTCAATCATGCCGGTGCCTTTTATTGGATTCATCACATTGATTGGCTTGCGCGATGCCTTGCCTGTTTCGTAGTTTATGAAATATAGTTTTCCGCACAACGAACTGACAATTATTTCCTTGCTGCCGAAATTTTCTGTCAGCGAATCGGATTTCTGACTGAACTCCTGCATCATGCTGTCGTTCCATTCCACATAGAGCGGTTGTCCTGTCCAGCCTGTTCCGCCGCCCCATTGTCCGAAGCTGGTTTTGACGGTGTCGAATCCTGTTTCGAATGTCCAGTCGATGTCGATATCGGTAGGAACGCTGTCGATGTGGCCGCAGAATGAAGCATTTCGGAGAGGATTTCCTCTGAATGTGAATATTCCTGGTACATCGGCATATACATCATCGGTGTATAAAAGTTCGCCGGGCGTTAGGCTGTCGAATATAGTGATGCTGTATTTCAGTCTTCCTACCGATGGGAACGCGGTGTCGGGGAGAAATTTAGGCTCTGCTGGCGGAACAATGCTGTCGGTTGCGGCGACGACTTCATCCGAGATTTCGATGCTTTGCGTATTTGCATTACACGAGGTCGCCATGTATGCAACTGAGCAGATTGCTAACCATAATATTGCCAGATATATCGGACGTTTCATTAATATAATTCAAACTCTTAAAAGCGGCTGCAAAATTATATAAATTTGTTGAGATGGCAAGTCTTATATTTAGGTAGAAATTTTGCTTCTGTACCATGGTTTTCGTATGTAAATTTTTTTGTAAAAACTTGTAGGCTATAAAAAGTTTTTTATTAACTTTGTAGGGTAACTTTTTCGATTTATGGGATATATTAGTTTTGACAAGAACCAACTGGTAAATCTCGAGTATTCGCTCAAACGCGAACTTATTCGTACCAGCCGAAGCGGAGCCTATGCAAGTTCTACTATAATCAATTGTAACACAAGAAAATATCATGGTCTGTTCATCTGCCCGATGGAGGACATTGATGGCGATAACCATGTGCTTATTTCGTCGCTCGACCTTTCGGTTGTACAGCACGACGAGGTGTTCCACCTTGGTGTTCACAAGTACCCCGATGGTGTGTATTTCCCCAAGGGACACAAGTATTTGCGCGATTTCCAGATTGAAACCATCCCGTATTTCATTTATCGCGTTGGCGGTGTGCTACTCAAGATGGAACGAATCCTCAGCGACGACGACCGCATTATGCTGAAATACACCTTGCTTGAGGCTCATTCCGATACAAAGTTGCGGTTCCAGCCTTTCCTCGCTTTCCGAAATGTGCATAAGCTGAGCAAGGCGAATTTCTTTGTCAATACAAAGTATGTGCCTGTGGATAACGGTATTAAGTTGAGAATGTACGATTCGTACAAGTACTTGTATATGCAGATGTCGAAGAAGTGTGAGTACGTTCATGTGCCCGACTGGTACTACAACAACGAGTACATCGAGGAGCAGGAGCGTGGCTACGACTATCGCGAGGATTTGTATGTGCCAGGATATTTCGAAGTGCCGATAAAGAAAGGCGAATCGGTGATTTTTACGGCTGCATTGAGCGAAATTTCACCATCAAGCATATCGCGCAAGTTCAATACCGAGCTTGCAAAGCGTTCGCCACGTAACAACTACGAGGAATGTCTGCGCAGTGCTGCCCAGCAGTTTATCTGCAAGCGCAACGGTAAGACCGAAATCGTGGCCGGCTATCCGTGGTTCGGTCGCTGGGGACGCGATACTTTCATCTCGTTGCCCGGACTTACGCTTTATGCTGGCAATGCAAAGGCTTGCCGCGAGGTGCTCGACACAATGTCATCGGAAATGAAAAACGGCCTGTTCCCGAATATCGGTGCGGGCGACGATGCCGCATTGAACTCGGTTGATGCACCGTTGTGGTACTTCTGGGCTTTGCATGAGTATGCAAATGTGCTTCCCGATCGCAAACAGATTTGGCAGCTTTACGGCAAAAAGATGAAATCGGTGCTTGATGCTTATCGCAATGGCACAAGCTTCAACATAAAGATGCACGACAATGGTCTGATTTGGCAGGGAACTCAGGGCAAGGCTCTCACTTGGATGGACGCCGTGGTGAACGGACGTCCTGTAACTCCGCGAATGGGCTTTGCTGTTGAGATAAATGCTCTGTGGTACAATGCGATAATGTTCTCGTTGGAACTGGCCTCTGCTTGTGGCGATGCCGAATTCATCGAGAGGTGGAAAGATATTCCCGAAAGGACTAAGAATTCGTTCCTGCAGATGTTCTGGAATGCCGACCTTGGCTATCTTGCCGATGTTGCAACCTACGAAACTGCCGACTTTTCGGTGCGTCCGAACCAGATTTTCGCTTGCTCGTTGCCATACACAATGGTTACAACCGATATGGCTGCATCGATACTCGAAAAGGTTCAGTCGAGGTTGCTTACGCCGAAGGGATTGCGTACATTGTCACCCGATTCGTCTGATTACAAGGGCGTTTACTTTGGAAATCAGGAACAGCGCGATTCGGCTTACCATCAAGGAACGGTTTGGCCGTGGTTGCTCGGGCATTTCTGCGAAGGTCTGCTGAAGGTTTACGGAAAGCAGGCATTGCCACAGGTGAAAAAGATTGCTTGGGGCTTCGAGGAAGATATGACAATTGCAGGTATCGGCAGCATTTCCGAAATTTACGATGGTGACCCGCCATACAATCCGCGTGGTGCAATAGCTCAGGCGTGGAGTGTGGCTGAGGTGCTGAGAATTTTGTCGCTGATAAAGAAGTATGACAAGTAAAAAATATTGAAAATGAATAATATTAGAAAATATATCTTTCCGTTGACAGTAACTTGTATGTTGTTATTGTTAATGAGTGGATGTAAGAAGCATGAAACATTCACTGTAACATTTGATGCAAACGGTGGAACTGGCACAATGGAAGCACAGACTTTCACCGAGGGCGAGGCGCAAGCACTTTCACGCAATGCGTTTACATACGATGGCTACACATTTAGCGGTTGGAATACCGTACAGGGAGGTAGCGGAGCAAGTTACACCGATGGGCAGACAATAACCGCAACAGCAGATATGACCTTGTATGCGCAGTGGGAAAGAAACACAGCAATCGTTACTTTCAATGCTAATGGTGGTACTGGCGAAATGACACCACAGACATTTACAATAGGTGTAGCACAAGCTTTGTCTACCAATTCGTTTACACGAGAAAATTGTATCTTTTTAGGTTGGAATACTGTTCAAGATGGTTCTGGAGCAACCTATTCGGAAATGCAAGAAATAACCATAGAAGAAAACATTACTCTGTATGCACAATGGATGATTCCTACAGGTCAGCAGGGTGGACATTATTATGTAGATCTCGGTTTGCCTTCGGGTACACTTTGGGCAACATGCAATGTAGGTGCAGTAAATCCTACAGACTATGGAGATTATTTTGCGTGGGGAGAAACCGCCATAAAGGAAAAATACGATTGGACTACATATAGATATTGTAATGGTGATAGAAGATTTCTTACCAAGTATTGCAACAATGGAAGTTATGGTTATAATGGTTTTACTGACGAGCTTACAACACTCGAAGCAAGTGATGATGTTGCAACAGTAAATTGGGGTGTTGACTGGAGGATGCCGAAATGCAACGAACTGGAAGAACTGAATGACTACTGTACTGTAATATGGACAACACAGAATGGTGTAAACGGACGAATGTTTACTGGACCTAATGGCAACTCAATCTTCCTGCCTGCCGCTGGCATCCGTAGTTCTGTCAGTCTCAGCAATGTTGGTGTTCGTGCTTACTACTGGTCGAGTTCGCTATATGTTGACGAACCTTGCCAAGCGAAGTATCTTAACTTCATTTCGCCCAAATGCGAAGTGGGGCAGCTTAACCGTTTCATAGGTTTTTCTGTGCGTCCTGTATTAATTGAAAATAATTAGAATTAAGAATATAATTGATTAAGTAAAAAAATATACGCCAATGAAAGTTTTGATGTTCGGATGGGAGTTTCCCCCACATATTACGGGTGGTCTTGGAACAGCCTGCTATGGCTTGACCAAGGGTCTTTCGCATTTCGGCACCGAGATAATTTTCGTGGTGCCGAAGGCTTACGGCGACGAGGATCAGAACTATGTGTCGATACGCAATGCTAGCGATGCTGTAATTACCGAAAAGGATGTCAAGGAAACCAAGGTGTGGAAGAATTTCCGCTACATCGAGGTCGGTTCGCGCCTTGTGCCTTACATGGATCCCGAGGATTTTGCAAGGATGTACGAATCTAACATTCCTGGGGTTAAGATTTCCGAGAGTTTCCTCAATACCAAATATACATTCTCCGGTTCTTACGGTCCAAACCTGTACGATGAGGTTTCGCGTTATGCCCTGATTGCCGGACACATAGCGGCACATAACGATTTTGATGTCATTCACGCGCACGACTGGCTGACATATTTTGCCGGCGTTGCTGCAAAGAAGGTTTCGGGAAAGCCCTTGGTGGTGCATATCCACGCTACCGAATTCGACCGCAGTGGCGAGCACGTCAACCAGCACGTTTACGACATCGAGCGCGCAGGCATGGAGGCTGCCGACAGGGTTATTGCTGTCAGCAACCTGACAAGGAATATCGTCATCAACCGCTACGGCATTAGTCCCGACAAGGTTGTGACCGTACATAATTCGGTGGAGCCAATGTCGTTGCCCGAATTTACCTTGCACAAGGGCTTCCGCGAGAAGGTCGTGACTTTCCTTGGCCGTGTTACCTTCCAGAAAGGTCCCGACTATTTCATCGAGGCGGCAAAAAAGGTCATCGACCGCGACCCTAATGTGCGCTTTGTGATGGCTGGCAGTGGCGATATGCTCAACAAGATGGTGCGCCGTGTGGCTCAGCTGGGAATTGCGACCAAGTTCCATTTCGCAGGTTTCCTTAAGGGCAACGAGGTATACGAAATGTTTGGCATGAGCGATGTGTATGTGATGCCGTCGGTGAGCGAACCTTTTGGAATTTCACCGCTTGAGGCAATGATGTCCGATGTGCCGGTAATCATTTCAAAGCAATCGGGTGTGGCAGAGGTGCTTAAGCACGCCATCAAGGTCGATTTCTGGGATGTGGACGAACTGGCGGATTCCATTTACGGAATGTTGCACTACGATGCGTTGTCGCAGATGTTCAAGAAATACGGCAAGCAGGAGGTAGAAAATTTAAGGTGGGAAAATTCGGCTTATTATGTTAACGAGGTTTATAAAAGTGTTTGTGGATATTAAAAAATAAGATATGCGTTCAATTTGTTTCTATTTTCAAGTACATCAGCCATTTAGGTTGAAAAAATATAGGTTCTTCGACATTGGCAACGACCATAGCTACTACAACGACTACGAGAACCGCACCATTATGCGCAAGGTGGCCGAAAAGTGCTATTTGCCTGCCAACCAGTTGTTTTTGGACTTGGTAAACGAGTACGGTGACAACTTCAAGATTGCATATTCGCTTTCGGGTACGGTAATCGACCAGTTCGAGTTGTATGCTCCAGATGTGCTCGAAAGTTTTCAGAAACTTTTCGCCACGGGCAGGGTAGAACTTCTTGATGAGACCTATTCGCACTCGTTGTCGGCGTTGCGTCCCGAGGATGTGTTCGACTATCAGGTGAACCGTCATAGAAGGAAAGTAAAGGAACTTTTCGGCTTGCAGCCAAAGATTTTCCGCAACACCGAGCTCATTTATTCCGACGAAATAGGCGAGAAGGTGGCAAAACTCGGCTACGAGGGAATGCTTACCGAAGGCGCACGTCACATTATGGGATGGAAGAGTCCGAACTATCTGTACTGCAATGCGATAAATCCAAAGTTGAAACTTTTGCTTAAGAACTTCAAGTTGTCGGACGACATTGCATTCCGTTTCTCGAATCAGGCTTGGGACGAATATCCGCTTACTGCCGAAAAGTATGTTTCGTGGCTCAATGCCATCGACCCGAACGAGGAGGTAATCAACCTGTTTATGGACTATGAGACCTTTGGCGAGCATCAGTGGAAGGAAACGGGAATCTTTGATTTTATGCGTGCATTGCCCGAAAAGGTTTTCAAGTATTCCGACTACCAGTTCCATACACCGAGTGAGGTAGTTGCAAAATACAATCCGGTTGGTAAGTTGAATGTGCCGTATCCGATTTCGTGGGCTGATGAGGAACGCGACCTTACCGCATGGCTTGGAAATGAATTGCAGAACGAAGCTTTCGAGAACTTGTATAAGTTGTTTGAACGTGTAAAGGAACTCGATGATCCTGAGTTGTGGCGTGATTGGCTCTATCTGCAGACCAGCGACCATTTCTACTACATGTGTACCAAGTGGTTCTCCGATGGCGATGTCCACAAGTATTTCAATCCCTACGATTCGCCCTACGAGGCATTTATCAACTACATGAACATTTTGAGCGATTTCAGGATAAGGTTGGGATTGTAAAGGATTATAAAGGAAATAGAAAAGGACTACCAAAAAAATTTTTGGCAGTCCTTTTTTATGATTAATCTATCTCATCATTCTTTCCAATTCTTCTTTCCAGCGTTCCCAGTGTGGCATTTCCTTGGATAAGAGTGCATAAAATTCCTTTGTGTGATTTCTGTGTATCAAGTGGCACAATTCGTGGGTGATCACATATTCGATGCAAGATGCATGGTGAATATTTATCTCAAGGAGGAAAAATATTTTAGGGAGAATAGAGACAGAAGAAGAAAAATTTTTATATTTGCCGATTGTATGACACGAAATAAGGGAAGACGGAGGGGGTGACATATTTTCATGTCATAAGAAGTTATTATGGTGATAGATAATAAAATACTTGACAACTTGACTGCTCAGGCCAAGGCATCGCCTCGGCTGCGGATGAATCTGAACTTTCATCAGAGTCTGGAGGAAAAGTGCCACCGTTTTCTGAATGCTGTGGAACCGGGTGCCAACATCCCCATTCATCGCCATCTGGAGAAAGAGGAGTCATTTGTTGTGTTGCGTGGCAGGATACGTGTCATCACCTACAACGACGACGGCACCATTATCGACGACATGGTCCTTAACCCATCGGAAGGCCGCTACGGCGTGAATGTAGGAAAGAACGTATGGCACACCGTGGAAGCCTTGGAGCGGGGTTCCGTCATCTTCGAGTGCAAGGAAGGCCCGTTTGTGGAGCATGAGGAGGAAGGGATTTTGATAGTTGACAATTGATAGTTGACAGTTATGAAGGATTTGAAAGTGGGGGGGATTGTAGGTGTTTGTTTGGGCCGAGGTGGTGAAATCAATAAATAAAAAAGATAATAATTATGGCAGCTATTCCAAATTTAACATTTAAACTAGAGTCTTCATTGGCTAAGATTTTTAAGAAAGAAATAGAAGACCTCGGTTTTGATGTGTCATCCTTGGCCAAAGACGAGGATGTATTAAAAGCTTATTGCTCATATTCTTATCGTCTTCTTGAGAATCGACCAAGAACAATACATAAGGCAGACACTTTCGTTTGCCCAGACGAGGTTAAGGTGGGGTTGACATGGCTGGAATCAAAATTGACGAAAGGTGAAAGTGTGAATCCTCATTTGAATTGTGCAACAAAGAAAGACAAGCTGGATGGTCTGCTATACGACTGGGGTATACATCATCTCCATTTGGGCGAGAAATTTTCTTCTCCTGGTTTTGTTGAACGTTCAGGCCCTGTGCTTTTTGCTATGTTTCGTCAGGATGATGTTTTTTTTATTGACATTCGAGACCATGAGGGTTGGTCTGACAAATCTCTTCTTGAAATAGTGAATCGTAATTGGCCGGAACTGATTGAACGATATTGGTTAAAAGGGGTGAGGCCAGAAGCATCGTTGTCGGCAAATGATTTAACAGCTACGAGAAAAGGTGGCATAAATACCATTGTTGAACTCTCTGATGGGAAGGTGTTAGTATCAATAGGAGGAGGGATAACAACGGCAAAAACAAGTTTGGCGGCCATGGATAGTTATGTTGAACTGAAAAGAGCGTTGTATGATGTGGAAAAAGAAATCCGCTCCTGCGGCAGTAAACTGGCCACTCATGTTAGCCCGAAGGATCACCCGTTCCGGGATAAGACCAGTTTTGTGTTTGTCTGTAAGAGAGTTGGTGATGAAATCAGCTTCTACGATGTTGTGAATAACAACTATTGGCAGAGCTGTTGGAAAGTGAAAACATTGAAAGAACGTTACGGCATTTGATATTGATATGAATAATGAGGATCAAAATAAAAGAGAGTGGCAATGGACAGGGAAACGTATTGAATACAACAATACGTGGCCTGATTGTGGTATGTGGCACGGCGACATCCAAATTGAATTTGATAATTGGTTGAAACAGCAGTGCCTTTCTCAGTTTTTTGAGGTAGTTAAGCTTTCCGATTCAGCCCAACAGGTGTTGTACGATAATGCCAAGCTGAATAAACTGTTCTCAGGAATACTGGATATTTACGATGAGTTGCCATATCGGCCCGATGAGGCTTTTGATATAGCGTGGCGGTCGTTGGAAATATTCATGAACCATCATAGGAATATAGCATGGCAGGCAGATGGTGACAGAACCGCTCCACATCTTATTATGAGAACAGTGAAAGACTTGATAATGCCTTTAGCCAATAAAGAGAAGAGTGTTGAGGATGTTTTTGAGGGTTATTTGTGTAATATACCTCTTTCAGTCCTCGTTTTTACAATTCTTCGTTGTTATATTATTCACGATTTGTCAATTAATACTCAAATCAAAAAGGTTTCAGAGAGAGCTGAAGACGTTTTGACAAAGGATTTGTACGATGATATAAAGATACAATACAAACTAGAACAGGATGTCAAGCCCGCTGTTGAAGTGTTGAGAAACGCTGCATTATTACTTCAACTCATTCTGAAAGGCAGAGAAGTGACAGTTAACAAGCACAAGTACCAATTAGGATTAGAAAAAAGGCTAGAATTCTTGGTAAGTTGTGTATTATACACAAGCAGATGCGAGCGTTTTCATGGTGACTACTTCTCACCATTCAAAAGTGACAGGGCCAATTTGGATACTTATGCTTTTTCTTATTATCTATTGGCTTTCTGTTACATCTACCTTCTAACTTTGATTCATCGGCATTGTGAATTGAACAATATAGGAGAGATATGCTCTTTGGATAGTATCCTTGATGCTGCGAAAACAATGCAGGATAGAATGAAACCTTTGATAGCAAAAGGGAAATAAAGATGATTATCACCGTGTGAATAGCAATGGATAAGTACTCTATTAACAAAAAATGCCTAATATGGTACAAAGAGGTTATGTGAGATGCCCTATATGTGATAAGATTTACCAATTAAAGATACAGATGGATCAGAATGTTGGTATCTTTGAGTGGCCAATAAGCTTTGAATGTATAGAATGTGGTGAAATTCTCACCTACAAATACAGTAACAAAGGAATTTGGCCTAAAGATATCGACTATAAGCCCAATGTGGACGATGATCCAGTTACAACCATTGGTTATTCTTCATCTTTGCCGATTACTGATGAGGTATATATGAAGGATTTGAGTTATGCTGAATCTATTGCCTTCTTTTCGTTGTTTATTAATCTGCAACGGGGCTTTTTCACATCTGAGGAAATAAATGCATTTGACGCTTTTTTAAAACAGATGCAGGTGAATTTGCTTCCTTACCGGAGTGTATTGAAAGAGTTGCTACCCTTTTTGAAAAAAGGTAATTTAGCCGCTTTTAGTAAGAAAATGGCTTTGTATTTTGATGAAAAAGAATATAAACCCATAGATTCTCATCAGTTAATGTTCGATGCATACTTTGAGTTGATAGAGATGAGTTATATCAATCTTGCCCCCCAAGGGTATGTAAATAGAATTGGGAAGCCTATATACCTACCTCTGCTTGATTATGTTGAAAAAACATCAGTGGAGGAGGTGCGTTCAATAAAGGATGCCCTTGATGAAAATGGTAAAATCTCAGTTTGGTATAAAGAAGAAGCTTTCCCATATATATCAGAGCTTTTGACAAATATACAAAAACTGATACCAGCTATGATTTATGCCAGTGCGGGAGTGGGGATGACGCAACATAGAGGAGACTTGAAGATTGTGACGGTCTCATGTAATGATGCAACTACTTATTATAAAGACGGTTATGAGGTTTTGGCACATGGGCTAAAAGTAATAGTTGGGCTTAATAATCTTGTGGAAAACGGTGATGTGAACATCTTCACAAACCCAATCTTGGGCGATGTGGATTCGATTGGAATGTTTGCAAAGAAATCTGGAGGAAAGATGATCGAACATCTTAATGCATACCAAACCATGTCCACATACTTTGATGGTGCGATGAACAACAAAGTGAGAAATGCTGCAAGCCACAGCGGGGGCGTGGTTTATGATACGGCAACTCAAAAGATAAAATGCCTTTATGATAAGAATGACGACACGAAAGTGTATGAAACTACATTAATGGACATTTGCCGCCTATGCCATGTGCAATTTTTGCATATAATGGAAGCCGCTATATTGGCATATAAGATAGTTAGTAAGGCTAAATAGTAATATGGGGTTGGCATCGAAAGAATCAATTGAAAAATTGGTGAAAAATGCATCTCTTGCTGTTGGTGATATGTATCCCATCATCAAGCAGGATATGCATGTTATGGCGGAATGTGACGATGGAGTATTGCCACTTTTAAGATTGGTTCCCGAACTGAGGATGAATGTTCGTTTCATTCTTGTCGATTTGGAATCAAGTTTCCGTGCATTAATGAACGCTAGTAGTGCTGTTGAGAAACGTCTTCACCTTATCAATATTCGAGCTGATATCTACGAAAGTTATAAACTTCTTTACGGATATGGGAAGTCACGACAACATACAGCTTGGTCAAAGATAGGAGGTGAATTACAGGCTCTCCAAGAGTCGAGTGCGGAAAAAGCCTATGAACAATTGGGAAAGGAATATGATGCTATAACGCCTTTTTTGGTCCAAATAAAAACATCCCTCCGGGACAAGGATAACCGAAATCTGACCTACCACTATGATGGAAATCTATTGAAGGTTTACCAGAATATACTTGAAGCTACAGACGAGGAGGGAATGTGTAGGAGGATTATCCCGATTTTCGATACGCTTCTGGCCGTTTTGATTTTCTGCGATCATGTTGAACTTGTTGAGAAATCCCAAGGACATGTCTTGCCTAAAACCGATGTTCGTGATAATTATAAACTGACTATTCAAAGATTATTTGCGAAGACTCTCGGTTCGAATGTGCGTATGCGACAGATTACAAAACAGTTTTTGGATAATGCATCGCAAATTGATACTTTGGCAAAAACAACCAAGAGCCTTGTCAATATTCAAGAATACGCCAAGACCAACTGTTCACTGATAGATTTTCCTGAAGCTGGAAATATGGTAAAAATGTCACAAACGCATTTACTGATACAGATAATGCTTGTGAATATTGCATCTGACCTAAATGCATACCTTAACTCTGGCAGTGAACCAGAATATGCATTCATAATGCGTCGTTTGACTGTCATCCGTTATGCTGTGCTTTCTCAACTATTTGGCTATAGCGATGATGAGCGTGAGAACTCTTTATGGGCATCTATTTACAAGATGATCCCCGAGAATTATGATGCTTTTGTATGTAGCGCCAAACAAATAAGAATGGAACTTGAAAATTTAATTGATGCATCGGATAAAAAGATAAGGACACTCTACACCCATTTGATTAATAGACGTAGAAATAATGTTCCAGCTATCATCGCAACAATGGAAGCGGCAAATCCAGTAACGGAATTGAAGAAAACAGAAGCCTTGGTAAGAGCAACAACCAAAATTAGTAGATTTTTGAAAGCCTTGATGGATAAGCTTGCCAAGGA
Organism: uncultured Bacteroidia bacterium; assembly: GCA_902790405.1. GTDB lineage: Bacteria > Bacteroidota > Bacteroidia > Bacteroidales > ML635J-15 > Bact-19. The sequence continues at coordinate 16,823 of CADARW010000005.1, forward strand.
TGCCCATGCAAAGGTAAATTAATCAGAGAATAATCAAATTGAAAATAGAGATATGTTCAAATTAGACAGGTTTATGTTTAGACAGGCTCGCCATAAATGACGGTGACTCGTTCTGAGCTTGCCGAAGGGCGTTCCGCCCGAGCAGTATGTTCGAAGCAGATATTCAGGTCAACCGACGCATGAGCGTACACAAAGCCAAATTTGTTTGAGCTTTGTTGAGGGAGAAGGAAGAAAACGAAGTCAAATCCGCAGATAGCACAGATATGGCTCGCCAGGCGGTGAGCGGCTGAGATGTGAAGGAATAAATTCAGCTAACCGCCACATCAAATTTTCGCCAAGTGGGTGAATGAGGCAGAAAATAATAAAACGCTGCTGAGAAGGTCTCCTATGCAGCTGGCGAGTGTTTGTGACACAATAAAGAAAATAATACAAATCATAAAAAATGGAGCAACGGTCTTCTCCTGTTGCCCCTTTCGATTATTGGGATTTACATATTATTCCACATTGCTCAGTTTCTTGTAACTTGATGATATTGCTATTTTCTTGTACTCATTCTTGTACTCATCGTCGGCAGATTGTTCGTAATTTCTGGTCACTGATTTTTCGTCCAATTCTCCTTTTGCAAAAATATGCTTAATATGTTCGCTAATATTCGATTTTCTGGATTAATACAGAAGAACTAATTGCTTTTATACATAGAATATGGTATACTTTTTATTGTTAATTCTGATTGCGGATTTACAAAAAACAGAATAAAAAAAGAACGTGCCCCAAATTTGAGGCACGTTCCATATTATGAAACAATTCTATTCAAAATTATTTCTCTTCGCTCAGCTTCTTGTAGCCTTCGTATCTCAGCTTTGCAAACTGCTCGGTCTTAGCGAACAATTCCTTAGCTTCTTCTGGGAAGGTCTTGAGAAGCGAGTTGTAACGAACTTCGCCCATGATGAAGTCCTGGAACTTGCTCCAATCCGGTTCCTTGCTGTCGAGGTGGAATCCGTTCTGTCCGGCTTCTTCCTCAGCAGGGTTGAAACGCCACAAGTGCCAGTAACCGCAATCAACAGCAAGCTTTTCTTCGTGCTGTGTGCGACCCATACCAACCTTGATACCGTGGTTGATACATGGAGCGTAGCAGATTACCAATGATGGTCCGTGATATGCTTCAGCTTCCTTGATTGCCTTGAAGTACTGAGCCTGGCTTGCACCCATTGCAACCTGTGCAACATATACATAACCGTAGCTCTTTGCAATCATACCAAGGTCTTTCTTGCGAACCTTCTTGCCCGATGCAGCAAACTTAGCAACAGCACCTGCTGGAGTTGCCTTTGACGACTGTCCACCAGTGTTGGAGTAAACTTCGGTATCGAGAACGAGTACGTTAACGTCTTCGCCGCTTGCCAATACATGGTCGAGACCGCCGAAACCTATATCGTATGCCCAGCCGTCACCACCAAATATCCACTGCGATTTCTTTACAAGGTGATCCTTGAGGTCAACAATCTGCTTGCAGTAGTCGCAACCGCACTTTTCGCATGCAGCAACGATCTTGTCTGCCAATTCAGCAGTCTTGATACCACATTCGCGGTTGTCGATCCATTCCTGGAACATAGCCTTGATTTCCTTGCTGCAGCAATCGCATTCAGCGATAGCTTCGCGCATGATGCGTTCAACGCGGTCGCGCATCTGGCGGGTTGCTGTTGCCATACCGAGGCCAAATTCAGCGTTGTCTTCGAACAAGCTGTTTGCCCAAGCAACACCCTTGCCAGTACGGTAGTTCTTGCAGTATGGAGTTGCAGGAGCCGAACCACCATAGATTGACGAACAACCTGTTGCGTTTGCAACGAGCATTCTTTCGCCGAACAACTGAGTGATAGTCTTGATATAAGGAGTTTCACCACAACCTGCGCAAGCTCCCGAGAACTCGAACAACGGCTGTGCGAACTGGCTGTTCTTAACATTTGCGTACTTGTCGATGAGGTTGTCCTTGTAGGTAACCTTCTTCTGGCTGTAGTTCCAGTTGTCAACTTCACCAAGCTGGCTTTCGAAAGGCTTCATAACCAATGCCTTTTCCTTAGCAGGACATACGTCGGCGCAGTTACCGCAGCCTGTGCAGTCCATAGCCGATACCTGCATACGGAAATGCATACCTGCAAATTCCTTCGGCATCTTGATGTCGGCAGTCTTCATCGACTTAGGAGCCTTCTTGAGTTCTGCATCGGTCATTACAACCGGACGGATTGCAGCGTGAGGACATACGAGTGAGCACTGGTTGCACTGGATACACTTTGTGTTGTCCCATTCTGGAACCATAGTAGCAACACCACGCTTTTCGTATGCTGTAGTACCTGCTGGGAAAGTACCGTCGATAATGTCCTTGAATGCGCTTACAGGCAGGTCGTTACCGCACTGTGCAACCATTGGACGCATAACCTTGTTGATGAATTCAGGATCGTTGTCGTTGTGTTCGAACTTGAATTCGGTTGTGCAGTTCAAGTTAGCCCATTCTGCAGGAATTTCAACCTTCTGGATTTCTCCACCACGGTCAACTGCTGCATAGTTCTTGTTAACAACATCTTCACCCTTCTTGCCGTACGACTTAACGATGAATTTCTTCATCTGCTCTACTGCGAGGTCGTAAGGAATAACGCCCGAAATCTTGAAGAATGCGCTCTGGAGGATGGTGTTGGTTCTGTTGCCAAGACCGATTTCCATTGCAATCTTAGTAGCGTCGATGATGTACATGTTGATGTTGTTGAGAGCCAAGTACTTCTTAACATAGTCAGGAAGATGCTTCTTTGTCTCTTCAACGCTCCACGGTGAGTTGTAGAGGAATGTACCGTTCTTCTTCAATCCGCGCAAGCAGTCGTACTTGCGGAGGTATGAAGGAACATGAACTGCTACGAAATCAGGAGTACCTACAAGATACGGAGCAAGTATTGGCTGGTCGCCGAAACGCAAGTGCGAGCAGGTGTAACCGCCCGACTTCTTTGAGTCGTAGTCGAAGTAAGCCTGGCTGTACTTGTTGGTGTTGTCACCGATTATCTTGATAGAGTTCTTGTTAGCACCTACAGTACCATCAGCACCAAGTCCGTAGAACTTAGCTTCGAATGTGCCCTTCGGGAGAATTGAAATTTCCTTGCCAACTTTGAGTGATCTGCGGGTAACATCGTCCTTGATACCAACTGTGAACTGGTTCATTGGCTTGTCTGAAGCAAGGTTCTTGTAAACTGCAAGAATCTGAGCTGGAGTTGTGTCCTTTGATGACAAACCGTAGCGTCCGCCGATAATCATAGGCTTCTTTGTGCTGTCCTTGAATGCTTCAACAACATCGAGGTACAGAGGATCACCGTTTGCACCTGGTTCCTTTGTTCTGTCGAGAACGCAGATTCTCTTAACGGTCTTAGGCATAATTGCCATCAAGTACTTGGTTGAGAATGGACGATACAGGTGAACTGTAACGAGACCGAGCTTCTTGCCGTTCTTGTTTTCCTTGTCGATAACGGTCTTGATAACGTCGTTAACCGAACCCATAGCGATGATGATGTCGGTAGCGTCTTTTGCACCGTAGTAAACGAAAGGAGCATATTCACGACCTGTGATCTTGCTCAACTGCTTCATGTATTTAGCTACAATGTCGGGAAGAGCATCGTAGTACTTGTTCTGCAATTCTCTTGTCTGGAAGTAGATATCGGGGTTCTGAGCAGTACCACGTGTTACAGGATGCTCTGGGTTGAGAGCTCTGTCGCGATATTCCTTCAAAGCCTTGTAGTTAACGAGCTTGCGGAGTTTTTCCATATCAGCTGCTTCTACCTTCTGGATTTCGTGAGATGTACGGAAACCGTCGAAGAAGTGGAGGAAAGGAACGCGACCTTCGATAGCTGCGAGGTGAGCTACTGGAGCGAGGTCCATGATTTCCTGTACCGAGCTAGTTGCAAGCATTGCGAAACCAGTCTGGCGTGCACTCATTACGTCGGCATGGTCACCGAAGATTGACAAAGCCTGAGCTGCCAAAGCACGAGCCGAAACGTGGAAAACGCCAGGGAGCAATTCGCCTGAAATCTTGTACATGTTCGGAATCATAAGCAGCAAGCCCTGCGATGCGGTGTAGGTAGTTGTGAGGGCACCAGCCTGCAACGAACCGTGAACAGCACCTGCAGCACCAGCTTCCGACTGCATTTCAACTACTTTAACTGTTTCTCCGAAGATGTTCTTTCTGCCGCCTGCACTCCATTCGTCGATGTATTCAGCCATCGGTGACGACGGGGTGATAGGATAAATAGCGGCAACTTCGCTAAACATGTAGGCAACGTGAGCTGCAGCGCAGTTACCATCACATGTCATGAATTTTTTTTCTGCCATAAACGTCTGTTATTTAAGAATTTAATAAAATTTGTTACAAATAATGTTAATTCGCAAATATACCTTTTTTATTGGGAACAGAAGATAATTTTGTGTATTTTTTTGAACAAAAATAAATAGGTGTAAATGTTTGTGTAACAGCCATGTCGGATTTGTGACCAGTTGTATCGGATTTGCAATCCGATACTTGCGAATATTAGCATTTGTAATGCGGATTATAAATCCTTATATTCGTATCTTTCGGATTACAAATCCGAAAGACCGCGTATTAGCATTTGCAATGCGTTATATAATGCGGAGCGGATTTATCAATTGTCCATTATCAATTGTCAATTGAACTATGGTATTCTCAAGAACTTATGCATCTGCACCGAAATCTTCCACTTCGGATTTTTCTTCACATAATCGACAACCATATCGCCGGTGCGCTTGAACTGGCTCCATTCTGGCTGGAGGTAGAGTTCACAGCGTCCGCTGACCTTTTGCGAGCATTTTTCTGCCCATTCGAGGTCGGTCTCGTCGAAAACTACGACTTTCAGTTCGTTGGCAAGCTGGTAGAACTCGGGCAATGGCGGCATCTGTTTCTTGGGCGATACGCAAATCCAGTCCCACACACCGCTGAACTCGTGTGCTCCGCTGGTTTCTATCATTGTGGTTATGCCTGCTTGCCGTGAAAGTTCGGTAAAACGGTTGAAATTATAAATTAATGGTTCTCCGCCTGTTACGACAATAGTGTCGGCAGTTGTATGCTTTACGCGCTCAATAATGTCATTTATCTTTACAAACTGGTCGAGGCGTGGAACCCACGATTCCTTTGAGTCGCACCAGCGGCAGGCAAGGTCGCATCCGCCCAAGCGCACAAAGTAGGCGGCTTTTCCACTGTTGAAGCCTTCGCCCTGTATGGTGTAGAATTCCTCGAGTACGGGAATTTTATCTTGTTTGAGTAAGTTTATGAATTCGTCTGTCATGTTGTTCTTCTTTAGGAGATTCCGCACTGGCAGGCACACAAGCAACGTACCTTATGCTGTTCGCTTTGTCATGCGGAATGACTGTTACTATTTTATTATTCCGTCAAGGATTTTCCTTGCGGCATCGACATTTACCATTATGTTTATCATTTTCAGCTTGATGTAGTCCTCGCTGTAGAAGCGGTAGCCACGGTGTTCGCCGTCCATTCCGCCCGAACCTGAATCCTTTATCAAGTACCAGTACTGATTCTTAATCTTTTGGTAACCAACAATCTGAATGCAGTGGTCGTCGGTGGTGCAACCGTTTTCGAGGCGCATTTCGCGTGAGTCGGCATTGATGTACTTGGCTGGAATGTCGAAAGTGGGGATTATGCCGACTTCGGTTTCCTTCACATAGCCGGGTTCCGATGTGTCGCCGCAGAGGCTAATTGAATAGCCGTTTGTGATGGCGTTGCGGATAATCCAGATGTAGTCGTCGAGCGAAATGTTGTAGTATTCGTTGCTATGCCACCAGTTGTCGGGTTCCTCGAGTTCGTGGCGCTGGTTGTACGGGTATTTCTTGAACGACATGAAACTGAAATAGTCGTTCGGTTTGACTTTTAGGTATTCCTCCATGAACGATTTCGGGGTGTAGGTCTTGCCTTCGTAGATGAATGTTTCGGGAGGCGTACAGATGTTACGGTCGAGGATTTCCTTTACTTTGCCGACCACATCGTCGTCCCAGAGGTTTTTGTTTGCAACTTCGTCGAGATAAGCCTTGAACTCGGTGAAAAGCTTCACGTGGTTGTTGTATTTCTGACCTTCTTTCAGACCGTTGTAAGCCGAGTAGGGCATAAGTCCGTGGTTGAACATTACGCGCTTTATGGCGTTCGACTCGCTACCTTCGCCAAGTTCGATTTTGCCGCGTGTTTTTACAAATTCCTCGGCGCGGGCTACATATTCCCAGTAAACGGTGAACATTTCCGACAGTTTCACCTGATGTCCGCTCTTGCGGTAGGCTTCGCTCTCGATGAACGAGGTTGCCGAGTATGCCCAGCAGGTGCCGCTAAGTCCTTGCGAAACAGGGTCATTGTGCCATACAGTTGTGTATTTGGCAGGGTCGGTGGGGTAGGTCTTGCCATTGAAGTCCATCACAAACGACTTCTTGTTAGGCGCGTCGCCTTCCTTGCCGGTGATGTCCTTCATTATTTCCTTCTGCATAAATCCTGCTGGCGAAGTGGCATATTTTGCCTTGTCGGGCTGCTGTGCGAATGCCGTGGTTAACAGCAGGATAAATGGTATGACTGATATGGTTCGCTTCATATTCAAATTTTTTGCAAAGTAAATAATTTCTACCGAATTGAGGAGAAAAAAGCTTGCTATATTCAATATGTTATCATTGATGAATGTAAAATTCTATCAACTATTACAATGATGAAGTCAGAAATATCTTCCATATCTGCCAGAACTTCAGTGGACATGATGTCCTGCTGAATTTTGTCAAAAAGCTAAAATTGAACGTTATCAATATTCACAATTTTCCACAAACAAAGTCCTGGTAATTTTCTGGAGATATAACTGCATAGTCATGTTTAGGATAATTTTGTGCAAAGGTTTTGTTTATTTTAGGAAGTTTTGCTGTACTCCATTTGAACTCGTATGCATGTAAAATCCCGTCGGTTTCTTCTATGTAGTCAATTTCTTGTTGTTGCATTGTTCTCCAGAAATAGCTATTTCCATAGAAATCGCTGTATAAATTATGCTTTATTCTTTCGCTAACGAGATAGTTTTCCCATAATGCGCCAGTGTCTTGCCGTAGTGATAACGGTTTGAAATCCCCGATGATTGCATTACGCACCCCATTGTCATAAAAATAAACTTTACGGCTTTTCTTCAGTTCATTGCGCACATTGCGACTAAATGAACGCAGGTGGAAGACAATGAAAGATTTCTCAAGTAGGTCGATGTAGCGTTGCACAGTTTGCGAATTCATGCCAACAAGATTGCCAAGTTCGTTGAACGAAACTTCGCTTCCTATTTGCAATGCAAGTGCCTGAAGAAGTTGCTCGATTATTTCTGGCTTTCGTATGTCCTGAAAAGCAAAAACATCTTTAAAAAGGTAACTGTTTGTAAGATTTGTAAGTATCTCGCGTTCTTCACCTTCGCTGTTTATTACATCAGGATATGATCCATATATCAACCGTCTTTCAATAAGCCTTTTTTCGTCCAAACTTCCATGTTCGTTAATAAGTTCTTTGGTAGAAAACGGGAGCAATGTGTATTCGTATTTTCGGCCTGTGAGAGGTTCGTTTATGGAGTTTGAAAGTTCGAGAGCAGAAGAACCTGTGACGATTACCTGTTTTTCTGGACAGCTATCGATAAGCAACTTGAGAGTTATTCCTATATTGGATACTCTTTGTGCTTCGTCAATCATTATAATGTCTGCATTCACAACATCCGCTTTCAATTCTGTAGAAGTTGGTGACGAAAGTTTTTGTCTTATGTCTGGCTCGTCACAATTCCAGAATAAAATGCGCTTATCGCTATCATTCATTATCATACGTAACAATGTTGTCTTGCCAACTTGGCGAGGTCCCACAATAATAACCGCTTTCCCTTTAAACAAATGTGAAAGTATCAATTGTTTTAATTCTCTTTCTATCATCTTCTGTCGTTTTTAAACGATGCAAATGTATATATTTTTATGTTATAATGTAAAATTCTTATATTTTTTTTTGATTATAATGGAAAATTCTTATGTTTTTGTATGTCTATATACCAGTCTGTTTTCGGATTTGTTGTATTAATAAATTGAATATTAGTGTTTTAGTCGGTTGAGTGCATTTTCTTACTTTATGATTTTGCACACTAATCCGAAAAGCTTTATTTACCTTTTTCGGTAACCTAATTCCGCTACTTGATAAAATTCGTCACTTTGTGTTCCTTTTCCCTTATGGGAGTTTCTGTGTCATTGTGAATTTTCTTGAGCATCCACGCCATGTTGTTTGCCATTGTGCGCATGGTCTGCAAGCCTTCTTCGTCCAGTGCGGCCTCGCCTTCGTCGCGACCGTATACGATGTTCCAGTACTGCGAGGTGACAATGGGCATATTCAGCATTTGGAATGGCATGAGCAGTGTCTGATATACGGCAGTTGCTCCACCTCTACGACAAACAGCCACCGCTGCTGCAGGCTTGTTCTGCATTAGATTTGATGCGGAATAACATAGACGCTGTATGAGGCAAAGCAATGTGCCGTTAGGCTGACCGTAGTAGGTTGGGGAGCCGACTATGATGGCATCGCATTCGGACATAAGATTATAAGCACGATTATATAGGTCGTCCTCGAAGACGCAGCGGCCAGTCTTTTTGCAATGGTTGCAGGCGATACATCCTTGTGCTGGTTCGGTTCCAATCTGCAAAAGTTCGGAGGCGATTCCGTTCTGTTCCAACTGCTTGGCGGCTTCCATCAGAGCCAAATAGGTATTCCCGTTTTTTCGCGGACTGCCGTTTATTAGGAGTACTTTCAGCCCTTTTCCTGTCGAATCTTTGATGCATCCCGCTTCTTGCGACGGTTTATTCTGTTCTTGTGAAATCTGGGTTGGGTTCTCTTCTTTCGGTTCTGTTGTTTCCGTTTTGCTTGTGCAGGCGACAAGTGTGAATATCGAAACTGCAATTACTAATAATTTTCTCATTTGATTTTTTTTGCAAAGTAAATGAAATTATGCAAATTATGATGTGAGAAAAAATGCTTACTTTTGCATCTTGTATGGATAATGCGGAACGATTAGGAGTTGAGCGGATAAGCACTTTGCTTATGCGGTTGTCGTTGCCCTCGGTGTTGGGGATGCTCGCCATTACCATATATAATGTCGCCGATACAATTTTTGTGGGACAGGCGGTCGGCGTGGAGGCTATTGCCGGCTTGTCGGTTACTTTGCCGTTGATGCTCGTGATAAACAACACTTTCGGACAGGCGGTAGGACTTGGCGGTGCATCAATCATTTAGCGCGCGCTAGGGGCAAGGAAACGCGATTTTGCCGAGCTTGTGCTTCAGAACTTGGTGTTTATGATTCTGTGCCTCAATGTCTTGTTGTTCGGTTTGGTAATAGCTTTTTTGCCCCACCTGCTACGGATTTTCGGTGCCGACGATTCTATTTTGCCTTATTCGATTGAATATGCAACTTGGTGCCTGCCAGGAAGTTTCGCGATGAACATTTTCTTCGTTTTTATCAATGTTATCCGTGCCGAGGGGAATACAAAGTTTGCAATGTGGTGTCAGATACTGACAGCCGTAATCAACCTTGTGCTTGACCCGATTTTCATATTCATTTTTGATTGGGGCGTGAAAGGTGCGGCAATTGCGACTTCCATTTCGCAGATTGTGAGCGCAGCACTTGGAGTATGGTATTTCCGCCAGAGCAAAAAAAGAGTGCTTTCCCTGTCGTACCGCGATTGTTTCCGACTGCCCGAACTAAAGGTTGTCGGCGAAACCTTGGCTTTAGGTTCTGCTTCGTTCGGACGACAATTGGCGCATTCTTCTACTTCCATTGTGGTAAACAATGTATTGCTTTTTGTCGGAGGTTCGCTGTCGATTGCTGCCTACGGTATCATAAACCGCCTGACTATGTTCGTATTTATGCCGATTTTTGGTGTCAACCAAGGCTTTATGCCAATTGCGGGATATAATTATGGCGCCGAGAAATATGGTCGCGTCATCGGTTCGCTGAAGGCTGGAATTATCTTCTCAACAGTGATATGCGTTGTGGCGTTTGTCTTGTTCGAACTGATTCCGCATCCGCTTCTTGCAATGTTTACCGACGACAGCGAACTGGTGGAAATTGGAGCGAGAGGCCTGCGGATTTTTGTGCTTGCAATTCCGGTCGTGGGTTGCCAGGTGATAGGTTCTGGACTGTTTCAGGCGCTGGGCAAGGCAAAGCCGGCATTTTTCCTTTCCATAGCACGGCAGATGATTTTCCTTATACCTTTAGTTATACTTTTGCCTCGCTATTGCTCTTCGTTTTGGGGCGACGATGCCATCTGGTATGCCTTCCCGATTGCCGATTTGCTTTCGACGGTAATAACAATCTTTATGTCTCATAAATTAATTAAATCGTTGATACATACAAACTAATTGCAGTGGTAAATGTTAAATAAATGTTATTGAACACATTTTGGAACGGATTTTGCCATAGCCATTTTCGAATCAAAAATATTACGGATATGAAAAAGTTATGTCTCATAATAATAGTTGCCCTTATCGGATTTTCGGAGGCTACTTTCGCGCAGAAAAATATGCCGTACTATTCGGAGATTAATGTCGATAGTCTTATCTCAGCCACCGAGCACCTTATACTTTTGCCCGAGGTGAAAGTTTATTCAAACAAGCGCAAGGCTGCTCGTGCAAATAAGAAATTCGACAAGTTGGTGTTTAATTTTAAGAAGGTTTATCCGTACGTTTTGGAGGTTTCGGCTTTGTACCGTCAGATTGACGATAGTCTTGCCCGCATGGATTCAAAGCGTCAGCGCAAGGAGTATATGGATATGCGCGAAGACCAGATAATGGCCCATTACAAGCCTATTATGAGCAGGTTCACCTTGTCGCAGGCAATAATATTTGTCAAGTTGCTCGACCGCGAATGTGGAAGCACTGCCTACGAGGTAATCAAGACTTTGAAAGGTGGATTTTTTGCCGGTTCGTGTCAGCTGTTTGCATGCATGTTCGGCAATAACCTCAAGAAGTCGTACGATTCTGAGGTGTCGGACAAGACGCTTGAGTACCTTGTTTTGCAGTATCGCGCCGGTAAACTTACCTAAGACAATCTTCTGTTTTCCTTTTATATATTTTGTTGGCGGGCGGGATTCGTTCCCGCCTGTTTTTTGTATGATTCAATGATTTAAAGATTTAAAGATTCAAAGATTCAAAGATTTGAAGATTTGAATAGAAAATGACAATCTAAAATCGTCAATCGTAAATTATTATTATTTTTGTGCGCAAAACAAAAAACTATGGATGCCAAAGATGTAAACCTTGAGCTGTTTCCGCAGTACGACAATCTTGAATTTCTTGCAAGTCAGGTTGTTGAGGGATTTATTACGGGTTTGCACAAGAGTCCGTTCCATGGTTTTTCGGTGGAGTTTGCCGAGCATAGGCTCTACAACAAGGGCGAAAGTACCAAGCATATCGACTGGAAATTGTATGCGCGCACCGACAAGCTTTTTGTGAAGCGGTACGAGGAGGAGACCAACTTGCGTGGGCAGATAATAATTGACGTGTCGTCGTCGATGTTGTTCCCATACAAGGAAAAGCGCATGAACAAGCTTCAGTTTTCCATATATGCGGCTGCGTCGCTGGTTTATCTGCTTCACCGTCAGCGCGATGCTGTTGGCCTAACGCTTTTCGACGACGATGTGAGATTTCACCTCGATGCCAAGTCGTCGCAAGTGCATTTGTCGGTGATGTACAACGAGATGCGCAAGTTCTTGAGTCCCGAAAGCATTCAGTTGCAAAAGCGTACCGATACGGCAGGCACCTTGCATAAGATTGCCGAGATGATTCACAAGCGCTCGCTGGTGATATTGTTCAGCGATATGTTTATTGACGGCGATACAGAGGCTTTGTTCTCGGCATTGCAGCATCTGAAGTATAGTAAGCATGAGATAATTATTTTCCATGTCATCGATCGCAAGATGGAGGAGGAGTTCGCATTTGCCAACCGTCCCTACAAGTTTGTCGACCTCGAGACTGGCACGACTATGATGCTTAATCCTGCCGAAGTGCGCGATGGCTATGTGAAGAAGGTTTCTGGTCTTGTATCGGAACTGAAATACAAGTGTGGGCTGTTTGGTATCGATTTCGTCGAAGCCGACATAAATAAACCCGTCGATGAGGTTCTGAAGCCGTATTTGATAAAGAGGGCAAAGTTCTTTTAGGGCTAAAGCCGTTTCTATGTGCTTCGCACGTTTGAATGGCTTCGACGTTTCTATGTGCTTCGCACGTTTGAATGCTTCGCCGTTTCTATGGCTGACGCCGTTTCTATGTGCTTCGCACGTTTGAATGCCTGCGGCGTTTCTATGGCTTCGCCGTTTCTATGGCTTCGCCGTTTCTATGTGCTTCGCACGTTTCTATGCCTTCGGCGTTTATATGTGCTTCGCAACGTTTGAATGGCTTCGCCGTTTCTCGTTTCTATGCCTGCAGCGTTTCTAGTTTCACGTTTCAATGGCTAAAGCCGTTTGAAGGTTTCTGTGTAATAAAATAAAAAAGAGCGGAATTTTTCCGCTCTTTTTATTGTGTTTTTGCAATTATTATCTTGCGATGTTGAGCTTCGAAGTAGCAACTTCACCGTTCTTAACGATTCTTACAACATAGTTGCCGTTAGCAACAGCTGAAAGGTCGATAGTGGTGTTTTCGTTTGCATTTTCAACGCGTGAAACAATCTGTCCCATCATGTTGAATACTTCGATAGTAGCGTTTTCAACATTGTTGAAGTTTACGATACCGCTTGTCGGGTTCGGGTACATTTCGATTTCGTTAGCAGTGAAAGAGTCAACAGCGCCACCCTGTGGAGGTTCCTGTTCACAAGTGTAGAATCTGATCATAAAATTTCCTTCTATGTCACTTATATAGTACCACTTGTCAATGTATGCAAGGTTTTCATAGGTGTTATGCTGTACTGTTTCGTCGAATCCAACCTTGAATGACTTGTCGTTGTCCATTACAACTACTACGGCAATTATATCTGGAGAATTTTCGGTTACAGCCGGTTCGAAAATATCTTCAGTGTACAATGTAACGAATCCGGGAGTGAAGTTTTCTCCAACTACATAAGAATCGGTTATTGCAATGGGGCTAGCCTCGAATCCATCGAAAAGTGTACCGCGAAGTATTTCGTAGTGGAATGATGCACCAGCTTCAGCTTCGCTAATGTATGCCTCGATAGCATTTACTTTATCTTCTGGATTGTATAGGTGATACGTTGTAGCTATTTGCGTGAATCTGTCTGCGCTAGCTGTAATTGAATTAACGTATTGGCCGTTGTCTCTTGTATAGAGGCAATTGTCTGTTACTGTTGTGTAGTTGGTGTATGACATTGTTCTGTTGTTAGGGTTATCGTATGTCCCATTAGCAGGTTCCAAAGTAGCTACGAATCTGTATTCTCCATAATCTGTCATGTATTGGTTGAATATAAATAGAGCTTCTTCAATCCATGTAATACGGTTATCATTGTCAACAGTGTAGTATTCGATAGTATCTCTACCAGGGACGAATATCCCATTTTCATCAAATCCGGCTGCTGGTATGGTAACAGGTGCGTATTCGTAAGAGAATATTTCGTCATCTGAAGGACCGTATGCCTTGTGGGTCAATTTTACGTCTACTGGAGTTGTTCCGTAGTTTGAAACAACACCTTCGTACGCGCAGAATATACCAGCTACTTCTTCAGCAGGAAGGTTGCGATACATACCATGTAGTCCGTAGAATACGCTTTGTGCCGGATATGTCTGTACAAATGCGTCGCTGAGTTCGTAATCTAAAGAAGGTAATCCATCCACCGAGATGTTGTCGATTGCAAACCAGCATGCAGCTCTTCCTACATATTGGAATGCAATTTTTACATCTATTCCAGTGTATGCAGAAAGGTCTATGTTTGCTTCAACCCATTGTTGCGATGCCCATTCTACAGCCTCGTAGTAGTCATCTTCGTTCCATATGTTGGTCCAGTTTTCACCAGCATCTGTTGAGACTTTCACGTTTAAATTGGCATTGTTGTTTGGATTTGCCATCCAATATGCGTTTGTATGGAAGTTAAATTTAAGTACGCCTCCTGTAGGTATTGTAAAAACTGGAGAAATAAGCCATTCGTCTTGAGGTCTGGTAATAGTATCGCTGGATGCAGAAGTTGCAGCCCTTTGGATAATCATATATGCGCCTCCATTGTTTATGCTACTAGCTCCTCCGCTTCTTCTGTACCAGTGCTGGTTGCCCTCGCTCTCAGCTCCACATATTGTGTCCCATCCTGTAGGAGGGAATGTGTTTTCTTCGAAGTCCTGTGTTAGAGCTGCATCCTTTGTAAAATTAGAATGATTTTTAATTGGTTCAACAACTGTTCGATAACTAGTGTTCCCAATCTTTGTTTCTGGTATAATGTTCTGCGAGAAAGCAAGAACTGTTACCATAATTGCTAATGTTGTTAAGTAAAATCTTTTCATTTCAATTAAAATTTAAATTATGTTTCAAAATTATAAAATAATTTTTTAATATCATAAAAAAAACAAAAATATTTACAGTATAGGAAATGCATTGCTTCACCGTTTTAATGCAGAAATTTGCGGCTATTTAATTGATGAGATTTTTTTTTGATAGAGATGTTGTGTGCCGAGAATTAACTTTTTCCTATTTTACAACGACCTGTATTGATTTGCATAAATAAAAAAAGGCGGATGAAAATCCGCCTTTTTTGTATTTCGCTTTGATAGATTATCTAGCGATGTTGAGCTTCGAAGTAGCAACTTCACCGTTCTTAACGATTCTTACAACGTAGTTGCCGTTAGCAACGGTTGAAAGGTCGATAGTGGTGTTTTCGTTTGCATTTTCAACGCGTGAAACAACCTGTCCCATCATGTTGAATACTTCGATAGTAGCGTTTTCAACGTTGTTGAAGTTAACGATACCAGTTGTTGGATTCGGGTACATAGCGATTTCGTTAGCAGTGAAAGAGTCAACAGCACCACCCTGTGGAGGTTCCTGTTCGCAAGTGTAAAGTCTAATCATGTAGCTTCCGTTTATATCGCCAATATAGTACCACTTGTCAATGAATCCAAGGTTTTCGTAAGTGTTATGCTGTACAGTTCCATCGTATCCAATCTTGAATGACTTTTCGTTGTCCATTACAACTGCTACAGCAATTATATCTGGAGAATTTTCGGTAACAGACGGTTCGAAAATGTCTTCAGTGTATAATGTAATGAATCCGGGAGTGAAGTTTTCACCAACTACATACGAATCGGTAATTGCAATGGGGTTAGCCTCGAATCCATCGAAAAGTGTACCGCGAAGTATTTCGTAGTGGAATGATGCACCTACTTCGGCTTCGCTAATGTATGCCTCGATAGCATTTACTCTATCTTCGGGATTGTAGAGGTGATACGTTGTTGCTATTTGTGTGAATCTGCTTGAGCTTGCAGTAATCGAATTTGATAATTGTCCGTTGTCTCTTGAGAAGAGGCAGTTATTAGTAACTGTGGTGTAGTTTGTGTATGACAAAGTTCTGTTGTTGGGGTTGTCATATGTTCCGTTAGCTGGTTCCAAAGTAGCTACGAATCTGTATTCTCCGTAATCTGTCATGTATTGGTTGAATAAGAATAGAGCTTCTTCAATCCATGTAATATGGTTTTCTTCGTCAACAGTGTAGTATTGGATAGTATCTCGACCTAGGGTGAATACTCCGTTTTCATCAAATCCGGCTGCTGGTATGGTAACAGGTGCGTATTCGTAAGAGAATATTTCGTCATCTGAAGGTCCGTATGCCTTGTGAGTAAGTTTAACTTCAACAGGAGCTGTACCATAGTTAGTAACAACACCTTCGTATGCGCAGAAAATACCAGCTACTTCTTCAGCAGGCAGGTTGCGGTACATACCGTGTCCTCTATACATTACGCTCATTGCAGGATATGTTTGTACGAATGCGTCGCTAAGTTCAAAATCTACAGAGGTAATTGAAGATACAGAAATGTTGTCAAGGAATAACCAGCAAGCATCCTCTGCTTCATATTGGAAAGCTAATTTTACCTCTATTCCATTGTATGCAGAAAGGTCAACTGTAACTGTATTCCACTCTCCAGTTTCCAAGGTGCCAGCATCATATGCATCGTCTTCGTTCCATATCGATGTCCAGTTTGCCCCGTTATCTGTAGAAATTTTTACTCTAAAACTGCCATAGTCTCCATCACCCGGTTCAATGTATGCTCCATCTGTCCAGTAGCGGAAAAGGGTGTATATGTCGAAATTTAATGCTCCGTTAGCCGGAATTGTTATTTGTGGAGTGATAAGCCAATCGTTTTGTTGGATGCCAGGTCCTCCATAATTAATAAATGCATATTGGCCAGGGAATTGAGTGCCGTTGCTACCCATCGTGAGGTTTTCTTGTCTTGACCAATGATGAGATGCATTGGTACTTGCGCTACAAATGGTATCCCATCCTGTAGGAGGAAAGGTTGTGTTAGTAAAGTCTTCTGAAAGAACAGCGTCTTTAGTCATAGAAGTATGTCTCTTCTGTGGTGTAAAGTTAATGTACCCGTCCTTAGTATATTGTGCATTGTTTTCAGCACGATAACTGATAGTCGGATTTGCCTGTGCAAATGCGAATGTTGCAGCAAGCAATGCAATACCTAATAAATAAAGTTTTTTCATCGTTCTAAAAATTTAAAATTAACTTGGCGAAGTTATTCCCTTTTTCCGACACCGCCAAATATTTTTTCAATTTTTTTTTATCAGTTTTTTATTTTCTGTTGTTGGCAACTCAATTTTTTGTGATTTTTTTCTTTGTAAATAAATGATTATCTTTGCGAAAAAAACAACGACATGGATACAGAGCAAATTGCAAAGGATAAACTTTTTTATTCGCCCGAGTCGATTTTCAATTGCTTGTCGAAGGAAGCGAAGGATTTCCTGCGCGAACATACGACATGCAAATCGTATCGCAAGGGCGAAATGGTGTTTGTGGATGCCTCGACGCCCAGTGGGCTAATAAGCCTTTCGGACGGCAAGGTGAAGATCATAAAAAAAGGTGCGGGCGGTCGCGAGCAGATTGTTCGATTGTCACGTCCGTGCGGATTCATCGGTTACCGCGCTTTGTTCGCCGGCGAAAACTACCACGCTTCGGCTGTGGCTATGGAACCGTCGGTGGCCTGCATAATCGAAAAGACGGCGCTCTTCTATGTGATGAAGAACGATCCGAACCTTACTTTCGCTATACTGAAGTCGCTGGCTACCGAACTCGGCGTTTCGAACGCTCGTACTGTTAACCTTACCCAGAAGCACATTCGCGGTCGTCTGGCCGAAGCTCTGCTTTGTCTTATCGATACCTACGGCTTTTGCGACGACGGTATTACTCTCAAGGCACAGTTCTCGCGCGACAACATTGCAAACCTCAGCAACATGACAACCAGCAATGCCATCCGTACATTGTCGGCTTTCGCCAGCGAAGGCGTCATCGACCTCGACGGTCGAAAAATCAAAGTGCTGAACCTTGAGCAGCTTCAAAAGATTTCTAACATAGGATAATAAGAGGGAAGTGTCGAAGAAAAAAAACGAAATAGTAGAGAACCTTGAGATT
>CADARW010000006.1 GCA_902790405.1 uncultured Bacteroidia bacterium
CCTGATTAACTTCCCTTGTCTCCACACCATAAAGGTATGCGACATCGGCATCAGCAATGACTTCTTGATTGCGTATGACCGCAATTCTGTCTTCCACCTCCTGCATACTCAGTGGTATCAGGTCGTTATTCTTCTTCACTATATTGCTCATAGTATCTACTCTGCAAAGAGTTTACGGGCATCGTAATGAACCCTACCAGAATGGAGCTCGTCAAAGGCTCTTGTCAGACTATCCCTCACCATCGCTTTTTGGACTTTGGCCTTGTCATGTTCGGCCAGAAGACGTTCTGAATTTGCATCATCCTCGCGCACCTTGTCTATCAGTTCATCGAAGTATTCGTCCACAGACATTGTACTGGCCATAATTCTCTCACGAGTGGACTGGTCTTTCGCAAGTGAATGACAACTCTTATCGACTGACTGCTTTGCTGTTACTGTTGAGATCATACCTTACTTTTATTTCTTAAGGCAAAGGTACGAAAAAGAATTGATATTTATCGCACCTTAAACCATATATTTATCAATTATTATATATTCTTTCTCTGGTCAGTGCTTCAGCACCCTGTAACTTTCATTAACTGTCTAAGTACAAAATTTCTTAATGATTCACCACCACTTTTCCAGCCAATCATACTAGCAAATTCAGACCAGTTTCTATCCGCTTTTGGCAAATCTCTATGTGCAATTCCTTTTGAATGCAAGCATTCAAGGATTTGCAGAAAACAAAAATAGCGAAGCAAAAGCTTCGCTATTTTTTGCGGAGAGAGGGGGATTCGAACCCCCGGTACCGATAACCCAGTACGTCAGTTTAGCAAACTGGTGGTTTCAGCCACTCACCCACCTCTCCGTGCTAAAATCTGAACATCTCCTCAAAGCGGAAATGCGGGTGCAAAGATATATGTTTTTTTGAATAACACAAAAATTATTTCTGAAAATATTTTTATATGTAAAAGTTCGTCAGGAATTAAAAATGACTATATTTGCAGTCTTGTAAAAGAATGTAGATATGGAGTGCAGAAAGTTTATAGTAATAATTTCTGTGTTAGTAATGGCGCTGTCCCTCTTTGTGTCATGCAACGGGTCTAGTTCAGGGAAACGCGAATTGGTTTCGATGTATGGATTAATCAACGGTTCCAACTGGCGAAGCGCCGACCCGACGGCAGTAATAAGTGACAGCAGGATAAAGATGACCGGCATTTCTGGTAATGGTCAAGCAATTATCATAACCTTGAATGCAAAACAGGCAGGCGAATATACATTTACCTCCACCAATGGACACTATGCCGAATTTATTCCCAATATGGCTTCGGGTACTGAGCGTTTTTCTACACTTAACAGCGAGTCGGGGAGCGGATTTGTAAGACTTTCGTCGTTAAATACCGAACTCAAGACTCTTGGTGGCGAATTCGCTTTTTCTGCGTATCGTGCCGATGGCGGTGTTAAGAATGTTACCGAGGGTAAGTTTGTAAATGTGCCATATACATACTACGATTTCGGCGAAGATGTATATACCAATGTTTTCAAATATGGAGCGGGAGGCACTATATGGAGCGCCATCGACATATACGCCAACAAAACCGATACCGCAATGGTGCTGTATGGCGCTTGCGACCGTGCTGTGTCGTGGCAGAGCATAACATTGCAGTTGCCTACAAACATAACTACTGGACGACACGATTTCGGCAACGGAATATCCGCTACTTTCCAGTCGGGATTCTATAGCTTCCCCGCAACCGAAGGCGCTGTTACTGTTACCGAATACAATACAAACACTAAGATTATAAAAGGCACCTTCTTTTTCAACTACCTCGACAACAACAATGCAGTGCAGTCGATTACCGACGGTACATTCGATATTAAATATACAGATTTGACAGTTATTGAATAAATTTAATTAACAAAATAAACATTTTTCACATGAACGAAAAAATATTGAAAGACCTCGCCAAGATAGGCATAACAGGTGTAAAAAAGCTTCATTATAATCCCTCATACGAGGAATTGTTCAAATTCGAAATGGACCCGTCTCTCGAAGGCTTCGACAAAGGCCAGCTTACCGAACTCGACGCTGTAAACGTAATGACTGGTATCTATACCGGTCGTTCGCCTAAGGACAAGTTCATCGTTATGGACGAAAACTCGAAGGACACCGTTTGGTGGACAACCGACGAGTACAAGAACGACAACCACGTATGCTCGCAGGAGACTTGGAATGTTGTAAAGGACCTTGCAAAGAAGCAGCTTTGCGACAAGGAATTGTTCGTAGTTGACGCTTTCTGCGGTGCAAACAAGGACACCCGCATGAATGTACGCTTCATCATGGAAGTTGCATGGCAGGCTCACTTCGTACGCAACATGTTCATCAAGCCGACAGAGGAAGAACTCAAGACTTTCGAACCTAACTTCACAGTTTACACCGCTTCGAAGGCAAAGGTTGAAAACTACAAGGAACTCGGTCTCAACAGCGAAACAGCTGTTGTATTCAACATCACAAGCCGCGAACAGGTTATCCTCAACACCTGGTACGGTGGCGAAATGAAGAAGGGTATGTTCTCGATGATGAACTACTACCTTCCATTGCAGGGTATTGCAGCTATGCACTGCTCGGCAAACACCGACATGCAGGGCAAGCACACCGCTATTTTCTTCGGACTTAGCGGTACGGGCAAGACCACCCTTTCGACCGACCCGAAGCGTCTGCTCATCGGTGACGACGAACACGGCTGGGACGATGACGGCGTTTTCAACTTCGAAGGCGGCTGCTACGCAAAGGTTATCAACCTCGACAAGGACAGCGAACCCGACATCTATAACGCTATCCGTCGCAATGCACTTCTCGAGAACGTTACTGTTGACGAAAAGGGCAAGATTAATTTTGCAGATAAGAGCGTTACCGAAAATACCCGCGTAAGCTACCCAATCGACCATATCGAGAAGATCGTTCGCCCGATAAGCGCAGCTCCGGCAGCCGAGAATGTTATTTTCCTTTCGGCTGATGCATTCGGCGTTCTTCCTCCTGTATCAATCCTTACTCCCGAACAGTGCAAGTACTACTTCCTTAGCGGTTTCACAGCTAAGTTGGCAGGTACTGAGCGTGGTATCACCGAGCCTACTCCAACATTCAGCGCTTGCTTTGGACAGGCATTCCTCGAATTGCATCCTACAAAGTACGCTGAAGAACTTGTAAAGCGCATGGAAAAGAGCAATGCTAAGGCTTATTTGGTAAACACAGGCTGGAACGGTACTGGCAAGCGTATCTCGATTAAGGATACCCGTGGAATCATCGATGCAATCCTCGACGGCTCAATCTTGACCGCACCGACAAAGAAGATTCCGTACTTCGATTTCGAAGTTCCGACCGCATTGCCAGGCGTTGATCCGAAGATTCTCGATCCGCGCGACACCTACGCAACCGCCAACGAGTGGGAAGTTAAGGCACGCGACCTTGCAGAACGCTTCATCAAGAACTTTGTTAAGTTCACAAGCAACCCAGCAGGCAAGAAGTTGGTTGATGCAGGTCCAAAGCTATAATTAAGGATTTCTACATTTTACAGAATAAAAAAGTTCCGCCATTCGACGGAACTTTTTTATTATCAATTATCAATTGTACATTGTCAATTGTACATTGTCAATTGTACATTATCAATTGTTATTTGTCCATTTCTCCCTTTCTTCTCTACTTGGTGCTTTTCCGTGCCATTTGTAGTCGCCTTCGATTTCGGGAACGCCTTTGCCCATGGTTGTGTTGGCGATGAGGACTTTAGGTTTCTCGCCAGACATGTTGTCGAAAGTGCTGACAAGTTCCTCGATGCTGTTGCCGTTGCATTCGTAAACGTCCCAGCCGAACGATGCCCATTTTTCGCGCAATGGTTCTAGTCCCATTACCGATTCGTTTGGTCCGTCGATTTGCAGGCGGTTGCGGTCGACTATGGCTATAATGTTGTTTAGCTTGTGATGTGCGGCGCTCATTGCAGCTTCCCACACTTCGCCTTCCTGGATTTCGCCGTCGCCACATACGCAGAAAATCTTGCGCGAGCAACCGTCAACCTTGTCGGAAAGAGCCATTCCTACGGATACCGACAAACCTTGTCCGAGCGAACCCGAAGCCGATTCTACTCCTGGCAATCCCGAAGCCAATGATGGGTGTCCCTGCAGACGACCGCCAATCTTGCGCAGAGTCAGAAGTTCCTCTTTCGGGAAGTATCCTGCATTGGCAAGTGTGGCATAAAGTACTGGAGCAGTGTGACCTATCGAGAGTATAAGTTTGTCGCGGTCAGGCATCTGCGGATTGTTAGGGTCGTGCTTCATGGTGTGGAAGTAGAGTACGGTGAAAATGTCGGCAAGGTCGAGCGAACCGCCGATGTGTCCCGAGCCGGCTTCGCACAGCGAGTCTATGATGTCGCGACGTATCGTGGCGGCTATGCCTTCGAGTCGCTTCAGTTCATTGGTCTCCATCAGTGGATAGGGTATTTTATGTTGGTCTTTATGATGTATGCCTCCGGATATTTTGGCAATAGGTCTTTCATCAGCACCAAAGCCTCGAAACGTGTCATAAAGTCGCCGACGTGCACTTCGAAGTTCGGTTCGACGAAAGTTACGTATGCTTCGTGGTCGTCGTTGCTGCATGCAGAGCGAATGGCGTTGGCTCGTCCACGTGCATCCTGTGTGTTCTGTGCAAAAACTTTTACGCGGTAGCCGGGGAATCCGTCACGCTTCTTGTTGAGGCCTACGCAGGTTTCCATGAAGTTCTTCAGTGCGGCGTCCTGTTCAACTTTTACCTTTCCGTTGTAGCATGAGTCGCTGAAGTATTTTATGCGTGAAGGGGTTATGTTCTGTCCCATCATTTGCAATGAGCAGAAGGCTATTATGAATATTATCACGAACTTTTTCATCGAAGACAAATTTTTGCAAAGGTATTAAAAAAACTTGAATCTGCTTAAATTCTCCTGATGTTCCACTTTTATTTTTTTCGACACTATAAACTTCGAAACCTTCACATATCCCGAAAGCTTCAGGGTTGTGCTACCTTTTGTAAATGCATTTTTCAGTGCTATGGGGTCCTTTACGATGTCCTTGAACGAAGCGTCGTAGTTTATCTGGTAGGCGTTGTTCGACTTCGGGTTGATGTGGATTCGCTCCCTTTTGTTGAGGCAGCCGATTGGAATGTCGTTTACGCTGACGTCGAGTTTTATGCCCTTTATGTTGAACCCGAACGAGTTGGGATTGTCAACTGGGATTTTTCCGCTTATGCTTATTCCACTCAGACTTAAGTTGTTTATTTTTACATCTTTAGGCGTGCCGACGCTTACCTCCTGGATTGCACACGAGTTCATTCCGACTATTGCTACCGAAAGAGCCAGCAGTAATATTGTTATTCTAGTTTTCATCGTTACAATTTTTTGCAAATGTAAGGAAAAGATTCGATGATTTGATAATTTGAATATTCAAAAATTAAACCACTTTTTGCATAATTGTCAAATGTTAATTGTCAATTATCAATTTTTTATTACCTTTGAGGTCGAAAAAAAATATAAGTTATGGCACGAAGCGAAGAAATAAGCAACAACCTTAATATTATCGGTAGTGAAACCACTATCGTGGGTAATATTGTTTCGCAAGGCGATGTGAGGTTCGATGGAACATTAGAAGGAAATCTTACAACTCAGTCAAAACTGGTAATAGGCACTACCGGTAGGATTACTGGGGAAATAAAATGTAGGGATTGTGAGGTTGCCGGTACAGTACGAGGCAAGATAAAAGTGGAAAACCTGCTGATGCTCAAAGCTACTGCAGTGGTCGAAGGGGAGATAAAAACCTCGAAGTTGGCCATCGAGCCCAATGCTGTATTCTCAGGCACATGCAGCATGAGTACCGCCGAACCGCAGGTCGAAGAACAGTATAATGGATAGCAAGGAAAAGAGCGACAAGTTCAATTCCGGTCTTGGTAAGTGGGCGCGATACACGTCGCTGGCCTTCGAGATGGGAATTGTGATTTTTGCCGGTGCTTTCGGCGGACTTAAGCTCGACGAGTATTTCGGTACCGAAAAGCCGTGGTTCACGGTGGCATTGTCGCTTTTTGCAGTTTTCGCATCTATATATATAGTAGTAAAAGGTGTTAAGAATGAAAAATGATTCATTAGTCGGAGTATTGACAAAACTTGCAATTTTTGGCATCGGTCTGTTCGCCGTGCATTTTTTGCTTGCTCGCGCCTTCCCCGTTTGTGCCGCCGAAGGAATATACGAGGCACATCTTTTCCTTTTTGCGCTGACGGTGGCTGTCGTTCTAGTGCTGAAATTCATTTTTCGGAAGATGACGCAGAAGCAAGGACTTTTCGGTTATGCCTTCATGGCGTCGAGCCTTGTGAAAATGGCGCTATGCGTGGTGTTCCTCATTCCTATAATAAGAAGCGACGCCGACTATCGCATTGCATACGTCGTGCAGTTTTTTGTGCTGTATTTCGCATACCTCGTTATGGAAGTCGTGCTGGTCGCCAAGTTGCTGAAGACATCGCAGGAATCCTAAATCATCAAATCTTTGAACTTTCTTAAAACAAAATACAATAAATGTCGTATAATATTTAGAGTTTATTATTAATAGGAAATAGTCATGGAAGAAGAAAAGACTAGATATTCGCAGGAAGAACTTGAGGAATTCAAGGAAATAATTCTCAAGAAGTTGGAACGTGCACAGGCTGATTTCGACTTGTACAAGAGTATGCTCACCAAGGAAGACATGAATGACATTGATGATACTTCGCCAACTTTCAAGGTTTTGGAAGAAGGACAGAATGTATTGTCGAAAGAGGAGATAGGACGTATTGCACAGCGTCAGCTTAAGTTCATACAGAACCTTCAGGCAGCGCTTTTCAGAATTGAAATTGGCACCTACGGCATTTGCCGCAAGACGGGCAAGTTGATTCCAAAAGAGAGACTTCGCGCAGTACCTCATGCAACGCTATGCGTCGAAGCAAAGCAAAACAGATAAAAAAAAGACCGCTAAGGTCTTTTTTTTGTTTCTATGGCTTCGCCGTTTGAAAGTTTAGATGCCTGCGGCGTTTCTGTGGCTAAAGCCGTTTCACGCTGGCGCTGTTTCAATGGCTTCGCCGTTTCTGGGTTGGGGGCTTGCAGTCTTACAGTCTTACAGTCTTACAGTCTTTCAGCCTTTCGGCCTTTCAGTCTTTTAGCCTTTTAGCCCCATTTGCATCTTGTCAGCCAACCTAGAAACTTAGAAACTTAGAAACCTAGAAACCTTGAACCCTTGAAACGGCGCACCCATAGAACGGCGAAGCCCTCAACGAAGTTAACCTTTAGCTCAGCGTAAGCTAAACTTTTAAACAAATCTCTGTTTTTTCATAAAAATTTTGTTCATCCTAATTCATTATTTCTTACATTTGCCAATCGAAAATAATTTAAAAACAAAATATCATGTATAACGATTTTCAAGCTTATCTACAGAAGGAAATAGCTGGTATCAGAGAAGCCGGCTTGTACAAGAACGAACGAATAATAGCATCGCCGCAGGGTGGTGAAATCACATTGCAGGACGGAACCAAGGTTCTCAATTTCTGCGCAAACAACTACCTCGGCCTCGCCAACAATCCACAGCTCATCGCTGCAGCAAAGGAAGCCATGGATACTCACGGCTACGGTATGGCATCGGTAAGGTTCATCTGCGGTTGCTCCGACCTTCACAAGGCATTGGAAAAGAAGATTGCTGAATTCTTTGGTACTGAGGACACTATCCTCTACGCTGCTTGCTTCGACGCTAACGGCGGTGTTTTCGAACCATTGCTAGGCGAAGACGATGCTATCATCTCCGACTCGTTGAACCACGCTTCAATTATCGACGGTGTTCGTCTGTGCAAGGCTCAGCGTTTCCGCTATGCAAACGCCGACATGGCCGACCTCGAAGAAAAACTCAAGGAAGCACAGAAGTGCCGTTTCCGCCTCATTGCTACCGACGGCGTATTCTCGATGGACGGTAACGTTTGCCCTCTCGACAAGATTTACGAACTCGCAAACAAGTACAACGCAATGGTAATGGTTGACGAATCGCACTCGGCAGGCGTTGTCGGAAAGACTGGCCGCGGTGTTACCGAACGCTACAACCTCCGTGGAAAGATTGAAATCCTTACCGGTACTCTCGGAAAGGCTTTCGGCGGTGCAGTAGGCGGATTCACAACTGGTAAGCGCGAAATCATCGAAATGCTTCGTCAGCGTTCAAGACCATATTTGTTCTCCAACTCTATTCCGCCAATGGTTGCCGCTGCTGGCTGCAAGATGGTTGACATCATGTCGAGCACCAACGAGTTGCAGGACAAGCTTCACAGCAACACCGACTACTTCGTTGCAAAGATGAAGGCTGCTGGCTTCGACATCAAGCCAACCGAATCGGCAATCTGCGCAGTAATGCTCTACGACGCAAAGCTTTCGCAGGATATGGCTGCAAAACTTCAGGAAGAAGGCATCTATGTAACTGGCTTCTACTATCCTGTAGTTCCGAAGGGACAGGCTCGTATCCGCGTTCAGATTTCGGCAGCTCACGAAATCGCCCACCTCGACAAGTGCATCGCAGCATTTACCAAGGTCGGCAAGGAACTCGGCGTTATCAAGTAGAAAAAAAACAAATTATAGAGGAAAAGTCGGGACGGAAGTTCCGACTTTTTTTGTTGAGTGTTTACAGCACTTTTGGTGCTGCACTAAAAGTGGAATTGAGATAAAATGCGGGATATAAAAATGTTATAGTTCATAGCAAAATAAATTTTGACACAATTTTTATATATCGCAAAAAAACAATAACTTTGTGGGTAAATATGTAATATCTCCAAAACATAGGTATATGGACACAACTTTTTTATACCGGAAAATGGTAGATAAATCTGTTCTTTTTCAAGGATTTACGATTCCTGTAAAATATCACCAATGTCCTTTCGGATTTACAATCCGAAAGTCTTGAGTATCAGCATTTGTAATGCGCAGATTAAGACAATTTACAGCAGTCGGCAATAGTTGGCTGCTGTTTTTGTTTCTGTGTGTAATAAATTTCTTCGCTCATGCTTTTTGTCTTGACAACAAAAGACTCCTCATCTTCAATCTGATAGGACAATATTTCGAAAAATTGTGCGCAGTTTCGGAAAAAGCATTATCTTTGCAAACAGAAATATTGTTCGCAATTCGCGAACAGCGAACAAGTAAGATTAAGTATTTAATATACACACAAATGAAACCACAAGATATTCTTGTCTTATTAAAAAAGATGACATCTGCAGGAAAGACATTGTCGTATCACGGGTTGGCAGAATCGTTAGGGTTAAGTGCATCAACGGTGAGCGAAAGTTTGGAACGCTGCAAAAAGGCAAAACTTATCGACCGTGACAAAAAGCGAGTTAATGTACTGGCCTTGCAGGAATTTCTGATTCACGGCATTGCGTATGTCTTTCCCGTAGAGGCTGGGCGTGTCGGCAGAGGCATTCCAACCAATTCAAGCGCGTCGCCTATAAAGGAGAACATAACTGGTAGTTCCGAAATTTATGTATGGCATTATGTAAAAGGAACTTCACGCGGACAGCAAATCGAACCAATCTATCCTACTGTACCCGAAGCCGCCCTTCGCGACGACGAACTTTATCAGTTGCTGGTAATTGTTGATGCCTTGCGAATTGGACACAGCAGAGAGAAATCCGTTGCCATTGAAGAACTGACCAAAAGATTGAACCGATATGCAGAAAACAAATAACGAACGCCTACAGGAAATTGCCGAGGCTTTGCAGGACTTGAACGACAGGCTTGTATATGTGGGCGGTGCTATGGCAGGTTCGTATGCTACAGACCCAACCGCAACAGAACCTCGTGTGACTTTTGATGTGGATTGTGTGGTAGATACTAAATCGTACAGCGAACACATAGACTTTGAAAATAAACTTCGTGCAAAACATTTTCAGAACGACCAAACGCCCGATGCTCCTCTTTGCCGATGGGTGTTCAACGGAGAAAAAGTGGATGTAATGTCGATGGACGAAAAGAGTTTGTCGTTTGGTAATCGTTGGTATCGTCCAGGGTTCGAGAGACGCGAATTATGCACACTGCCTTCGGGAGAAAGCATTTATCGCCTTTCTGTTACATACTATATTGCATCAAAAATTGAAGCATTGCTATCGCGTGGCGGTAACGACTGGCGAGGTGCAAAAGATTTCGAAGATATTGTTTATGTACTCAATTATTGTTCCAATTTCATAGAACAATTTAAAAATGAAGATGCGCAGGTTCGCAATTATGTTTCGGATCAATTTTCGCAGATGTTAAAGCGTTCCAATATTTCAGAGGAAATAGAATCTGCAATATCATACGATGAAATTGAGCGCACCGATATGATTCTGGAAACACTGAAAGCCATTTCGGAATACAACCTCCAATCATTAAGTATACAATTTGTCAGCGACTTGCATTTGGAATTTCCAGAAAACAGAGCATTTATTGCAAGTCATCCGTTGTTGGAAGTGTCGGGAGAAATCTTACTTGTTGCAGGAGATTCTGCATATCTTGACCATCCTGATTCTCGTCAGGACACATATTCGCATTATTCTTTCTGGGACTGGGCATCAAATAATTACAAGCAAGTAATTGTCTGCCTCGGGAATCATGATTTTTACGGCTACTACGACCTTGCCACAATGCCAGACGGCTATTGCAAGCAGATTCGCACTAATGTTCACGCATATTATAATGCAGTTGTGCATCTTGGGGATACTGACATTATTGTTTCTACGCTATGGTCGCATATAAATCCGAATGATGCCTATATTACAGAACGGAATGTCAGTGACTTCTATCGGATTATGTACAAAGGGCATCGCCTAAATGCAGAAAACTTTAATCAGGAACACGAACGATGCCTGCAATTTGTGAAAAAGGCAGTTGCAGAAAGTCGTGCAAAGACAAAAATTGTCCTTACCCACCATGTGCCGACTCAATTATGCACAGCAGATGAATTTCGTGGCAGTGCCATAAATGGTGCGTTTTCTGTTGAACTTGGCGATTATATTGCAGAGTCTGGCATTGACTTCTGGATTTACGGGCATTCGCATCGTAACATTGATGCCCAGATTGGCAATACGAAAATATTGTCCAACCAACTTGGGTATGTTTCACACGGAGAACATCGCTCCAATGGATTTAATCCGAAAAAGAAAATTGATTTGTGATTCCAATGTTCTCTGTCCTATGGGCAACCTTTAGCTCACTGCCAAAGGCAGTAACCTTCAGCTCGTTGCCAATGGCAGCAATCAGAAAGTCCTGAATATCAGCATTTGTAATGCGCAGACAAAACAATTTCACGCGTGCGGATTATAAATCCTTATATTCACATTGTCTGGATTGCAAATCCAGACAACCTTTATTACCGCTTGGTGCGGTGAACTAATGGTTATAAATTCATAATCCGAAAGTCGGGGCGAAAGTTCTGACTTTTTTTTGTTGCATAACGTATTGTATTTTAATGTCTTAAAAAAATCTTTTCAAAAACTTTAAAAAATCTTGCAGTTTTCAAAAAAGAAAATGTAAATTTGTGGTCTTACAATAAAATTCATAATTGGAATATGAAGAAATATGTTTGGTTTTTGTTAAGTCTTTGTGTATTGCTGACTTTCGCAATGCCAGTATGCGCTCAAGAGGCGGAAGCACAACCGCAGGACACAGCAAAACAGATTGAGGAATCGGACGAAATTGCGCAAAATATTGCTGAACCGACAGATGATGCACAACCCGAAGCTGCAAAGGAAGAAAAGTTTGATGTCACAGGCCTTATTATGGGACATATCAAGGACTCGCACGTATGGCACATCCTCGACTACACCAAGGAAGAAAACGGTGTGGAAGTTGAAGTCCCAGTTGCTGTTCCTCTGCCAGTGATTGTCTTCGCAAACGGTCATCTCGACTTCTTCATGTCGGGCGCTTTCCACCACGGACACGAAGCCGTAACCAAGGGCGACAACACCTACATCCTCGCCAACGACAAGATTTACCTTGCCAACGACAAGGGCGGCCTTACTTTCCAGAACGGCGAAGCTACTGAGGCAATGGAATTCCACGAGAGTCTCGAATACCTTGAGGCAAACGCCAACGCCGAAATCGCTAACGAAAAACCTCTTGATTTCTCGATTACAAAGAACGTAGCATCAATGATACTCGTTTCCATTATATTATTAATAGTATTCATCAGCTTCGCAAAGGCTTACAAGAAGAACCCCGGCCGCCCGAAAGGCATGCAGGCTTTCCTCGAACCAGTTTTCCTATATGTAAGGGACGATGTTATCTACCCCAACCTCGGCGAAAAGACCGACAAGTTCCTGCCATACCTTATGACAGTGTTCTTCTTCATACTTTTTAATAATATACTTGGCCTCATCCCGTTCTTCCCCGGCAATGCCAACGTAACGGGTAACATCGCAGTGACTATGGTTCTCGCCATCTTCACCTTCCTTATGATTAACTTGAACGGAAACAAGGACTACTGGCACCACACTTTCTGGATGCCCGGTGTTCCGGTTTTCGTAAAGCCTATACTCGCAGTTGTTGAACTCATGGGTATCATCGTTAAGCCGGTTGCTCTTATGATTCGTCTTTTCGCCAACATTTCGGCAGGACATATCATCATCCTGAGCTTGGTATCGCTGATATTCATCTTCCAGACAATAGCAGTAGCTCCAGTGTCGGTAATATTCGTATTGTTCATGGACTGCCTCGAAATGCTTGTCGCATTCCTGCAGGCATACATATTCACGATGCTTTCGGCAGTGTTCATCAGTCTGGCAGTTGCAGAGCATAAGCACGAGTAGAATGTTGATTTAGAATTTTTTATGTTTAATTTTTAATATTTGTTACTATGGGAATTACAACAATCGCATCACTTGGCGCCGGTTTGGCAGTATTGGGTGCAGGTTTAGGCATCGGAAAGATTGGTAGCGCAGCAATGGACGCTATCGCAAGACAGCCTGAAGCAGCAGGTAAAGTTCAGACTGCAATGATCATCGCAGCAGCTCTTGTAGAAGGTGTTGCTTTGTTCGGTGTTGTAGTTGCTTTGATCGCTTAATTCAGTGCTAAAAGCAAACGGGTTCTCCAGCGATTGGCTGGAGCTACCCGTTAAAAACAGAAGAAACGTTAAATTAAAATATATAGGTTATGGATTTAGTAACGCCCGGAATAGGATTAGTTTTTTGGACCACCATTATTTTCCTGACATTGCTCATCGTGTTGGGCAAGGTTGCTTGGAAGCCCATCAACAATGCTATTAAGAAAAGAAGCCAGAGCATCGAGGATGCATTGAATCAGGCCGAAATCGCTCGCGAGGAAATGAAGAAACTTCAGGCCGACAACGAGAAGATTATGGACGAGGCTCGTGCAGAAAGAGACAAGATGCTTAAGGAGGCGCGTGAAATAAAGGAACAAATCGTTGCACAGGCTAAGTCGGAAGCTGAAAAGGCTGCCGCAAAGGTTATGGCCGAGGCTGAACAGAAACGCGATGCTATGATGGTGGCTGCTATGGCCGACATCAAGAATCAGGTTCTCGACCTCTCGATTGCCGTTGCCGAAAAGGTTGTTCGCAAGCAAATCAGCACTACTCCCGACCAGGAAATGCTCGTGAACGATTTGGTAAAAGAAATTAAATTCAACTAGTTATGAACCAAAGCAAGATTTCTGTCAGATACGCTAGAGCCATATTCGAGCTTGCAGAGGAAAAAGGCCTGCTTGAAAAGGTATATGCCGATTTCCGCGTAGTGCGCGAAACTTTGGCTTCGCTGCCCGAATTCAAGGAGGTGATGGCAAGCCCTATCGTCAAGAAGTCCGACAAGATTAACCTTTTCGTCAACTCGTTTGGCGGAAAGATCGACGACTTGTCGCTCAACTTCCTGAAGTTCCTTGTCGACAAGAACCGTGAAATATATGTGGTCGACATCCTCCGCAACTTCGAGACTTCGTATCGCCGCAAGAACAACTGCAAGGAAGTTGTAATTACAACCGCCCAGCCTCTCAACGACGCCCTCAGGCAGGACATCGAAAACCGCATCAAGGAGGTTTACAAGTCGAACGTTGACCTCAAGAACAAGGTTGACGAGCAGATGATTGGCGGTGTAATCGTGCGAATCGAAAACCAGCAGCTCGACTTGAGCGTAAGGACACAATTGCAGGAAATTAAACAGTCACTTCAGAGATCAATATATTAATAGGTATAACATTTAATTAAACATACGACTTATGGCAGATATTAAACCATCCGAAGTGTCTCAGATACTGAAGCAGCAGTTGGACGGCATCGCAACCAAGAACAACTTGGAAGAGGTCGGCACTGTTATTGAGGTAGGAGATGGCATCGCTAGAATCTACGGATTGGACAATGTTCAGTCGAACGAACTTGTCGAATTCGAGAACGGCACCAAGGGGATAGTTTTAAATCTAGAGGAAGATAATGTAGGAGCCGTAGTTTTAGGACCTTGCGACGAAATCAAGGAAGGCAACGTGGTGAAGAGAATGCGCCGTATTGCTTCCATTATGGTTGGCGAGCAGATGTTGGGCCGTGTTGTTAACACAATCGGTGATCCGCTCGACGGTAAGGGACCTATTCAGGGCGAATTGTTTGAAATGCCTCTGGAAAGAGTTGCTCCCGGTGTTATTTTCCGTCAGCCGGTTGACCAGCCGTTACAGACTGGTATCAAGGCTATCGACTCCATGATTCCAATCGGAAGAGGACAGCGTGAATTGATTATCGGTGACCGTCAGACAGGTAAGACGGCTATCGCAATCGATACTATAATTAACCAGAAGGAAAACTTCGAGAAGGGCGACCCGGTTTATTGTATCTACGTTGCAATCGGTCAGAAGGGTTCTACCGTTGCTAACGTTGCAAAGACTTTGGAACGCTACGGTGCTATGGACTACACCATCATCGTTACTTCAACGGCTTCCGACTCGGCAGCTATGCAGTACTACGCACCGTTCGCTGGCGCAGCAATCGGCGAATACTTCAGAGATACTGGACGTCACGCCCTCATCATCTACGACGACTTGTCGAAGCAGGCAGTTTCGTACCGTGAAGTTTCGTTGTTGCTCCGTCGTCCACCAGGACGTGAAGCTTATCCGGGTGACGTTTTCTATCTGCACTCACGTCTGCTCGAAAGAGCTGCTAAGATTATCCAGTCCGACGAGATTGCAGCTAAGATGAACGACTTGCCAGAATGCCTCAAGGGTAAGGTAAGAGGTGGTGGTTCGTTGACCGCTCTTCCTATCATCGAAACCCAGGCAGGCGACGTTTCGGCATACATCCCGACCAACGTGATTTCTATCACCGACGGACAGATATTCCTCGAGTCAAACCTGTTCAACGCTGGTATCCGTCCTGCTATCAACGCCGGTATTTCAGTATCGCGTGTAGGTGGTAAGGCTCAGATAAAGTGTATGAAGAAGATTGCTGGTACCCTTCGTACCGACCAGGCTCAGTTCCGTGAACTGGAAGCTTTCGCTAAGTTCGGTTCCGACCTCGATGCAGTTACCCTTTCGGTTATCGACAAGGGCCGCAAGAACGTCGAAATCCTGAAGCAGCCAGAACACGCTCCTGTAAAGGTTCAGGAACAGGCAGCTATCATCTTCTGCGGAACAAAGGGCTTGATGAAGGATGTTCCGATTGACAAGGTACGCGAATTCGAAAAGGAATACATCGAGTTCATGAACACAAGCCGCAAGGACATCATGGACCGTCTTGCAAAGGGCGAATATTCCGACGAAATCACCAATGTGCTTACCGAAGTCGCAAAGGATTTAACAAAGAAGTACAAGAAATAATGTAAATTATGGCAGGACTTAAAGATATACGAAATAGAATCAGTTCTGTAAAGTCAACCAAGCAGATAACATCTGCAATGAAGATGGTTGCTGCGGCAAAGCTGAAGAAGGCTCAGGACAGAGTCTTGCAGATTAGACCGTATGCCGACAAGATGCGTGACGTTTTGGCTGAGGTTAGCTCAAGCCTCGACAAGAACCACGCAAGTTGCTACGGCGAGGTTCGCAAGGTGGAAAAGGTTCTCGTGGTGCTGATGGCATCGAACAGAGGATTGTGCGGAGGTTTCAACTCCAACATCTGCAAGAAGGCTATGGCTCATGTGAAAGAGAACTATCCCGCTCAGCTTGAAAAGGGCAATGTGAAGTTTATTTGCCTCGGAAAGAAGGCTTACGACTTCATACTTAAGCAGAAGTTTGAAATTGTTGCTCACAGCGAAGAAATTTTCGACAAGCTCAATTTCGCAACTGCCGCCGAAATCGCAGAACCGATAATGAAGGATTTTGTTGATGGTAAGTACGACAAAGTTGACCTTATCTACAACAGCTTCAAGAACGCAGCTTCGCAGGAACAGAAAGTCGAACCTTTCCTTCCTTTCACCATCGAGGCAGGCGAAGGAGCCAAGAAATCCGACTATATCTTTGAGCCAACTGTCGACAAGATTGTTGACGACATGATACCGAAGTCGATGAAGATTCAGTTCTTCAAGTCGGTACTCGACAGCTTTGCAGCAGAGCAGGGAGCCCGTATGACAGCAATGCATCAGGCAACCGACAATGCAACCGAGCTTATCAAGACTCTCACGCTCATGTACAACAAGGCTCGTCAGGCTGCCATTACAAACGAACTTTCCGAAATCACCAGCGGTGCCGAGGCACTCAAGGGATAAGGAACTTGTATTCGAAAATAAAGAAGTCCGCTCGCAAGGCGGACTTTTTTTTGTTTTAACCTTCGCTGAAAAATAAAAATGCAAAAAAATAATGCGATGTGAAAAATAAATCTTATTTTTGCACCGCCTTTTGGCAGACGGGGTGTGGCGCAGTTGGTAGCGCGCTACGTTCGGGACGTAGAGGCCGGAAGTTCGAGTCTTCTCACCCCGACAAAGCGGATTTGTAAAGCAAGTCCGCTTTTTTTTGTAATCATGTCTAATAATATTTTAAATTTGCACTGAATATAATTTCAGTCATGAGTAGTAGTCTTAGCAAAGTAGAACGGCAAATCGAAGATCAGAACAAGATTATAATGTCTAGTTATATTGAGCGCAATAGGAT
This sequence comes from uncultured Bacteroidia bacterium, assembly GCA_902790405.1. GTDB lineage: Bacteria > Bacteroidota > Bacteroidia > Bacteroidales > ML635J-15 > Bact-19. The sequence continues at coordinate 17,098 of CADARW010000006.1, forward strand.
TATCAGCGAGTCAAATATTGGTATCGATCTGATGGTTCCTGGGTATAAGCTCAATTCGAATGGAAAATTTCTGAGTGTAAATATCAAGTTTGCCCAGATGCTAGGATATTCTTCCGAGCAGGAGCTCATGGATGCCATAAACGAGGGCAAATATGTGGTTCTGAGGTCGGATCTTACTTCTATGTTTGCCAAGACCGACTGCGTTATCGACAAGCCACTATATCTACGTACACGTACTGGAGCATTCGTAAGTCTTTCGGAGTCTATTCTTAAACGTACCGAAGATGGTAACGTAAGATATTATGCCTTGGTTAGATATAAGGAACCAAGCAATAGGGTCAAGCAGGAAGACGCTATGGCATGGAGCCTGATAAGCCAGCTCTTCGGCGAATTGAAGACAGGTGTGGTAATATGCGACAGGAACGGCATGATTGTGTACGAAAATTCAATGATGCGCCAGATAATGGGATTCGGCACTCAGGACGACCTGCCTTACGATAGTATCGAAAATTACGTAGCCGAAGAATGTCTGCCTAAATGCAAGAGCTCGCTCGAGGTAATATTCTCCACAAACCAGAAGAACCCCGTAATAACATATTCTGTTGTAAAGAATGGCGGCGAAATTATCGAAGTAGGCGTATATTCTTATGTGTTTACCTTCGGCGAGCAGAAGTTCTGCGTGTCGCTGGTCTCGCAGCATACCGATAGTGGCGCGGCAAGCTCGGGAACATTTCTCACATATCGCGATACATTCGATGTAATGTCCGAACTTTATATCCTGATATCAGAAAATGGAGATATCTGCGACCTGAATGCCTCCGCTGTTAAGATGTGGGGCTGGGACTATAAGTCGTATCTTACAAAGTCGATATTCGATCTTGGAAACTTTGCTTCGACTGGCATTAAGCGAAATATGGCCTTGTTGTACGATAGCCAGACATCTACCGAGCACAAGTTTATGGCAAGAAATACCATTTGGGGCGACTTGGAGATGGCTTGTCGTCTGCTGCCGGTAGGGAAAATGGGTCAGAGATACATTGCCGTGGTAATGGAGAGCCGTCGCGAATTGCAGCAGGTAAAAGACAATCTTACGCTGCAGTATACCTACAACCTGGCTATGTTCGACAATTCAATCTGCGGTTTGATGGTAATCAGAGGAAATAAAATAGAACGGGTGAATGCTAAGGCCTATTCGTTGCTCAAGATTAAATACGACATCCGTGGCGAATCGCTCTCGGATGTGCTGAAGGATACCAAGCGTAAAAACCGCCGTATAGAGGTTACAGCATCGAACCGCAAGGAGGAAGTGTTTTTATATGAAATACTTTCCGAGGGCAGACCAACGCAGCTCGAGGTGCATTTGCACTATATCGACAAGGACAACACCATTTGTTACTTTATCGATCGTTCGTTGCGGAAAAAAGGCCCTTCAAAGTCGCTCAATGCGGCATCGCGATATAAGCTTATTGTCGAACAGTCGCCCTGCGGCGTGCTTATTGGCGATACCCACGGCGATATTATCGATGTGAGCGACCATTTCTGCGAAATGATAAAGTTGCCGCCAAGCGAGATATTGGGTAAGAATATTTCCGATTTGTTTACTCCGTCGAGCCTTTCCTCGAAGCCTTTGGACTATACGCATGTCGATGCCGGCGAAGTTATAAGCGCCGAACGCGAATTGAAATGTGGCGACGGAACGGTAAAGATTATCGAAATGTATTCGGGCGCAATATCAACCGATATGTATCAGGCTGTGGTACTCGACATTACCGACCGAAAAATATACGAAAACCAGATGATGAACTTCCGCGGCATGGCGCAGAAGATGGAAGTCGAGAAACAGCATTTCCTTAGGGCATCAAAGGATGTAAGCGTTATTTTTAGTGCCAATGCAGAGATAAAAGATGTTTTCGTCGGCGAAAATTCCCCTTTCTATACTTATTATAAGAGTGATGATGAATTTGTTGCTTATTTTGTAAAGTATATTTCGCGCAGGGAAAACGATATGGTTATAAGGCAGGGTATAGCAAGGGCTATTTCCCAGAATTCAACTTATGTCGTAAGGAAAAATGTTAATGTGGGGGGTGTCAGCTATATAGTTGAAGCCAGTTTCTTGCCAATGGAGTCGGAGGTGGTTATGGTCGTTTCCGATGTTACCGAGAGGGAGCAAATAATAGAGCAGCTCAATACTATAAGGAAGCAATCGGAAGAGAACGAAAAACTGCAGACCGCTATCCTTGGCAACCTCTCGCACGAATTACGCACTCCTATGAATGCAATTATCGGTTTTGCCGACCTGTTGCTCGAAGACGAGGAAAATGCCGAAAAACAGGATTATTTGAGGACTATACTCGACTCGTCGCATCAGTTGCTCGGTGTGCTTTCGGACCTCATAGAGATGTCGAAGCTCGAGGCCGGTGTGATGAAAGTGAAGTCGGAAATTGTTAGCGTAAAGAAGGTCATCAGCGATATATGTGCTTCGATGCGTGGTCAACGGTTAATTGAGGAAAACAATTTGAAACTTGTAAATGCAGCGCAGGAAAAAGACGATGTGCTGATTGTCTCCGACAATGTAAAATTGCGACAAATAATTACAAACCTGATAAGCAATGCCCTGAAATTTTCGAAAAATGGAAATGTTGAGGTGGGTTACAATGTCGGTGACGGAAGCGTATGCATATATGTGCGCGACAGTGGCATTGGAATTTCGAAGGAGGATTTGCCGAATATTTTCGATAGGTTCTACCAGACAAAAAATGTGGAACTCGCAACTAAGGGCACAGGTTTGGGCTTAGCTATAGTAAAGTCGTATGTCGATATGCTGCATGGAAATATTAGTGTTGAGTCGGAAGTAGGAAAGGGTTCTTGCTTCTATGTGGAATTGCAAAGTCGTTATTGATATGAAACAGATAATATTGTTGCTTTCGTTTGCATTGCTGGCCGTTTTGTCGGCTTTTGCCCAATATAACGAATGTGGTATACCGCAGATAAAGAATTTCGGTCCGGCCGACTATAGGCAGGAAAGCCAGAATTTTTGCGTAGTGCAGGACAAGAATTCGCTCATGTATTTCGGAAATACCAATGGTATAATGGAGTTCGACAACGAAAAGTGGGATATTGTAAAGGTTCCTGGTCGTCCGGAAATGGCAGTCAGCGACAATAACGAAATTTATTTCGGCGGATATAATACGTTTGGACGTATGCTGTACCAGAACGGTCACATGGGACTCGTGCTGTTCGCCAAGGATTCTGAAGAAAATTTCGGACAGGTAAAAAAAGTTGTTACTTCTGGACACGATGTTTATTTCTGCACCGAAACAAATCTATACATGTATGCCGACTCGTCGATTACAAGGCTGATTGAAGAAGAGCCTTTCCGTATTATGAGCCTTGGCGATTCTGTATATGTTCAACGAAAAAAAGCCTCACTGAAGCGCCTTGTGCATGGCGTTTTCAAAGACGATGACTTGTGTGCTGCAATTGCCGATTCCATCAGAATCAGCGACATGATCAGGACAAAAGAAAACAAGATATTGTTGCGTGACAACAGAAATTCATGCTTCTGGTTGTATTCCAACGACGGAATTCTAACCCATTTTCCGACCGATTTCGACAGGTACATCAGGAATAATGATTTTTCGTGCATAGGAATGTTGCACGATGGAAATTTTGTGGTTGGAACTCATGGTGGAGGTGTTGTGTCGTTTGATAGCGAGGGTAAGTACCGCTATGTGCTGAATTCGTCGAATGGACTGAAAACAAACGAGATAAACGACCTGTGCGTTGATAATCAGGGCAAGGTTTGGCTAGCTACCGAAAACGGAATAAGCCTTCTGGAAACAAATTCGGAATTGTCGTTTTTCAATGCTTCGAGCAGCGGACTGAGAGGCGCGGTGCTTGCAATTATTCGTTACCAGGGACAACTATATGTAGGTACAACAGTTGGACTTTTCGGATATGTAAATCATACAGGTCCTGGAGGAGCCATAAATGGTTTCAGGTATATACGTGGTATGCACGACAATTGCTGGAATCTGAATATCTATAATGAAAAACTCTATGCTGTGGCAAACGAAGGCTTGTTCCTTGTCGAGGACATGTCGCTTAAGAAATTGCTTGATGGTTCGTTTATTTCTATGCGAAGCATAACGATTGCTGGCGACGACTATATAATGCTTGGCGGAAGGCAAGGAATTACTTTTGCAAGAATATCGGGCGAAAAGGTCGAGAAGATAGGAACATTGAGCAATATGCGGTATATTGCACGTACTGTGGTTTCCGATTCGGACGGCATCTGGATTGGTACAAACCGTGATGGTTTGTTCCGTGTCGCTATGGGCGACTCGTTGGACTTGTCGGCCAAGGTGTTTGAATATGGTGAAAAAGACAGCCTGCCTCATGGTTTCGACTGGATCGATGTGTTCCCGACTCATCAGCTTGGAACTGTTTTCTCCACATCCGAAGGTCTTTATCGCTACGACAATAACCGAAAGAAGTTCTACAAGGATTCGTCGTGTTTCTGCAGTGGCTCGCGATGTTCTACTGTATATGGCTTTATCAGCGAGGACATGAACGAAAATATCTGGTACAGCTGTTCGTTTACAGATGCATACGAACGCGAAGTCGGGGTAATAAAGTTCGACGGCAAAGGCGGATATTGCCGCGAGACATCGTCATTTGCACAGATGGAAGAGTCGGTAGTCGAGACAATCTACCCCGAAGGCGACAGCGTGGTGTGGTTCGGAACTTCCGATGCGTTAATAAAGTATAGCAAGGACAATCATGCCTGCTTTGCTGGCGATAGCGCTTTTGTGTGCATGATACGAAAAGTAACTGTTGCTGGCGACTCAATTATATACGCATTCGACCTCAATTATTCAGAAAGTAGGGATATTGTTCACAAAATACGTTATCAGGACCGTAATATCAGGTTCGAAGTGGCTGGTTTGTCGTACAACACATTCGGCGATACCTATTACCAGTATCGGCTCGAAGGCTTCGACGACGATTGGTCCGACTGGACAACCGATTCGTACAAGGAATACATAAGCCTATCGGAAGGATCGTACAAGTTTATGGTGCGTTCGCGCAACGGCTACGGGTATATGAGTAATGTCGCCGAATTCGGCTTCGAAGTGTCGCCTCCATATTATCGCACGGCTCTGGCTTATATCCTGTATGTGCTGAGTTTTGTTGTGATATTTATACTTGTGCTGGCATGGCGAAACATTGTGCATTCGAAGGAAAAATATCGCCTCGAGAAACTTGTCGAGATGCGAACAAACGAACTTGTAATGCAAAAGGAGCAGACCGAAAACCTTGTTAAGAAACTTTTGCCGCAGAATGCCGTTGATGAGTTGCAGCGCACAGGAAATGCAAAGTCGCAGAAGTACGAAATGGTTACTGTATTGTTCTCCGATATCCAGGGCTTTACTAAGATTGCTGCAACGACCAATCCCGAGGAACTTATAAAGTACCTTAACGAGCTGTTTGTGTCGTTCGATAACATTATTTCGAAGTACAACATCGAAAAGATAAAGACTATTGGTGATGCTTACATGTGCGCTGGAGGTATGCCAAACCGCGATGCTACAAATCCGGTCGAGGTAGTGCTTGCCGGAATAGAAATGCAGAAGGCCTTGGACGACCTCAACAAGACTCACGACCTAAAGATGAAAATGCGCGTGGGAATACATACAGGTCCTGTTGTGGCTGGTATTGTAGGCGCACAAAAGATTGAGTACGACATCTGGGGCGATACGGTTAACATTGCAAGCCGCATGGAGTCGCATGGTGAGGTGGGGCGTGTAAATATTTCGGAAGAGACATACCGCCATGTGAAGGAATTCTTCAATTGTGAAAACCGAGGCTTGATGGATGTAAAGAACAAGGGTGAAATGGAAATGTTCTACGTAAACGGAATCCTTGAGGAACTTTCCGAGAATGGTGACGGAATTACGCCAAACCATTTGTTCAATGTGCGTAAGCAGAGCCTTAATTTCTCGCTTATCCAGGAAGAAATTCTCGAACAGATGCAACGCGACTTGCCTAAGAACTTATACTATCACAACCTCAAACACACTACCGATGCCATTTATCGGGTTACCGACATTGGTACCAAGGAGAATGTTTCGGAGGAAGATTTGTTGCTTCTGCGTTGCGCTGCACTTTTCCACGACAGCGGTTTTATGGCAAGCTACGACAACAACGAGGAAATCGGTGCCCGTTTGGCTCATCAGACGCTTGCAAAGTACAAGTTCTCACGCGAGCAGATTGAAATAATCAAGGGCATAATAAATGCCACAAAGGTGCCGCAGAATCCTCACAACTTGCTCGAGGAAATCATGTGCGATGCCGACCTCGACTATCTCGGCCGTCCCGACTTTATACCTATCTCGCAAAACTTGTTCCGCGAACTCTTCGAGCGTGGCAAGATCGACTCTATCGAGCAGTGGAACAAGATGCAGTACAAGTTTATCACCGAACATCACTACTTTACCGAAACAGCCAAACGCAGTGGCGAACCAGGAAAGAAACAGGTTCTCAAGGAATTGAAGGAGTTGATTTAAAAAAGAAACTTCAAAAAAAATATATAATTTCTTGGCGTTTTTATTTTATCAATCGGTTTGATTATTTGATTACCAACTTCTTCTCATAAACATTTGTATTGCCGAATATCCTTATTAAATAAGTTCCAGCAGGAATCGATTCTATGTTGCATTCAATTCTGTCGCTGTTGACCTCTTCGGTGCGCAATGTCTGTCCTGTAATAGAAACAATTTCAATGTGTGTTATGGCTTCGTCGGCACTTATTGTTACAATATCCGATGCAGGGTTAGGATATACGCTTATGCTGCTTGCAAATTCATATATGCCAGTAATTGTTGCAATTGCTGTTTCTGATGCATCCGATGTGCCACCGTTTGTACAGTTGGTGATAATGTAATATGTATCGCCATCGTGTCCTTGTAAGTCGATGAATGCGGTGCCAGCTTCTGTTGCAATTCTAACATCATTGCGGTAGATGTCGTACGATACTGCATTTTCTGCGGCATTCCACGACAATACGTTTCCGTATGTTTCTGTTCTTGCAGTAAGGTCGGTAACAGCGTAGCAGTCGGGAATTACAATTATTTCGCTGAATGTTGCATTGATCGTATGGGCGCTTGTTACATTGTCGAATGTGTGACTTTCAACGGCACCAATGCTTTGTCCGTCAACTGTTACATCGGCAATTTCGTAGCCTTCGTTGGCTGCGATTGCGAAAGTCATGCTTTCACCGCAGTTGACTTCAGTATTGCCAGCAGGAGTTATTGTGCCTCCATTGCTTGCCCTTGACGTAATTATGTATGTAATCTGGTTGAATGTTACATTAACTGTCTGTTCTTCGGTTACATTCTCGATTGTGTACGAATTGTTTGCATCGAGAGTTATAGCTGTACCATTTACGGTTACTGTACCGATTTCGTGGCAAGCATCGGGAGTAACCGTGAATGTGAAATCTTCGCCTTCGGTGATTGTCTGTGTGCCGTTAGGAGTTACCGAGCCACCTTCGTCATCGGAATTTACGACAATTACAATTTCACCTGCAGGTATTGGTTCGAATGTTGCCGAAATAGTGTGGTTTGCAGTTACATCATAGAAAGTATATGAACTTTCCGAACCTGTACTTTGTCCGTCAACAAGCAGGTCGGCAATCATGTATCCGTCGTCTGGAGTGATTGTAAATGTAATGTCGTCGCCACAGTTGACGTTGCTTGTTCCTGGAGTGATATTGCCTCCATTGCCAGCCGATGCTGTGATAGTGTACGATAATTGGTTAAACGTAACATTGATGTTTTGGTCTGTAGTTACATTATTGATTGTGTACGAATTGTTTGCATCGAGTGTTATAGGCGTTCCGTTTACAGTAACGTTGCCGATTTCGTAGCAATTGTCGGGGGTAACGGTGAAAGTGAAACTTTCGCCAGCGTCGAGAGTCTGTGTTCCGTTTGGAGTTACCGAACCGCCCTCTGCATCGGCATTGATGTCGATGTTGAGAACTGCGATGAATGTTGCAGCAATTGAGTGGTTGTCAGTAACGTTCGAGAACGTATAACTTTCTATAGCGCCCATGCTCTGTCCGTCGACGGTAACATCAACGATGCGGTAGCCGTTGTTTGCTGAGATAGCAAAAGTGATGTTGTCGCCGCAGTTGACATTGCTTGTTTCAGGAGTGATATTTCCTCCGTTGCCTGCTGTTGCAGTTATTGTGTAAGTAATCGGGCTGAATGTTGCCGATATGTTTTGTGGTGCAGTTACATTGTTGATGGTGTACGAGTTGTTGGCATCGAGAGCGACTTCTGTGCCGTTAATTGTAACCGAAGCTATTTCGTAGCAGTTGTCGGGGGTAACAGTAAATGTGTAGTTGCCGTCGTATTCAACCGATGTTTCGCCCGATATGCTTCCGTGTTCGGTGTCGGCGATGCTTATTTCGATGTCGTCCATTGCTGCGTTGATGCAATCCGAAGCCTGACAGCCGTTTGAATCGCTTACGGTTACGCAGTAGTTACCATTGTGCGTCATGTCGATGCTTTGTGTTGTTGCATTGCCCTCCGACCACAAATAGCTGTAGTCGCCAGAGCCTGATGTTGCATTTGCGGTAAGCACGTCGTTGTTTTCAGTTATCGAAACCGACGGAACAGTATTGATTGTAACTACTCTTGATGCTGTTACTTCGCATTGTCCGCTCGTTGCTGTTACAGTATATGTTCCGCTTTGGCTGACAGTAATGCTCTGTCCTGTCTGCTGGTTGCTCCATATGTAGTTGTCGAATCCGTTGCCGGCATCAATTGTTACTGTGCCACCGCACTGTGTTATAGGTTCGCCAAGGTCGATGCTGCCCGATTCTGCTATTGTTGCAGTTACTGGTGTGCGTTCGCTTGTGCAGACGCTTTCTGTCCTTACTACCCAGTTATAGAAGGTGTAGTAGTAGGATGAACCGTAAGATGAACCGTACTGGCCAGTTATACTTATAACATTATTAACTGTGTATGGGAAATTTGGCGTCTGCCTGTAAGTATATCTTGCGTTAGTGTATATGTTGTATGTTCCAGGTTCTAATTCTGCGTTTAATGTTAATGTATTAAGTCCTGAAGCTAGAGTGTATGCCTGCGAGTATACTGTCTGGTTCGAGCTGTTGGTTATTGTTATTGTCTTGTTCTGGTTAGCCTGTGAGCAATATATATCAACCGAAACCAGTGTAAGTGCCTGCGAAACAGTAAAGGCGAGTCCCCTGTTCTGGCTTTGCGTATACGTGGTTGCCGAAGAGTTGTTTGCAATACCTACGTTGTAGGTCTCCTCGGTACCTACTTGCGATTCTACATAAACGGTAGTTGTTGTTGCGAATGTGTTGGTGTAGGAATCGCCTGTTTCTAGTTCAGTGCCTCCGGTCTGAGCGTCGAACCAGTGCAATGTGCCTGTACCCTGTGCCGAAAGTGTAAGCGTTGAGCTTCCGCATCCGCTTGCATTGGTTACCGAAGTGATTTCGGGAGCAGAAATTTCAACTTGGTGAGAAATTGTGCTGCTGCCCAAAGAATTTGTAGCGGTAAGTACTATTGTATAAGTGCCGTTGGCTGCGTAAGTATGTGTAGGATTTGCTTCGGTTGAAGTAGTACCGTCACCAAAGTTCCAGAGGTATGAAGTAGCGAATGCTGATCCGTTGTTTAATGTTATGTCGTGAGAGCATCCGTCAGCAGTTGCAGTGAATGCAGCTTCCGGTTCCTGAACATAGCAGCTTATTTCGGCAACCCAACCCGAAGAAACTTCGTATTGGTCGGAGTAGAACATTATCGTTAATGCTCCATCCGCGTTGGTTGCTGTTACGGTTCCCGGATTGTTGGTGCCGCATACACCATCGACCAGTACAGGTGCCGAAGTAGATGTTCCATCGTATATGTATAACTTGTCGTAGCATCCTGTATTTCCTGCTGCTTCAAGCGAAAACTCGCTGAATGTAAGTCTGACGTATGCTCCGCTGGTTGATGGATATATTGTCTGAGTAAGATTATTGATACTGTTTGCATAGTTGCCGTTGCCTCCTGGATCGCGATATGTTCCGCTGCATACATATATTGGCTCGCTGCTCATGTCTATTATTGATACGACATTGATGTATTCAGTCTTTGTTTCCGTATCAGAACCGAAAGCGTTTGTAGCAACCAATGTTACCGTGTATTCTCCGGGTTCACTATATGTCACTGTAGGATTCTGTTGGGTTGAAGTCGCTGGATTGCCACCTTCGAAAGTCCATGACCACGATGTCGGCATATTAGTTGACAAGTCGGTGAACGTTACCGAGTTCCCTGCCGTAATTTGTGTTTCCGATGCCGAGAAGTCTGCAACTGGCGGTATGGCTTCGTAAACGGTTATTTGTTCTGTTGTTGACGGCGAGCAACCGTTAGTATTAACTATGGTAAGCGTTGCGTCGTAGGTGCCGTGGTTGCTGTATGTCACTGTTGGATTTGTGGCAGTGCTTGTTGCTGGCGAACCGCCATCGAAAGTCCAAGATGCTGAAGCATAGTTGCCCGAAGTTGTATTATTGAATTGTACGCTGTTTCCTTCGTATAATGTCGTTGGGTTTGCTGTAAAGGTTGGAATAACTGTTCCTTCGGGGTACATGGTGACATCCAGTCGCTGGCAAGCCATATTCTGCGTGGTAATTTCGAAAGTCTGCGATGTGTAGCCTTCCTTCGAGAATGTAACGCTGTAGGTGCCTGCATATATCGGGCGGTGGTAGTCGCCCACAGGTGCTGCGGTATAGACTTCGGTTCCGTCGGCATCGTGGTTGTTGATGAAGACTTTTACATCGCTAAGAGGCTGATTGGTACAGCCGTCGGTCACTATTCCGCGGAAACCGTAAAGTACTTGTTCTGTGTAGTTAAGAATCGACTTGCGGTAATATCCCCAGTAGGTGTTGAGAGATTCGCTGCCAAGCAGTTTTGTAGTTGTAAATTCAACGGTAGTTTCCTTGATGTGCTTGTAGTAGTTCATGTAGTCCTGACGGCCGCCGTCAATAGAGTACCATTCGCTACCTTTGGTTACGCCGTTCGAACCGCTAACATCCGATGGTCCAGTAAATCTGTTGGCGTTTATTGCGTGTATGGTATCTACGAACATCCACGATACATATTCCCACCAGCTGTCGTCGGGATTCGGGTGTGCTGCGTGTGTCCAGCCGTCTTCGTCCCACGGGTAGTTCATACATTCGTCGCCGCCGTGGCAATTTGCCGACATCACAAAGTTGTGTGCATCGGCGTAGGCTGTCATCATAGTGATTTCTGGTTCGTTTGGATATTGTGCCGTGTGGCTTGCCGTATTGGTTACGAACGGGAAGTTTCTGTTAAGGTCAACGCTGTTGTAGTTGTATCTGCGTGCATTGGCAATGCTTGTGCCGTCGTTCGAGCGGTAGAAAGTGCCGTCGGGGTTGGTGTTGGGCGAAATGTATATCTCCACATTGTTCACGAGGTTTGTAATCTGTGGGTCGGTGCCGTATTTTGTCAGCAGGTCATCGACAAGGCGGATAAGGAAGTACCATCCCGAAGTTTCGTCGCCGTGCATTGTACTGCTCCACCAGAATTCGGGTTCGTCCTCGTCAACACCCACATTGTCCGAAATTGTCATATTTATAATCGGACGATCGTAAACCGAATAGCCGATAGTATCCATCTTGCACAATGTAGGATAGTTCTGTGCGTAGTTCTGCATCATCTCCAGATATACAGCGTAGGTGGGGTAGCGGTCCCAGTTTGCCATCTGTGCGACACTTGTAGCCATATTCAATGCACGAGTCTGACGGTAATATTCGTAAACAGGCTCATATTCAATGCCGTATGTCTTGAACTGTTCGTATTCTGCGCGGTTTGCGTAGGCTTCAACATAGGTGTCATTTACCTTGTCGATTGACATTATGTGGTTGAGTTCGCGTACAAGCTCACGATTTCTGTTGTGTGGGAATCTAAGCACCACTTCGCCACGATTTTCAAGAGTTTGCTCTATGAATTGGAGGTCGGATTCCGTCTGTCCCCATGTAACCGATACTATTAATAGTAAGGCAATTACAAATAATATTTTTTTCATATTTGAAATGATATTAATTGAATTCAAATATAATGAAAAATTAAAAGAGAAAATGTTTACATGGTAGTTATTAGACAAAAATGGTATTGTGTTGCAGAAAAATGTTTATATGCTGTTTAAAATGGATATATTTTTCATTTTTATTAAGAATAAGAAGAAAATTCGCTTGTTTTCCCTTCTCCAATGTCCTTTACAAAAAGTTTTTATACCTTTGCCAAGTCTCTTTACAAAAAGGCATAACGAATGGATTTCAATAAGTTAAAAGCAAACTTCAAGGGTGCTGTCTGCACCGACAACATACACAGGATAATCTACGCTACTGACGCTTCGGCATACCGCGAAATGCCACTGGCGGTCTGCGTGCCCGAGGACAACGACGACATACGCGCCGTAATCCGTTTTGCCCGCGAAAACGGTCTTAGCATAATCCCACGCGCTTCGGGAACATCAATTGCCGGTCAAGTCGTGGGAAACGGAATCGTGGTGGATGTGTCGAAAAATTTTGGCAAGGTGCTGGAACTCAACAAGGAAGAGAAATGGATTCGCATTCAGCCCTGCATTGTGCTCGACGAACTAAACAAATACCTTGCACCGCATAATCTTTTCTTCGGTCCCGAAACTTCCACATCAAACCGCTGTATGATTTCGGGAATGGTGGGCAACAACTCCTGCGGTTCGCACTCGCTAATCTACGGCAGTACTCGTGACCATTTGTTGGAGGTAAGATGCATATTGTCAGATGGTTCCGATGTTACTTTCGGCGAACTTTCTCGCGAGGAGTTTAATGCCAAGTGCGAACTTCAGTCGCTCGAAGGCGACATCTACCGCCACACCCGCGATTTGCTTTCAAACAAGGAGGTTGCCGATGAAATAAAAGCCAACTATCCCGACCCCGAAATCCGCCGTCGTAATACTGGTTATGCGCTCGATTGTCTTCTCGACAACGAGATTTTTGGCAATTCGGACAAGAAATTCAACTTCTGCAAGCTAATTGCCGGTTCGGAAGGCACTTTGGCGTTCATCACCGAAATAAAGTTGAACCTTGTCGATAAGCCATCAAAAAACAAGGCCCTGATGTGCGTTCACACGGCAACCTTGGACGAGGTTTTCGAGGCTAACCTTGTTGCGCTGAAGTATTCGCCGTCGTCTATTGAACTGATGGACAAGAAGGTGCTTGACCTTACAAAAGAGAATATCGCCCAGCGTCAAAACCGCTTTTTTGTGGAAGGCGACCCCGAGGGCGTACTGATTGTGGAGTGGGTTAACGACGACGAAAACTGGATTCAGCAGCAGATTACCGACCTCGAAGCCGACTTGCGCAGTCACAACTACGGCTATTGCTATCCCATTGTCCGTGGTGCCGACATTCCAAAGGTGTGGGCGTTGCGCAAGGCTGGACTTGGCGTGCTCGGCAATATGCCCGGCGACCGCAAACCTGCACCTGTGATTGAAGATACTGCCGTGAATCCCAAGGATTTGCCAGCATATATGCGCGATTTCCGCGAAATGCTCGAAAGGTTGGGGCTCGAATGTGTTTTTTACGCTCACATCAGCACTGGCGAACTGCATCTGCGTCCGATTCTCAACCTGAAGGACGAGCACGATGTTGAACTTTTCCATACTGTTGCGTTGGAAACTGCAAAACTGGTGAAAAAATATCACGGTTCGCTCAGTGGCGAGCATGGTGACGGAAGGTTGCGCGGCGAGTTCATTCCGCTGATGCTTGGCGACAGGATTTACGAAATGTTTGTCGAGTTGAAAAAGGTCTGGGACAAGGACAATGTGTTCAACGCCAACAAGATAATTGGTACGCCTAAGATGAACACCCATCTGCGCTACAAGCCCGGACAGCAGACCCGCGAGATTGAAACCTACTTTGATTTTTCGCGTACTGGCGGTTATCTGCGCACTGCCGAAAAGTGCAACGGTGCTGGCGACTGCCGCAAGTCGCACGTCATTGGCGGAACGCTCTGCCCGAGTTTTCAGGCTACGCGCAACGAGCAGAACTCCACACGCGCCCGTGCCAACATTCTGCGCGAACTGATTACAAATTCCACCAAGCCCGACCCGTTTATGGAAAAGGAAGCCTACGAAGTGCTCGACCAGTGCCTGCTGTGCAAGGCCTGCAAGTCGGAATGTCCGTCGGGTGTGGATGTTGCCAAGTTGAAAATGGAATTTCTGCAGCATTACTACGACCATTATGGAGTTCCGTTGCGTAGTCGTGCTGTGGCTATGCAACCAAGGTTGTACAAGTTGGCATCGCTGGTTCCTCACATTTCAAATTTCTTCTTCAAGAACAAGTTTTTCTCGAAAATAATCCAGAAATCCATCAATTTCAGCACCGAAAGGAACATTCCGCTGATGAGTACCGTAAATCTCAGGAAGCAGGTGCGCAAAATAGGGGAGATGCGAGCCGAAAAACCGAAGAAGACCATTTACCTTTTCATTGACGAGTTTACGCGCTACTTGGATACGCATATTGCCGTTGATGCGGTGTCGCTGTTTACAAAGCTTGGCTACGAGGTTAGGCTTGCCAAGTCGAAGGAAAGTGCGCGCACCTGGCTCAGCAAGGGACTTGTGCGCAAGGCCAAGAAGATTGCAAACGCCAACATTGCCATGCTCGGCGACATCATAAGCGACAAAACTCCGCTTATCGGTATCGAGCCGTCGGCAATTCTTGCTTTCCGCGACGAATATCCCGACCTTGTCACAAATGAAAACCGCACCAAAGCCGAAAACCTTGCAAAAAATGCGCTTCTGTTCGACGAGTTTATCTGCCGAGAAATCGATTGTGGCAATATAACATCGGAAATGTTCACCGATGAGGCTGCAAGCATTATGTTCCACGGACATTGCCAGCAGAAGTCGCTAATCGGGACGAAATTCACCTTGAAGGCTTTGTCGTTGCCGAAGAATTTCACCGTGAAGGAAATTCCGAGCGGTTGCTGCGGTATGGCTGGTTCGTTCGGCTACGAGAAGGAGCACTACGAACTTTCGATGAAAATTGGTGAGCTGGTTTTATTCCCGACAATCCGCAATGCCGAGCCAAACACGATAATATCAGCAGTCGGCACAAGCTGCCGTTGCCAAATCAAGGACGGAACGGGAGTAGATGCCTTGCATCCGCTCGAGATATTGAATAGAGCTGCGAAAATTAGGTAAGTGTTGTGGTAAAATTATCCTTTGCCAACTTGCATTAAAATTGTAAATTTGCAAAAAATACAAACGTAATGAAAGGCATAATTTTGGCAGGTGGCGCAGGTACGCGCCTGCACCCGATGACAATAAGCATCTCGAAACAGATAATTCCGGTTTACGACAAGCCGATGATTTACTACCCGCTTTCAACACTTATGCTGGCAGGAATCCGCGAAGTGCTGATAATCTCGACACCACAGGACATTGGCCTCTACGAAAAGCTTTTCGGTGACGGATCGCAACTCGGAATGGACATCCACTACAAGATTCAGCCTTCGCCAGACGGACTAGCACAGGCATTTATTCTCGGTGAGGAATTCATCGGCGACGACAAGGTTTGTCTTGTCCTTGGCGACAATATTTTCTACGGTCAGAGTTTCGGACAGCAGTTGACCGATGCCGCTAGCATCGAAGACGGTGCAATAATCTTCGGATATTATGTGAATGATCCCGAGCGTTACGGTGTTGCCGAATTCGACAAGGAAGGCAAGGTGATTTCCATTGAGGAAAAACCCGAACATCCGAAGTCAAACTACGCAGTTACAGGACTTTACTTCTACTCGAACGATGTGGTTGAAAAGGCAAAGAGCCTGAAGCCATCTAAGCGTGGCGAACTCGAAATTACCGACCTCAACAACTTGTACCTCAAGGAAGACCGTCTGCAAATTAAGCTTCTCGGCCGTGGTTTTGCATGGCTCGATACCGGCACGCCCGACAGCCTTCTGCAGGCATCGAACTTCATCGAGACCATCGAGCACCGTCAGGGTTTGAAGGCATCGTGCATCGAAGAAATTGCTTACCGCAAAGGCTTCATTAACAAGGAACAGCTTGCTGTTCTCGCCGAAAAACTCGCAAAGAGCAACTACGGAAAATATTTGTTGAGGATTGTAAACGAAAAATAACAGAAATGACTGTAACAGATACCTTTATAAAGGATTTGAAGATTATTGAACCGAAAGTTTTCGGCGACCAGAGAGGATATTTTTTCGAGACTTGGAATAAATCCGTCTTCGAGGCTGCGGGAATCAACTTTGTTCCCGTGCAACAGAACGAATCAAGTTCGACATACGGCGTTGTGCGCGGATTGCATTTCCAGCTTAATCCATATTCGCAGGCAAAGCTTGTGCGCTGCGTGGTAGGAAAAGTTTTGGATGTGGCTGTCGATGTTCGCAAGGGTTCTCCAACTTTCGGCAAGTATTTTTCGGTTGAACTTTCCGAGGAAAACAAGCGTCAGTTCCTGATTCCGCGCGGATTTGCACACGGATTTTCGGTATTGTCGGACTATGCCGTGTTTGCATATCTCTGCGACAATGCCTACAATAAGGAAAGCGAAGGCGGAATCATCTTCAACGACCCCGAACTTGGCATCGACTGGAAAATTCCGCAGGACAAGATGATTCTCTCCGACAAGGACACCAAGCACCCCACTTTGAAAAATGCAATTCTAAACTTCTGACAATGAAAAGAATACTCGTCATAGGATGCAACGGACAACTCGGCAGCAAAATTCGTGACAATCATGAAATTGTTGCCAATGCCGAATTCGAATACGTTGACATTGACAAACTTGATATATCAAACCTTGAGGCGACAACTACCTTTTTTGCAAACAACAAGTTCGACGTCGTAATAAACTGTGCGGCCTACACTGCAGTAGAAAAGGCAGAAGACGACCTCGAAAATGCAACCTTGGCAAATGCCGTTGCTCCGCGTAACCTTGCAAAATGTGCCAACACATTTGGATTCAAGTTGATACACGTTTCTACCGACTATGTTTTCGATGGTAAGGCAAATACTCCATACTGCGAGGATGCACCTACAAATCCGCAGTCGGCATACGGCAGGACAAAGCTCGAAGGCGAAAAGAACATTGCCGCCGAAAACTGCGATGCTGTGATTGTTCGTACGGCTTGGCTATATAGCGAATACGGCAACAACTATGTGAAAACAATGATTCGCCTTGGCAGCGAAGGCAAGATAAAAGGCGTTGTATTCGACCAGGTTGGCACTCCGACCTATGCTGGCGACCTTGCAAAAGCCTTGCTGAAAATCACGGACTTGTACCTCAATGCTGGCGAATGGCACGGCGGAATATATCATTTTACCAATCGCGGCGTATGCTCGTGGTACGACTTCACAATGCACATTTTCAGGCTTACGAAGATTGATGCCGAGGTAAAGCCTTTACTTACAAGCGAATATCCCACTAAGGCAACCCGTCCGACTTACAGCGTACTGAACACCAGAAAGATTTCGGAAACTTTTGGCATCAACATACCTTATTGGACCGATTCGCTGAGAGAAATGATTGACAGGTATTCAAAAATTAATGGACAGCGTTAAGTCATATTGCTTTTTGTTGCTTATTGCGTTGGCTTTTTCTTCCTGCAGCAACGGTATTCGCTACAAGCAGGTAAACGAAGACTTTTCCAACGTAGAATCCACCGCCGACAAAAGCCATATCGACAGCATTCTGAACCAGTTGCCCAAGTATTCCGAAATCTGCAAGAACATACGACTCAACAAGGTAAAGTTCGACAATGACTTGCTGCTCGATGTGCGTACAGCCGACCTCTACCAGAACTCGAAGGAAACCGCCATGGCAATGGGAATGCTCGTCGCCGACCTTGGATATGCGCGCTATTTTGAAAGAGTGCAAGTTTGCACCGACATTCTGGATGCAACCAAGGTGATGGCCGAAAAATTGGCTGTCGATAACGATATTTTCGAGGAATATGTGCCAAAGGTCGAGGAAAACCTCAACGACGAGCAGGTGATTTTCGCCACAATCGACAGCCTTCTAGACACAAATACCATAGTGCCCGCCGAGAACGAAAAATACGGAATTACCGCAATGTTCATCTGTGGGTTCTGGATTGAAACCACTCATCTGGGACTTGCTCAGGAATCAGAATCGAGTGGGGCAAATGCAAATTCGCTAGAAAGTCATTTCAATGTGCTGCATTCCATCAACGAACTGCTGTCGCAACTGTCGGACGGCGATATAATTGCAAGCCTCAAGTCCGACTTTTCGGGCATCGAAAGCCGTGGCGCACATTCGCAGACATTAGCAGATGACATCGAAGCTGTAAGAAATAAAATTATAAAGACAATCTGAAAATAAAATCATTATCTTAGCAGTCTGAACATAAAACCCTAAAGCCATGTTGAGCGAAAACGAAATATCACGTCAGAAAAGCCTGCTCGAGAGCGAAGGCAACTTTGTTGACATTGCAGCACCAGCAACTCCCGAAAAGGGCATAACCATAATCGGCGACCAGCAGCAATACATCGACTGCTACGACGAAAAAAGCAAGAACTATTCCATCGAGAAGTTTGTCCCTGCATCGGGAGCAGCAACCCGAATGTTCAAGCGACTCATCGCCTTCAACAACGAGCCAAACCTGAAAAATCTGCACGATGGCGGCGACTATTCGGTAAAGGCTACAATTGATGCTTTACCGCGTTTCGCTTTCTTCGATACGCTGAAGGACAGCATAAAGGATGTGGAAAACCTTGAGGAAGTTTCCGACAAGATTCTGCACGAACCGCTAAACTATGCAGGATTGCCAAAGGGTTTGGTCGAATTCCACAAGTACAACGGTTTTTCACGCACTGCTTTCGAGGAACAGATTTTCGAAGGTGTTGCAATGAACAACTCCGACCAGCCTGCAAAACTCGAATTCACAGTCTCGGAAGAACATTACGAGATGTTCAAGTCGTTGTTGGATAAGATTTTGCATAAGAACAAGCTAAATGTTGACGTGAAATTCTCGTTCCAGGAAAAATCGACTAACACAGTTGCAATATACAACGACGGCACTCTCGTGACCACCGATTCGGGCGAACTTTTTACCCGTCCTGGCGGACATGGCTCGTTGTTGCAGAACCTTAACCAGATAGACGCCGACATTATCTTTATCAAGAACATCGATAATATTGTGCATCAGGACTATATGGCCGAAACTTTGCCTTACAAGAAGTTGCTTGGCGGTGTGCTTATTGAAACTGCCGAAAACATAAAGTCGTACATGCAGAGCCTCGAAACCGACAAGTCGGCAGACAACTGCAACCGCATAGCCGACAGCCTAGAAAAGACATTCTGTGCAACTTTCGAGCGCGACGAAAACCTTTGCAATGCGCTAGTCCGCTTTATGAACCGCCCAATCCGCGTGTGCGGAATGGTAAAGAACACTGGAGAACCCGGTGGCGGTCCGTTCCTTGTAAGAAAGGACGGAAGCATTTCGCTGCAAATTGTGGAAAAAGCCCAGATAAACCTTGCCGACGAAAGCCAAAAGGCGCATTTCAACAATTCGACTCATTTCAATCCTGTAGATTTGGTATGCTACAACAAGGACTACAAGGGCAACAAGTTCGACCTCAACAAGTTCGTTGATTCGTCAACCTGCTTCATTTCCGAAAAAACATACAACGGCAAGCCAATCAAGGTTCTGGAACATCCTGGACTTTGGAACGGCTCTATGGCCGACTGGCTGACAATTTTCGTCGAAGTTCCGCTGATTACATTCAATCCCGTAAAGGAACTGAACGATTTGTTGAGAAAGGAACATCAGCCGAAAAATTAAATCCTTATAGTGTTTTATTTTATACCCGACAGGGTATAATTATGCTATATTCTTATGATTTTATACCCGAAAGGGTGTAGTTATGTCTGTTTAATTCGGAGTACACTTAGGCCATTTCCTTATATGGATGGGGGTTAACTCATAATTTGCATCAAACCAATGATTATTGAGTTTAAACCATTTTGATTTGTGTTTTTTTCTAAAGCTAGCCAGTTTGTATATAGTATCGTTCATATCAACATATGATTCTATGTACTTATTTTTTGTTGTTTTAATATATGACCTATTATCTATTTTTACAGAATCAATATCTCCGTATTTATGATTTTTGTAATCATATTTGCTGTATATTTTATAAGCAACAATAGTTCCATTTTTTATGAAATACTTTCTATAAAAAGGGAACATTAATAAGTCTTCATCTATTATTCCGCCTGCTGATTGACTTTGACTCTGCGTTTCCACCTCTTGCCCCACCATCATGCAAGGCAAAAGCAACGCAATTGCAAAAATGAATATTTTTAGTAGCCCCTTCATATCAAAACAATTGTCAATTCTTCCCCAGCAGCACCTTTGCATTTTCCAATGCCTCGGGCGTTAGTTTCTCGCCACTCATCATCGAGGCGATTTCGGTAATGCGCTCATCGGTGGAAAGCTTCTTGATGCTGGAAATTGTGCGCTGGTCGTCGGTATGCTTGTAAACCTTGAAATGCTCGCTGCCCATCGCTGCAACCTGCGGAAGATGCGTAATGGAAAGGACTTGTACATTTTGGGCAATCTTTTGCATGATTTTGCCCATTTTTGCTGCAATTTCGCCCGAAACGCCAGTGTCAATCTCGTCGAAAAGTATGGTAGGAATATTCATCGAATTTGCCATAAGCGACTTCAGTGCAAGCATCAGACGCGACAACTCACCTCCCGAAGCAACCTTCTCGATTGGTTCCACCGCTACCGCCTTGTTGGCACTGAAAAGGAAGGAAATATTGTCGATGCCGTTTGCCGAAACTTCCGTGATTTCGTTGCCAATCTCAAACACTCCGTGCGGCATTCCCAAGTCGTGAAGCATAGAGTTTATGTATTCCTGCGTCTTCTTGAACGAAGCCGAACGCTTCTTGCTTAGATTCTCGGCAGCGGCTTTCACTTCCTTCGCCTTGGCTGAATATTGCTTCTCGAGGTCGGCGATTTCGTCCTCAAGGTTTCCGCTGTTGTCAACATAGCCCCTGTACTCCTCGTACTTCTGCTTGAGTTCGGCTATGTCGGTAGCACGGTGCTTTGCCAATAGGCTCATCAGCAAGTCGATGCGCTCGTTGGTAAGTTGCAATTGCTGCGGGTTTACTTCCACCTGCGACAACTGCTGCGAAATTGTATCGTTGATGTCGGAAAGTTCTATTATAGAGGATTCAAGACGCTGTTCAAGTTCCTGTGCCGGCTTGTAGTTCTTGCCGATTTTTGCAAGGTTGCTACGCATCTGTTTCAGCAAGGCGGAAGCAGAATATTCGCCACCATCGTACAGGTTGGTAGTCTCGTACAAGGTCGATTTTATTTCCTCGGCATTTTCGAGCATCGAGGCGCGAGCTTCAAGTTCTTCAAGCTCATCGTCGGACGAAAGTTTTGCATTTTCAATCTCCAATGCCTGATACCTATAATAATCTAAGTCCTTCTGAGCATTTGCTAGCGCGTCTTTCTTGCTTTTTAGTAATTGCGCAATCGACTGGTATTCAGCATATTTCTGCTTGTATTCCTCGAAAAGTGCCAATGTTCCTGCCGCTGAATCGACAATGCGCAAACGGTAGGGCAGGGTAGTGAGCGAAAGGTTTTCGTGCTGTGAGTGCAAGTCGAGAAAATTGTCGGTAAGAGCCTTTAGTACAGCCAATGTTACCGGCATATCGTTCACGAAAGCCCTCGACTTGCCTTCGGGCATAATTTCGCGCCTAACAATTGTTTGGTCGGAATAGTCAACCTCGTTTTCGGCAAACAAGTCTTTCAATCCGAGGTTTTTAATGTCGAAAGTGGCTTCTATGACACATTTCTTGTCCTTAAAGAGAAGCACGTCGGTGTCGGCGCGTTTGCCCAGAAGTAGCGAAATTGCAGCTATAATCATTGATTTGCCCGAACCAGTCTCGCCAGTAATAACGGAAAAACCCGAATTGAAGTCAATGTCGAGTTTTTCAATTAGAATATAATTTCTGACTGAAAGGTTCCTAATCATTCGTCCGAACGTGTTATTTTGTCGTACTTGCTTGAGTTTGCGGCGTCGATTTCCTTCATAAGGTTGGCAACGCGCGCCTTCTCGTCGGAGAAGCCGTCGGAGAAAATATTTATTATTTCGTCGCTCTTGACGGTGCTAACAATCGACATCAGGAACGAACCTGGACGACGGCGGTGCATCGACCTGAGGCTTTCGAGCGATTCTTCGACCGATGCGCGAGCATCGCTAGGCTTGTCGGCAAGACGGTCGAGACCTTGGCGATGGTAGGTGTACATAAAGTCGCGGAATCCCGAATACTGGTCGTTGAGAAGATTCTCGGTGAGCCAGTAGCGGTTCTTGGTGCTTTCGTACTGTTTCCAGCCGGGTTCAACTGCGCTTTGTGCGTTCTGCACAATCTTTTCTGCCAGCTGGTAGTATTGTGTGCCAGCCTGTGAACCGAAGCTGTCGTAGTCGAGGCCTAGCATTATGTAGCAGTAGTATGCAATTACCGATGCAAGGTTGCTCGAGAAAATGTTCGGGTTGAACTCTATGGGTTCCATTTCGACGTATTTGAACTGGAACTTGTCGTCGAGGTAGTTGAAAAGCGGCGACATGTACGAAGTGCCGTAAACTGGTCGCGACGATGTAACCTGTATCTTGCCGGAATACTCGTCGGAAGCGACTTCCTTTTCAACGGTGATGGATATGTTGCACTCTATGCGCTCATTCTTCGAGAATACGTTGTTGGTCCATTTGGTATTGTTGATGAACTCGTACAAGTCTTTGCGCATGCTCTGGAAAATCTTCTCGTAGTTTGTCCCCTGAAGCTGGGAATGTGAAATTTGGATTTGGCATTCAAATTCCTGCGCCATGACCGAGGTGCATATCATCAATACGAGGATTATAGGAAGTAATCTTTTCATAATTAGGATTTTAAAAGGTTTTCGATCTCGTTTACAATATCCTTTGCAACCAAAACCTTCGGTTTAAGTTCAAAGTTTTTCACTTCCTTATTCCTGTTTATAATAGTTATTTTGTTGGTGTCGTGGTTGAATCCAGCTCCCTTGTCGTTCATCGAGTTTAGTACGATGAAGTCAAAATTCTTGCGTTCGAGCTTGCCAATGGCGTTTTCGAGTTCGTTTTCCTTTTCGAGTGCGAAACCGACCAAAACACGGTCGCCCTTTTGTTTTCCAAGGCTTGCGGCTATGTCGTCGGTAGGCTTGAGCGTGATTTCGAGGTTGTTGTCCTTGCGCTTGATTTTAGTGTCCGACACGTTTTGCGGAGTGAAGTCGGCTACTGCGGCCGAAAGCACGGCGGCGTTGCATTGCGGAAATTCCTGATTGCAAGCCTCGTACATTTCGCGTGCTGAGTTAACCTTAACCAACTTTATGTTGCAGTTATGGACATTTAGTGATGTCGGTCCCGATACCAGCACAACCTCTGCGCCACGATTTGCACATTCTTCGGCTATGGCGTAGCCCATCTTTCCCGACGAGTAGTTGCCGATAAAGCGCACTGCATCAATCTTCTCGTAGGTTGGACCAGCCGTCACCATTACCTTCTTTCCCGTCAGCGACATTTGTCCGTTGAAGAAAGCGTCGATGTTTTCGACAATGCGTTCCGGAGCTGCCAGACGACCTTTGCCGACAAGTCCGCTTGCCAGTTCGCCGTCCTCGGCATCAATGAAATGCACGCCGTACGACTTCAGCGTCTCGATGTTTTTCTGCACTGCAGGATGGGCAAACATGTCCAAGTCCATTGCCGGAGCAACGAAAACCGGGCATTTTGCCGAAAGGTAGGAGGTTAACAGCAGGTTGTCGGCTATTCCGTTTGCCATCTTGCCGATAGTGTTGGCTGTAGCGGGAGCGATTAGGTATGCATCTGCCCACATTCCAAGGCTCACGTGTGAATTCCACTCACCGTTTTCGGGATTGAAGAAATCGACGTAGATAGGATTCTTGGCAAGAGTTGCAAGAGTCAGCGGAGTAATAAACTGCTTTGCCAGCGGAGTCATCACAATCTTGACTTCGGCGCCCTGCGTAACGAGCAGTCGGACGATGTTCGCAGCCTTGTAGGCAGCGATACTTCCTGTAACGCCAAGCAATATGTGTTTTCCGCGTAGCATCGGTTTATTCCTGAGTTTCTTCCTGTGGTTCTTCTACGGCAGCAACTGGAGCTGCTGGTTCTTCTTCGGTCTCAACCTTCTTGATGTTGATGTCCTGGTTGGTGTAGTAAACGTTGTCGTTCATGAATTCCTCGATGGCGATGTTTGTCGGCTTCGGCAACTTTTCGTAATACTTCGACACCTCAATTTGTTCGCGGTTCTCGTGAATTTCTTCCAGATTGTCGTTCAAGGTTGCGAATTCTTCAAGTTTCTTGTAGAGTTCCTTTCTGATGTCGGCATTAACCTGATCGGCCATCTTCGAGCAGATGACTACCGATTCGTAAACGTTTCCGGTCTTGTCGGCCATTTCAACCACGTCGCGTGTGATGCAATTTGTTGGTGCTTTAGTCTTTTTGTAATCCATTTTTACTTTCTATATAATTATGTGAGTTTGTAAAATATCTTTCAGCTTCCTTTAGTTTCTTTGAGTTAGGGAATTTGTCCAAGAAGGCATAGTAGGCCTGTACGGTATTCTTGTGGCGTTCGAGCTTTTTACTTTCGACGCTTTTTGTCGCCAGTATGTGCGAAGCCTTGACCATGGTGAACATTATTTCTTCACGGTACGATGTAGTAGGATAGTCGTAAAGAACGTTCTTCAGGGCAACCAGTGCGGCCTTGTAGTCGCTAATCTTGAAATATAGCATGGCATTGTTGTATGCCTTTGTCTCGAGTTTGAAGTTGAGTTCGTCGATACACTTTTGGGCCTGCTCGAGGTATTTCGACTCGGGATATTTATTGATGAACTCCTGCATATCGTTGAGTGCTAACTCTGTGTATGTCTGCTCTAGAGAAACGCTTGGAGAGATGCAGTAGTGGCAGTATGCCGACATGTATTCGGCCTCTTCGGTGCGTTCTGTGTTTGAGTAGAGGCGTGCATATTCCTTGAACAGATAGCCTGCTAGCGAGTATTCCTTCTGCTGGTAGTTGCAGTATGCATTGTAGAAGCAGAGGGTCTCGTATTTGTCGGTTCCCTTGTACACGGCTTTTATGTCTTCGATGAGTCCGAGAGCCTTATAATAGTCCTCGGCTTCGTAATATTCGAAGACCTTGCGATATTTCATGTCGCTGTCGGGGCTTTTCATTATCTTGGAATATTCGCTACAAGATACTGAAAATAAAGCGATTAAGCTTACAAAAAGATAATATGCACCTTTCCAATTAAACATCTTGCAAAGATAATTAAAATAGTTGAATCAAAACATTTAATTTTTTTATAAAAAATCTTAGTACGATAACGGAGATTATTATGATTTATTGCAAGGTAGAGACATTCTAAAATCGTCAATCTAAAATCGTAAATATTTTTGTATTTTTACGGCAAAATTTTGCACTGATGATTGAAGTACAAAACATAACCAAATCGTATGGCTCGTTGCGCGTGTTGAAGGGAATTGACCTGCACATCGGAAAGTCGGAGATTGTGTCGATACTAGGTGCCAGCGGGGCTGGGAAGACCACCTTACTGCAGATTGTCGGCACCTTGCTGAAGCCGGATTCGGGGAAGGTGCTAATCGACGGCATCGATACCTTTGCGCTCGGCGAAAAGAAACTTTCGGCGTTCCGCAATTCGCACATTGGATTTGTGTTCCAGTTCCACCAGCTGCTTCCCGAATTTACAGCCCTCGAGAATGTCTGCATACCGGCCTTTATTGGCGGAAAAAGCAAGAAGGATACCCGTGCACGTGCACTCGAACTGCTCGAGGCTCTCAACGTTCGTGAACGCAGCGAACACAAGCCGTCGGAATTGTCGGGTGGCGAAAAACAGCGTGTGGCCATTGCCCGTGCATTGATAAACAACCCATCGGTGGTGCTTGCCGACGAGCCATCGGGAAACCTCGACTCGCAGAATGCCCGCGATTTGTACAAGATTATTTTCGACCTGCGCGAAAATTTCAAGCAGACATTTGTAATAGTAACGCACAACAAGGAGCATGCACGTCTTACCGACCGTATGTTCACCATTTCGGACGGGGAGATACGCTGATGAGATTTTTTTACGACAATACAATTTCGGGTCAGTTCCACACTCTCAGTGAGGAGGAGTCGAACCATTGTGCGCGTGTATTACGTCTAAAGCCAGGCGACGAAATCTTCATTGCCGACGGACAAGGAAATTTGCACCGTTCGCAGATTGAAACCATTGACCATAAACGCACTACGGTACAGGTAGTGGAAACAATAGCTGAATACAACAAGCTGCCGTATCGCTTGCACATCGCCATTGCGCCGACCAAAAACATGGACCGCATGGAATGGTTTCTCGAGAAGGCTACCGAAATAGGAATTTCGGAGATTACGCCAATAATCTGTCACAATTCGGAACGCAAGGTTGTGAAGACTGACCGCATGAACCGCATAGTCGAGGCAGCCATGAAGCAGTCGTACAAGGCTTATCATCCGATAGTTAACGAGGCTGTGAAGTTTTCCGATTTTGTCAAAAACGACTGCTCGGAGCAGAAATTTGTAGCCCATTGCGAGGACGATGGCAAGCGCATTTATCTTGCCGATGTGGTAAAGCCTAAAACGTCGGTTACAGTGCTCATTGGTCCCGAGGGTGATTTTTCGCACGACGAAATCGAGGCGGCATTGCAAAAATATGTTCCAGTAACGTTGGGTAATAGCCGTCTGCGCACAGAAACCGCTGCATTGGTGGCTTGCGACATTGTGTCGATTGTAAATCAAATGACAATGGATAATTGACAATTAACAATTGATAATGGACAATCGAATTATCAAATCATCGAACCCTTGAATTATCAAATCGTAAATAATATTGTACTTTTGCAAAAAAATAATTCGAATTATGTTTTCAGGAATAGTAGAAGAAACCGCAAAATTGGTCAGAATCGAGAAGGAACAGAGTAACATTCATTTTTATTTTACCTGCTCGTTTGGCGACCAGCTTCGCATCGACCAGAGCGTTGCACACAACGGCGTATGCCTTACCGTAGTTGAAATCGACAAGCCTACCAAGACCTACAAGGTTACGGCGATGAAGGAAACCCTTGACAAGTCGAACCTCGGACTGCTCAATATCGGCGATGAGGTAAACATCGAGCGTAGCATGACCATGGACAAGCTCCTCGACGGCCACATGGTGCAGGGACACGTTGACCAGACGGCCAAGTGCATCGACGTTACCGAAAACGGTGGCAGCTGGTATTATACCTTCGAGTACGACAAGTCGAAAGGCAATATAACTGTCGAAAAAGGTTCGGTATCGGTAAACGGTGTAAGCCTCACAGTCGTAAACTCGAAGGCAAACACATTCTCGGTGTCGATAATCCCCTATACATATCAAGTTACTAACTTTCATTGCTTTAAGGTAGGAACTATTGTGAACCTCGAGTTCGACATAATCGGAAAGTACATACAGAAGATTATGGCCGGTTACCTTGAAAACCTCGGTAAATAACAAGTGTCGTTGCTTGCCAAATACCTAACCAGTGTCAGGGCGCTGCAGTTCTTGCAGTTGTTCCGCTTTGTCGCGCTGTTGCTCATAGGCATTGTGTTGTCGAAGACAGGCATAGGTATTAGCCAGATAGGAACCTACGAGACATTTCTGCTTATTTCCGGGGCATCGTGCTTCTTCTGGACAGGAGGAATGCTACAGACAATGCTGTCGCTCAAGCAAGAAAATAGTAACAGGAAATCGGAAGCTTATTTTAATATCTTCCTTATCTTCATGGTTTTAGCGGTGATTACTGCGCTTGGCGTTTTTCTGCTCCAGTCGCAGATTGCTTGTTTTGTCGGTTTCAGCGGGGGACGCATACCGTACTTAAAAATACTTTTGGCATATATAGTACTGTCGTGTCCCGCCAATTTGGTAGAATACATATACCTTATCGAAAATAGGCCTTGCAGGATAGCCGTATATGGAGCCATAGTGTTCACGTTGCAGATTCTGGCGGTTACAATTCCTGTAATTTATACCGACGACCTTGGCTATGGTCTGTACGGACTTCTGCTGGTGACGGCAATAAAATTTGCCTGGCTTGTAATAGCGGTTTTAAGATTCTCGCGATTAAAAATATCGGGGAAGTACATTGGAATATTTTTGAGATTATCTGCGCCTTTTGTACTAAGTGTACTGATTGTAAAAGGAATACAATATGCTGATAGTTTCCTTGTTGCCTATAAGTTCGATGAAAGCACTTACGCCCAGTTTCGCTATGGAGCAAAAGAATTTCCGCTGATACTTTTGCCAGCAGTAGCATTGTCGGAAGCCTTTTCGGCACGCATAGCGAACAGCAGGGACATAGGTGAGGTAATCGAGAACCTCAAGCGTGAAAGCAAGCATATTATGCACATTTGCATACCTGTTGCAATGGTCGCCATAATTACAAGCAAATTCTTGTATCCGTTGGTTTTCAACGAAGATTTCTACGAAAGCGCATTTATATTTAACATCTATTGCTTTGCTGCCATTTTCAGGTTCATAGTGCCCGAAAGCATACTAGTAGGCAAGAGGCAAAGCCGTCCTATACTTGCGGCAGCATCGATAAACATATTGGTCAACATTGTGCTGGGACTAGTGCTTATGAATTTCATTGGAATTGTAGGCATTGCCATAGCTTTTCTTGTTGGCAACATTGTCGAAAAGGTTGTGCTTGTATCTGTAGTCAAGTCGCTCTACGGCATAAGGCCAAGCCAATATCTCGATACAAAAATATTCATGTACTACACAATCCTTTTGGCTATCTGCCTCGCTGTAAGCATTGCAATATAATGATATAAAAAAAGGCGCATCTGCGCCTTTTTATTGTTGATACTAAAATTACTTATTTCCTTATTATTGGAGCCTCGTAAAGGTTCAGTTCTTTCACGACTGTGTTGTAGTCTGATTCCCTGAGTTCTTCAACCGACTTCGAAACAACTGCGATATTCGGAATCTTAATAATTCTGTATTTCTTCGAGAAATTATTTGCCCATGTATAGCCATCTCCTGCATCAGCAGTGAATGCAAATATACCATTATCGGTATATGCATACTCGTATGATTCTGTGCCGTTGAGCAATGGGAGTGGCATCCACATCTCTTCTCCAGATGAATTGCCAATGTAAATGTACGCGATAATAGCATCTCTAGAGCTGAAATATGAACTGAGCTCGTTTGTGGCTTTTGTTGCGAGCTGATTGCCTGCTGCATTATCAAAGGTAATGGTGATTTCGTGAATACTGCTTTGAGTAACCGTTTTTGTACATCCTGAAGCAAATACCAATGCAATCATAACGCCAATAACAAAAAATAAACTTCTTTTCATTTTACATTGTGCCGAGTTATATACCATGCGGCCCCGTCGGTTTTAGATTAATAATTTTTTTGACGGAGCAAATGTGGCTTATTTGCATGAATGTAATGTGGAGCTTGTAAACAGATGCTTCAAAAACGATATCTGATACTAGTATTTTGTAATTTGCAATTTAACGGGTATGTAAAATGCTAATTGATTTTTCCGATTCTGACATCAAACTCGTCCTTGCGGTTTTCTGACACAAAAAATGGTTTCGGTATTCCTGCAAGGTAAATTTCGCAGCCTTGAATCTTGTGTATCTTGTCGAGGTTGACAATCTGGTTCTTGTTTATCTGCATGAAGTTGCCCGTAAGCTGTTCGAGTATTGCATCGAAAGTGCTGTAGACCGAGTCGGTCTTCGTTGTGCCCGAATAATGTATTACTTTTATCCTCGAATCGCCGCCTTCTGCCATCTCGAACACCTGCGACGATATATAAGATATTGATGCAGCCTTGATTTTCAAGTTGTTGATGTTGAGCAGTTGCTTCGATGGCTCCTCTTTTTCGTTCGCAAGTATATGAATTTCCTTCGAGATGTATAGCTGCTGTTCGAGTGCACTTATACGGCGTTCCATGTCGGCAATGCGATTGGAAACCGAGTCGCGGCTGTCGTCGTCGTTATTGTTTTTGCCTTTTACAAAATTCCTTATTGTCGGGAATGTTGCTGCTATTAAAAAAATGGAAAGTGTAAGGAATAGCAGTACTAGTGAAATGTTTAGGATAATGTCGAACATACTTTTTTTGTTTGCAAAAATAAGCAAAAATGCAGGATTGCAATTTACAAAAAACAAATCTGCAATTACAAATTAGGCGTTTGTAATTGCAGATTATCCTTTCAGACAAATAAATAACAACGATTATCTTGCAAGCAAGATTTTTCTAGTTACGGCATTGCCCGAAGTTACAATACGTAGGAAATATTCGCCGTTGGGAACGTCAAGATTTATTTCGGTTAGTTGTTCGTTTATGTCGAATCTACGAAGCAGCCTTCCGTTTATGTCGGTTATTTCTACCGATTCGATATTGTCCCCCTCGACAAATATTGTTCCGTTCGACGGTACAGGATAAACGCTTATGTTAGCTTGTATGTCGTCTATCGGAGAAAGATTGTTGATTGCAACGAAAATTGTGTCGGCACATTGATATTCGCTGTAGCCTACAAGAATAATAGTGTCGTTTGCGGCTACCATGGTAATGCTGGCAGATGTTTCGCCGTTTTCCCATTCGTAGGTCGACGCTCCTGTAGCCGTAAGGGTTATTTCGTCGCCATTGGCTGTCTGAGTTACGGAAATTTCCGGCTGTTCGTGGACTGTAAGGTTTACAATCACAATATTGTCGCATGGCGTGCCTGGCGTTGTATATGTGTATGTGCCGGCTTCGGTTAGTACGTTGTCTCCATAGATATATGGCATGTCGTATTCGCATACATTTACGTTGATGGTTTCGGAGTATCCTTCATATACGGTCAACGTGAATGCAACTATGCTGTCGCATCCGTTTGCTGCCGGAAGCGATACATTGTATGTTCCTGCTTCGTTGAATGTATGTCCGTTGTATTCGTATGGCAGTTCGCCTGGGCAAATGGTAGCACCATCGGTGGACGAAACCGAATGCGACAATGTAAGGTGCAAGGTTACTATGCTGTCGCAGCCATTGGCGTTTGCGAGAGTGTATGTGGGTGTATTTGTCGATTCGGTGTAGGTTGTTCCGTCAATCCATGTGTACGAGTCGCAGGCCGACACTTCATCGATACCGTATGTCGACGAGTATACGGTAACGTAAACGCTCTCGCTACGGTTGCAACCAGTAGATGTGTTTGATACGGTAAGTGTATATTCTCCAGAATTTTCAGCGAAAGCATTGTTTATGTTGAAATTTGCAAGATAAGTATGTATGCCTGGACCAGTCCACAAATATGAATATCCGCTTCCCGACGATGAGCCCTGCGAATCGAAACTTATAGTATCTCCTTCGCAAACCGATTCCGATGATACCGACAGAACCACATTGGGACGTGTAGCTGTAGTTGTCACACTTACATCTGCTGTCTTTGTACAGAAACCATTACGTACCGTAACTGTATAATCTCCTTCCATGAGATCGGTAAACAATGGCGACGACTGGAAATTGATGCCGTCGATGGAGTATTCGTAATTGTCATTTAGTGGAGATGTTATTTCTATACTTCCGTTGTATCCTCCAGAGCAAAGAGTGTTAGCTGTTGTCTCTATTTGAGGATCGGCAGGTGTTGGGTATACTGTGAGATGCGTTGTAACAATACTGTCGCAGCCGTATTGAGAAATGTATCTCCTTGTGAAATCTCTTGATTGGTCATAAGGAATTCCGTTGATCAAATAATAATCGCAGGCCTCTATATAAATATGAGTAGTATCGCGAGAAGCAACAGTAAGGTGCAAGGTAACTATGCTGTCGCAGTGTGCGGTTGGGAATACGCGTGTATATTCGCCAGTACTGCTGTATGATTGGTTGCCCCATATGTTGTCATGCCAAACAAAACTGTAGCATACTGTTGTGTCGAAAGAGTAGGTGACAGAGTGATTAATTGTTAGATGTAATGTGACAATACTATCGCAGCCGGAATTGCCAACAAATGATTTGGTGTAGTCTCCGCTTGTCGTGTAGGTGTCGCCACCCCATGTATAGCTGTCGCAATGAGTTGCAGAGATTTCATTATACTTAGGTAGGATTTCGAACATTGGTGAATTGTTGGCGAGTACAAATTCATAGAGTTCGCCGGCATCAAGCGATCCGAGTGTATATTGGTATGTTCCAGTCGATTCTCCACCTTCGCGTGACAATTCTCCGTTTATTTCGTTTATGTTTTCCGAAAGAGTGTATTGAAATTCGGGGTCATTTTGTCCGCAGGTCTTATGCTGATTGGTGTGTGGCGTTACTATTATAATTGTAGGTTTTACGTATAGAGATATGTTTATTACGCTGTCGCAGCCATCGTTGTTGTGGAATGTCCATTGCAGATGAAAGTCGCCTATGTCGCTGAAACTTATTGTGCTGTCGCGATAAGAATAGGTTTGTCCGAGCATAATAGTGTCGGAAACAAAAGACTCTGGCAGTGGCGTCACTGATATACTATGAGTATCGTATGCTCTGCATGTTGTGGAATTGCGGAATAATATGAGGTTTGAAATGCTAGTGGCAGTTACAGGACGTACCTTGTGAGAAAAAGATTTTGATTCGTCTGTAGTTCCTGCACCAACAGCGCACCAAGCCCTGTCGGCGTTCTTTTCGGTAATTGTCCAGTAGTACGAATTGTTGTCTATTTCGGTTGCAGACAAAGTCGACAAACCGTAATTTACATCTGCAAGCTTAAGCCCTAAAGCGTACATTTCGCCTGAAGCCGGAAGATACCATGCTTCGCCTTTTTCGCGTGCTTTTAATGCAGCTACATAGTTAGGATTGCCTTGCGAATTGTCGCTTGCAACAATTGCATCGGTCATTGCTTTGCCGTTCATTTTTGTATGTGCAATGTCTATGTTTGCTGCATATTGTCCTGTAGTACGTGATGCACCCCACGGAATATTGTCGTATTCGTCGAGTCCGACTAAACGTACCGAATCGCTGCTGATATGGTAAACAATACCAACAGCCTCGAGGTTGTGCCTCATGGCAGTAGTCCATTGCGAAGGCTTTACTACGATGTTGTTGCTGGTGATTATGTCTCCTTCGTGAATGTCGCTGGCAACTGGAGTCGGACCGGAAGTCTTTGTAGCCCTCACGGCAAACTGTGAGTCATAGTACAAATTCGGAGAAACCAATGTGTTTTGATTGTCAATAAATACATCGGTGTCGGCATTATACCACTGGTAGATTACCCTCTCGGTGTTGCTTGCTGTGGCTAGAAGTTCGACATTATCTCCGTAGCATACAGTGTTGTCGCCCGATACCGAAACCGAAAATTCGGGAGCGACATTAATGGTTATGCTTCCCGTTCCAGTACATGCGCCACCGCTGACGCTTACATTGTAGGTTGCCGGTGACATAAGGTTTGGAGTTGTGAAATTACATCCTGTCCCAAGTGTATTGCTTGGGTCGCCTTGATACCATGTGTATTGCAATCCTTCGGATTCGGGAACAGATAAAATGTCTGGTGTATTGTAGCAGACAACGCCTTCGCCATTTACAGGAACATCTGTTTCGATTACAGAAATATCGAATGGGGTATTGTCGGTACAATACCTTTCGATAATTTCGAAGTATTGGCTTACATTAACGGAATATTGATGAGGTTCGTTTACATTTGTGAGTATCAGAGTACTGCTATTGCCAATTGTTTCGCCTGCATTCTGTTCGTCTTTCCATGAGTATGTAAAAGTTCCTGCATTGTGGTTAACAGAAATTTCAGCATCGGAATCCATGCATACCAGCAGGTTGCCAGCAATTTCATACTGAGGTTCAAGCACATGTATGTTTACACCTACAATACTGTCGAATCCTTGGTATGATTTGTATGTGCGCGACAGGAGGGTGTCGTTTTCGGCAATGAAATCATTTCCTAGGTCTGTGACTTTCTCTCCGCGGCAATAGTATTTGTCCTTTACAGTGTTGCTTACAAAACCAAAATTGCGGATAGGCCTTACGTAGTAAGTCCGATCGTAATATGTAGGCTCCAGTTTTCCATCTTTCCCGTTAAGAGTAATAGGAGATGTATCATTTGCTGCTGTAGATGTCCAGTATTTTCGTGATTGCAGCCAAAAACCGCCGGCAGATCTTAATGGTTCAAGTGTTAAGATTTTCGACGAATATAGTTTTCTCATTTGTCCTGCCGATGGCAGATACCAGCCTCCGTCAAAATCTATGTCAAACAAGGCTGGGAAAAGTACCAAGTTCGATGGGTTGATGTCGTATAAATAATCATGGAAACCTTTTATCTTTTTCCATGTATCAACATCTTCCATGTATGCAGCATACGACGAAACAGTGCTATCTGTTACAGAAACTTGAAAACTTGCAGGTGTTGACGAAGCTACTGTCCAGAATTTTTGTTGCGGATAGTCGTTAAGCGAAACCGCCCATCCGTGGTTGCCGTCGTCGAACACATAAAACACAACAGCTTTTTCATTTGCTGGGGAATAAACGATGTCTCCTATATGGTATAATTGCGCGAATGCCAGAACTGGCATCATAAATATTATTAATGTCAATATTTTTTTCATAACTCTTGGTTTTAAAAATTTCTAATAGCCCTTACATTTGAGTAGTCACCTTTGGGTGTTGCTATTGATGCCCCGGCGAAATTTAGCATCCAGGCGCTGATAACGCCGCCATTTTCTTCGGTACACGACCAGTATTGCCGTCCGTTCATTCTGCTTCCTCCCGCAGCATCGAGGGCTGCGTTTATTTCGGGCATATTGCCGTAAAGGACTATGAGTTGCCCAATAGCAGGCAGGTACCAGCCGTTGCCATATTGTACAGCCGCATTTACAGCAGACGAATATTGTTCCAAAGTCCAGCCCAACCGTTGTGCGGTATGTGTTATAGAGTCGCAGCGCATAGAACCAATTGTATCGTTATAAATAGTCTGTGGGTTGTTGTTATAGCCTTGTAGGTAGCATAAACTTCCTTCGTTACCCCAAGGCATAGCTCCCTGCCCAGCATCGTTAAGCGCTAGCGCCCAGCCGTGCTGTTGAGTGTTGTCAACAAAAAACACAACGCCGAGTGCTGTCCTGCCGCTTGCGACAAAATCGTTGGATGAAACTACCGAGTTGTCGGTGCAAAGTATGTCGCCAACATGAACTTGGGCCTGTGCATATACAACTATGGACACAAGTGCCACAAATATTACAATAAGATGTTTCATAGTTTTTCCCTTTTTTATTTGGAGCAAAGTTATATAATAATTTGTTATATAACAACAAAAAAATACTTTCGTTGCCACGTAGACGAAAAAACTATGAAAGAAAGTCAGTATTACAAGCTTTCGGCTATTTTATTTTACCTTCATGTCGATCAGCTTCTGTTCGCCCATGTAAGCCTTGAGCTTGTCGCCGATTTCGAGTTTGCCAACTCCCAATGGAGTGCCGGTGTATATAAGGTCGCCGATTTTCAGGGTCATGTATTTCGACACGTGTTCGATTATGTCGTCGATTGAGAAAAGCATGTCGGAGGTATTGCCATGTTGCACCTCTGCGTCGTTGCGCAGCAGGCGGAAGTCGATGCTGTTTTTGTCGGGCAGTTCGTCGAGCGGAACAAATTCCGACAGCACAGCCGAGCCGTCGAACGACTTGCATATTTCCCACGGCAGACCACGCCGACGACAATCTTCCTGCAGGTCGCGGGCAGTAAGGTCGAGACCAAGAGCCACGGCATCGTAGTAGCGATAGGCAAATTTTTTCTGTATGTGCTTGCCCAGACGACTGATGCGATATACAACCTCGAGTTCGTACTGCAGATTGTCGGTCCAGTCGGGAATAAAGAAAACCTTGTTGCCCTTCAGTATCGACGAGTCGGGCTTCATAAAGAATACTGGTGCCTCGGGATAGGGGAGGTTTAGCTCGGCAATGTGAGCCTTGTAGTTCATTCCTATGCAGATAATCTTCATTGACGTAATTTTTTTTCGAGATGCAAAGATGGGAAATTTTTATTGATTGGGGAATTAAAAGTTTCTGGGTTTAACTTCGTTGAGGGCTTCGCCGTTCTATGCCTTCGGCGTTTATAAGTTTGAATGGCTAAAGCCGTTTCTGTGTTTCATGGGCTAACGCCCGTTTCTATGCCTGCGTCGTTTCTGGGTTTAACTTCGTTGAGGGCTTCGCCGTTCTATGGCTACGCCGTTTCTGGGTTTCTAGGTTTCTGGTTTCAAGTTGTTTGAGAAGGTTTTACTGCTTTTAGTTATGGAATGAAAATTTGGTTTGTTGCGATGCGGAACTACGTGTTACCACAAAGTCAAATTAACATATTTTTAACAAAAAAAACGCCAAAATCGATGATTTTGCTTATATTTGCACCATTATTAACCATAAAATTAAATTGTTATGAATACCTATACCAAACCCCAAAACATTATCGATTACACCGTAATGGGACTGCTTTCAGTATGCGCAATTTTGGCAGCAGCAAGCATTCCGTACGCGTTGACATGCTTCATTTTCCTTTGGTTAGCATCGCTTGTAATATTTCTCATTACCAGCATCCGTAGTAAGATTTACAAGACCAGCATACTTGCATTCATAATCGACCTGTACTGCAAAATGAATATGTTTGTCGGAGTTTGGTTTGTAAGCAAGGGCTATGCAGGCAAGGAAATGATTGGAACATATATTTCGGCATTGTTGGTTGGCTACCTTATCTACGACCTCATTGCAAAGAAAATTCCTGTGCACCGTCCGCTGTCATACCTGTTGATATATGCAATCACGACTGGCGTTTGCGCAGCGATAACGATGTAAGCCTGTATTTCGACTTTTTTTCGCCAACTGCATATTTTTACCCAATCCCCGAAAAATAAACGATAATAATTGATGATTTTTGTGCGACCTCGCAGAGGTCGTTTTTCTTGTAATTATTTGTTCTATAGATATTTGACCTCTCCGAGGTCTGTTCTTTTTTACCCGATATATTCCCAACGACCTTTTTGAGGTTTGATATTATTATTGTTGTCCTCTAAAATTATGCAAACCCACACAAAATGCGCTGTGTCAGATTGTTATGTAGGCAAGAATCATGTGGGCTTGTTAATTGGATAGACATAATAACCTCGGAGAGGTTGTATATATATAGATAAAAGAGTGCATTTGTGGGCGTTGGCGCATATTTTTGCTGCGGAATGAAATGAAGTAATGCAAAAATTGTGACAACGCGGGATTTTGCAGGCATTAATAGGTATTTATAAAAACATGGCAAGCAATAACAGCGACCTCGGAGATGTAGTATAAAATGTCAAATCCAATAATTTTCCATTCCTAATAACATAAATGCTTAAATTTGCCGTTTTATTGTATTTGCAATTCGGATGATTCTTTGCAACGGCAACGGCGACAAACGGCTTTCCACTTTGTGGATTCGCATGGCGTGCATATTTTTTATGCTTGCCACGTTGCCAGCATTGAATTTGTCGGCACAGTCGCTGATAAGCCTGAAAAATCTGTCGGTGCAGGGCGATACACTGGTGCTCGACTCGATGAGCGTGGTGCAAAGTTCCATAAAATTCGTAGATGCCGACGGAAATCCTGTTGACGCAAAATACCATTTCGACTTCGAAACCTCGACCATAGTGTTCGACGAGAAGCCACCCGCAGGAACAAAAGTCAGCTTCAAGACCTTCCCCGTAAACTTTTCGAAGCCGGCACAGAAATTCGACCGTAGCAAGTATATGCTTTCCGACCATGAGCACGAACGCACAGGCTACGATCTTATTCTTACCAAGGAAAACTACGACGACTTCTTCTCGCAGACCGAACTTTCGCGCAAGGGAAGCATTTCGCGTGGCGTGAGCTTCGGGAACAGCCAGAATGTGATTATGAACTCAAACCTCGACCTGCAACTCGACGGACGAATCGGTGACAACCTTTTCATTTCGGCGGTCATAAGCGACAACAACATCCCCATCCAGCCCGACGGCAACTCGCAGAACCTGCAGGAGTTCGACAAGGTTTTCATCAAGATTTACAATTCCAAGTTTGCGCTTATTGCAGGCGATTTCGAGCAGAAAAAACCGCAGGGATATTTCCTCAACTACTACAAGAAGTCGCAGGGCATTCACCTTTCGGGCAAAAAGACTTTCGAGACGGCAAAGCATAATGCTGGCGAACTGAACGCTTCGTTAGGTGCGGCGGTTGCCAAGGGCAAGTATCACAAGATGCAGATTTCGGGCGTGGAGGGTAACCAAGGTCCGTACCGGCTTACTGGTGCCAACAACGAGGCGTATGTGGTGGTACTCGCTGGAACCGAAAAGGTTTACATCGACGGAATCCTGATGTCGCGCGGAAGCGACCGCGACTATGTCATCGACTACAACCTCGGCGAGATTACCTTCACGGCGCACCAGCCCATCAACAAGGACAAGCGCATTATCGTAGAATTTGAGTACACCGACCAGAACTATACGCGATTCCTCGTCACCTCGTCAAATAGCTTGAAAATCGACAACACCGAGGTCTGGCTCAACCTCTACCACGAAGGCGACAGCAAGAACCAGCCCATCAATATGGACCTCCGCGATTCCGACAAGCGACTGATGGCAGGCATCGGCGACAACCTCGACCAAGCCATTATCCTACAAGGTTGTCGATACCATTGTCGATGGCGTGCAGTACGATTCGGTTTTCGTGTATAGCACCAATCCGCAGGAAGCTTTCTACAGGGTTTCGTTTTCGCTTGTGGGCGAAAATAAGGGCGACTATGTGCGCGGAGTGTCGTCGGCAAACGGCAGGGTCTATGAGTGGGTTGCACCGGTAAATGGTGTTCCACAAGGAAACTATATTCCTTATACAAAGATAGTTGCACCGCAGAAAAAACAGATGGCGACATTCGGGGCAAAGTCGAAGTTCGGAGAAAAGACAAGCGCATCGGTTGAAGTCGCTCTATCGAGCAACGACCGCAACACCTTTTCGAAACTCGACCGTGGCGACAATTTTGGCGTTGCAGTGAAAACAACAGCCGAGCAATACATTGTGAAAACCGAGAAGAACAGCCTCAGTTTCGATGTGAACTATGAATTTCTGAACCGTAACTTCGAAGCCGTAGAGTATTTTCGCGAAACTGAATTCACAAGAGACTGGAACATAGGTTCTTACTATGCCGATTCGCACTGCGAGAATGTTGCTGGCGGACATATCCGATATGCCAACCGAAAGCATGGAAATTCTCTCTACACAACCTCGTACATAAACCGTGGCGTGGAATATTCGGGTTGGAAAAACGATTTTTCGTCCGATTATAGGCTTGGAACATGGCGAATTTCGGGAAATGCTTCGTTGCTTGCAAGTGCCGACTCGCTCAACAAAACCCAGTTTTTGCGACATAAGCTCGATATTTCCAAGACCTTTGGCAAAATAATAATAGGTGCCCGCGAAGAAGGCGAGCGCAATGTTTGGCACAATACCGAAGGCAACTTGCTGGCAAACAGCTATTCGTACAGTCAGTACGAAGGATTTGCCGGCACATCCGACTCGGCACGACAGAAGTTTACGTTGTCGTACAAGTTCCGCAACGACCGCAAGCAGAGCCTCGACATACTGAAGGATGCCACCCGCGCACATGACTTTTCGCTGTCGTCGGAAGTTGGCGGAAAGAACAACCACCGCCTGAAAGCGACCATCAACTACCGTCTGCTACAGGTGCGCGACACTCTGCTCTATACAGCCGAACCCGAAGACAACCTCACAGGCAAGCTCGAATACAACTTTAAGCTGTGGAAAGGCGCGATAACTTCATCTACTTTGTACGAAATAGGTTCGGGCTTGGAAAACAAGATTGAATACACCTACATCGAAGTTGCTCCAGGTCAGGGCGTTTACACTTGGACCGACTACAATGGCAACGGAGTGCAGGAACTTGACGAGTTCGAGGTCGCATTCTTTGCCGACCAGGCCAACTTCATCCGCGTGCAGATGCCATCCACAGAATATATAAAGGTGTATGCCAACAAGTTCAACCAGAGCCTCAACATAAATCCTGCAGTGCGCTGGAAGTCGAAGAAAGGTTTTCTCAAGTTCCTTAGCCGCTTCTCCGACCAGTTTGCATATAGCATTTCGCAGAAAAACACCTCGGACAAGATAGCAGAATTTGCAAATCCGTTTGCGCAGAACATCAGTCTCGACGAACTTGTCTCGATGAACTCGACCATCCGCAACAGCCTGTCGTTCAACCGAGGAAAACCAAAGTTCGGCATCGACTACATTGTGCAGTCGGTGAAGGGCAAGAGTCTGCTAACCACTGGTTTCGACTCGCGTACAAATTTCACACAGAATATTCTTATTAGGTACAACATTTCTCCCAAGGTGGGAATGCAGAACTCGACAATTTTCGGCAAGAAAGGTTACGAATCTCAGTTTTTCACCGCCAAGGATTACAAAATCGCTAGCCTCAAGGACGATTTCCAGTTCAATGTACAACCCAACATCAACAACCGCATTTCGCTAACCTACAATTTCGAGCAGAAGGAAAACACATCGGGCGCCGAAAAACTTACCAGCAACAATGTCGGCCTTGAGTACCGCCTCAATTCGGTGAAAAAAGGTTCGCTCAATGCAAATTTCAACTTTATATATTATAAGTATGCCAGCAGTGGCAATTCTGCCATCGACTACGAGATGTTACAAGGATTGCAGCCGGGCATGAATTTCACTTGGGGAGTAAATTTCCAGCGTCAGCTAGCCAACGGATTGCAAATCAACCTTTCGTACAATGGTCGCAAGAGCGAAGCTTCGCCGGTGATACATACGGCAAGTGTGGAAGTGAGAGCGTATTTTTAGGCTAAAGCCGTTTCTATGGCTTCGCCGTTTCTGTGCCTTCGGCGTTTCAAGGTTTCAATGGCTGACGCCGTTTCTGTGCCTTCTGCATTTCAAGGTTTCAATGGCTACGCCGTTTCTGTGCCTTCTGCGTTTCAAGGTTTCAATGGCTACGCCGTTTCAATGCCTTCGGCGTTTGAAATTGTTTAACTTCGTTGAGGGCTGCGCCGTTCAATGCCTTCGGCGTTTATCGCTGACGCTGTTTCAATGGGCTGCGCCCGTTTCTGGGTTTCAATGGCTACGCCGTTTGAGTTGCATTATCTGTCTCCTGTCCCGTTAGGGACAATGCTTCGGTAGGATAAAATCCGACCGGAGCAGGCGTGCCGTTAGGTACGCAGCTAGTCAACCGTTTTGCAGTATTGATACAGATATTCCAAGCATAGTGTTTGAGTGGCAAAAGCCGTTTAACTTCGTTGAGCTAAAGGTTGGCTTACGCCGAGCTAAATGTTAACTTCGTTGAGGGCTGCGCCGTTCAAGGTTTCAGTGGCTACGCCGTTTCAATGCTTCGCGTTTCTATGTGCTTCGCACGTTTGAATGGCTTCGCCGTTTCTGTGGCTACGCCGTTTCTATGTGCTACGCCCGTTTCTAGGTTTCTATGCCTTCGCCGTTTGAATGGCTACGCCGTTTCTCGCTTCGCCGTTTCTAAAAAAGCGGAATGTCATGCTGAACTTGTTTCAGCATCTGATTCCGCTTTTTTTAACTTCGTTGAGGGCTACTTGTACTGAGCACAGTCGAAGTACGCCGTTCAATGGCTTCGCCGTTTCTGTATTAAAGGGTTCAACGATTCGATGCTGAGCTGTGCTGTGGATTTTATATCTACCGAATGTTTTTAGGTATCATTGTCCTTTTATTTGTTCCAATGTGCAATAAATTGCCCATATTATCAGCATGTTGAAAAATAAAAATTCAAAAAAAAGTTTGCATGTATTGAAAACTTTATTAAACTTGCAGTTCGAATTAATTTCAAAAAAGAAAAGCAAACTTATTATTAATTTAAATTTAAATGTTATGAAGAAATTTTACATGATTTTGGCTGCCTTATTAATAGGTAGTGTGTGCTTTGCACAGAAAACTGTGACATTGACAGAAAAGACATTGCCTTCACAAAGCAATCAAACAAGAGAAACAGGTTGGTATGGAGAATCTGTACTAGCATCTTATCAAGACCTGACAGCAGGGGGATACTTTATTATCAGACCTGAAACCTATCAAGGTGCAACAACGTCTGGAGAACAAGTTGAAAAAATCAAATTTTATGTTGTTAGTCCATCTTTGTTACAAGGTGATGACGCAACCACTTATGCTTCATACACAAACCTCAGTTTTACTATTAAGATTTATGAAGGGTCTGCTATGAATGCTGATTTATTGGATATAGATGCTGGATATACCGA
This sequence comes from uncultured Bacteroidia bacterium, assembly GCA_902790405.1. Taxonomy (GTDB): domain Bacteria; phylum Bacteroidota; class Bacteroidia; order Bacteroidales; family ML635J-15; genus Bact-19. The sequence continues at coordinate 59,522 of CADARW010000006.1, forward strand.
AGATAATGATGCAGTACTTGGCACATTGGTGCGCACTATTCCATATACTGCTACTCAAGCTGGTGAACAGGTTGTTGAATTGTCAGAACCTTATACAATTGGCTCCTCTAATTATTGGATAACTTTGGAAAGTAACGGAAATTCTCTGATTGGTGTTAACTACACACAAATCTCAAATACTGTTACTCCTGAAGAATATCAAGGTGGCACTGAACCAGAATATACTATATCTGATTATAGCGGAGCTCATTATCTATTGTATGAAGTTGATCAATATCTTGACATTGACGTTCCTCTGGCTTTGCTTTATACAGATGATACACATAACGCAATTGCATACTTTTTCACTAATGCATATTTTCAGATATATGTACAGGGTGCAGGTGAATTCGTTCCGAATTCAGACGTCGCAGCTGTCTTCGCAGATGCAAATCCTCCCACAGGTTTAGCTCCTACAAGTATGACTTTGGACTTAAATGATAATTTGGTATTGTATCCATTTGTAATGAATATGGGACCAGATGCAACTGATGGTACAATTACAGCTTCAATAACAATAGATGATGAAGTTATAGCTTCTTTGCCAATAACTCAATCCGTGCCATCTCAAAATGGTTTAGCACTTACTCAGCAGGGTCAGAACTCATTTACAATACCAGCAGCAAATTTGCCAACAACAAATTTCAATGTATGTTTAGTTGTAGAATATTCAGGTGCTGGTGATAATGCAAATAACAACACAACATGCATTGCTGTAACAAGACCGACCACAGTTGAAGAAAACGTAGCAGAAGCAGTTTCTGTATATCCTAACCCAGCAAACGACATGTTCACCGTTGCTAACGCAGAAGGTGCTACTATCGTAGTTGTTAACTCGCTCGGTCAGGTTGTTGCTACTATCGAAAATGCAGCTTCGAACCAAACTATCGACGCTAGCAACTTCGCAAACGGAACCTACTTCGTAAAGGTTAACGAAGAAGTTGTAAGAATCAACGTTGTAAAGTAATCTTACATAAACGATAAAATTTATAGCCTCGCCTCGTGCGGGGCTTTTTTGTATTATGCCTCAACTTCCGTTAACATTCCTGTGTTAAAAAAAAGTCTCACAAAACCCTGCTATATAACATTTTATACGAAACTTTTATTTATTTTTGCAATGGTCGGAAGACTATTGATTTTTTTATGTTTTAACACAAATAGCTAACAACTAAAATATTACGATTTATGATTTATTCACACGAAGTGCAACATCAGTGTTGCGTGAAAAAAGGTCCTAACCATGGTCCAGCGCCTATCCCCGAAGAAGGCAAATGGGTAAAGGTGAAGGAAGTAAAAGATATATCGGGTTTGACACACGGCATCGGCTGGTGTGCACCGCAGCAGGGAGCATGCAAACTTACGCTCAATGTAAAGGAAGGTATTATCGAGGAAGCATTGGTTGAAACTATCGGATGCTCGGGAATGACTCACTCGGCAGCTATGGCTGGCGAAATCCTTGTCGGAAAGACTTTGCTCGAAGCTCTCAACACCGACCTCGTATGCGATGCCATCAATACCGCAATGCGCGAACTTTTCCTGCAGATTGTCTATGGTCGTACCCAGTCGGCTTTCTCCGAAGGCGGTCTTGTTATAGGTGCCGGTCTCGAAGACTTGGGCAAGGGCCTTCGTTCGCAGGTGGCAACTATGTTTGCAACCAAAGCAAAAGGCGTTCGCTACCTCGAAATGGCCGAAGGCTATGTAACTAAGATAGCTCTCGACGAAGACGATGAGGTTTGCGGTTACGAATTTGTTCGCCTCGGCGTTATGATGGACCTTATAAAGAAGGGTACCGATGCAAACGAAGCTCTCAAGAAGGCAACTGCAAGTTATGGTCGTTTCTCAAAGGAACAGGGCGCAGTGAAATTCATCGATCCTAGAATTGAATAATAAACCTATAAATGATTATCAGCTATGATACGAGATATAAAATTTGAAAGTCAAGAACGCCGCATGGAGAACATCACTAAAGTTCTCAATTCATACGGCATAGCTTCTATTGAAGAAGCAAACAAGATATGCGACCAGCACGGAATCGACCCCTACCTCGAATGCGAACAGACACAGAACATCTGTTTCGAAAATGCAAAGTGGGCTTACGTTGTTGGTGCTGCAATAGCAATAAAGAAGGGTTGCAAGACAGCTGCCGAAGCAGCCGAGGCAATTGGCGAAGGCCTGCAGGCATTCTGCATCAAGGGTTCTGTTGCCGACGACCGCAAAGTTGGTCGCGGACACGGTAACTTGGCTGCCCGTCTGCTGAGCGAAGAAACACAGTGCTTCGCTTTCCTCGCAGGTCACGAATCTTTCGCAGCCGCCGAAGGTGCAATCAAGATTGCCGAAATGGCAAACAAAGTTCGCAAGAATCCGCTTCGCGTTATCCTCAACGGACTTGGCAAGGATGCTGCCATGATAATTTCACGCATCAACGGTTTCACATACGTGCAGACCGAGTTCGACTACTACACTGGCGAACTTAAGGAAGTACGTCGCAAGGCTTACTCCAACGGACCACGTGCAAAGGTCAACTGCTATGGTGCCGACGATGTTCGCGAAGGCGTTGCTATAATGTGGAAGGAAGACGTTGATGTGTCGATTACTGGTAACTCGACCAATCCGACACGTTTCCAGCATCCTGTTGCAGGAACATACAAGAAGGAAAGAATACTTGCAGGTAAGAATTATTTCTCAGTAGCTTCGGGTGGCGGAACTGGTCGTACATTGCATCCCGACAACATGGCAGCAGGTCCGGCTTCGTACGGCATGACCGATACCATGGGACGTATGCACTCCGATGCTCAGTTTGCAGGTTCGTCATCGGTTCCGGCACATGTCGAGATGATGGGATTCCTTGGAATGGGCAACAACCCGATGGTTGGTGCAACAGTCGCCGTAGCTGTTTCGGTCGAGGAAGCAATGAAGAAGTAAGATTATGATCATTTACAATAAGGCACTGACTATTATTTAGTCGGTGCTTTTTTTGTCTATCTAACCTAAAATCGACTATAAGTTCAACGAAGGTAATCTAAAATCCAAAATTGAATTATCTTTGCACCATGAATTTTACAATTTTACATAAGGACGATAAGACCAATGCCCGTCGTGGTGTGATAACTACCGACCATGGTGAAATACAGACGCCTATTTTCATGCCTGTAGGTACCTGCGGTACTGTTAAAGGCGTTCATACATACGAAATTAAGAATGAAATTAATGCCCATATAATACTTGGCAACACCTATCATTTGTATTTGCGCCCGGGAATCGAAATCATAAACAAGGCAGGAGGCCTGCACAAGTTCAACGGCTGGGACAGGCCGATACTTACCGACAGCGGAGGATTTCAGGTGTTCTCGATGGCCGACTGCCGCAAACTTACCGCCGACGGAGCTATCTTCAGGAGTCATATCGACGGTTCGAAGCACATT
>CADARW010000007.1 GCA_902790405.1 uncultured Bacteroidia bacterium
ACCGATTCAAACGACAAGCTTTTCCACCTGAAAATGCAGCGTGGAAGACCTTATTTGCGGCCTATCGAGTTGCCTGAAGACATTGTTCCCAAGCACATTTTTGTCACTGAGTTCCGCAACCAGCGTTCATTGGCGTTCATTAGCGACACCGAAAATCGTTTCTGGATGCTTGATGCCAAGAATTATGGATTTCGGAAAGCAGAAATACCCGATTTCAATCCCGAAACCGATGGAATGATGATAATTGGCAACTTCCACGACTGGACGGTAAGCGTTTCATCGGGCGAACAGCTTCGCTATTTTGCGCTTGCTGCCGACGATTTGCATTGCCTGAAATCGTACGAGGTTCCCGCAGAAGAACCTACCAAACTGCAACGCATAGGCAACATTCTGATTCCTATTCAGTTGAAATTCCTGTCGGGGCTTGATGGCGATGTTTGGCCACGAGTGGCGATATTTGGGGAATAGAATATAGAAAAAACGCCTCGGATTTCCGAAGCGTTTTTTTATGTTGTTTGCAATGTATTACGCCTTGCAGTTTCCGCCTTCGCAGTTGAGCAGACAGTTGCTGCATTCCGAAAGTTCGCCACGCAGACGAGAATTTATCATGTTCGAGATGCGTTCCTTCAGCGGTTCTATGTGCATATTCATCAGAATGTCGTTGGCAAAGGCGAACATAAGCATCAACTTGGCTTCCTTGGTGCTAATTCCGCGCTGACGAAGGTAGAACAACGCTTCTTCGTCGAGCTGACCTACGGTTGCGCCGTGGCTACACTGAACATCGTCGGCATAGATTTCCAACTGTGGCTTGGTGGTCATGCGGGCATCGCCAGTGAGGCAGAGGTTGCGGTTTGTCTGGTAGGCAGCCGTCTTTTGTGCGCCCTCGTGGACGATGATTTTTCCCATAAACGAACCGCGAGCCTGCTCGTCGAGTATGCCCTTGTAAAGTTCGTTGCTGTTGCAGTTGGGAACAAGGTGCTCGATAAGTGTATAGTTGTCAACATATTGCTTGCGGTCGATGAGGTAAAGCCCAAGCAGGTTGGCATCTGAATGCTCGCCGTTGAAGCGAACGCGCAGGTTGTTGCGCACGATTCCGCCGTGTAGCGTCAACACAAACGATTCGATGTTTGCATCGCCTTGCAATTCAGCAAGATGGTTGCTTACGAGGCTCGACTTGTCGGGCTCGTTCTGGATTGTGTAGTGCGTGAGCTTTGAACCCCTGCCAATGAACGATTCGGTGGTGTCGATTACAAAATTGCTGCTGCTATTGAGCGTATGGTCGCACACGACAACCGACAACGACGAGTTTTCGCCCAAAACAATAAGGTTGCGCTTTACAATGTTCTTGCTGCCGAAACCGTGATTCAGATTTATTATCTGCAAAGTCTTTTCGAGGCGGACATTGTCGGGGATATAGACGAAAAGTCCGTCGTCGGCAAGCATTGTGCTGAGGTTTACAAAGCCGTCGCCGAAGTTGGCTGCGCTTGTGTTGTAGTATTTCTCGAAAATGTCGCGGTGCTTTGTCTGTGCTTCCTTCAGGCTGCATACGATTGCATTGTTGGGAAGAACTTTGTTCTGGTCGTAGTACATTCCGTTCGATACGAGAACCACTTCTGCATCCATGTTTTCGACCTCACACTTGAAATATTCGTTCAAGTCAATATTTGTCTTGCTTTGCAGGACATTGCCGAACTCGGTGCTGAAAATGTCGGCTATGTTGAAGTTGCGGTAATTCTCGGTCTTTGCTGTTGGAAGTCCGTTTTTGCGGAAGTCTTCCAATGCCTGACTGCGCTTGGCAAACATAAAGTCGGTGTCGGACTTGCGGAACTGTTCAGCGCAACTTTCAAAGATGTCTATGTATTTTTTATTGATGTCCATGTTCATTTTGTGATTATTCACCAAGTTGTTCCTTAATCCATCCGTAACCTTTTTCTTCGAGTTCGAGAGCAAGTTCCTTGCCTGCGGTCTTCACGATGCGTCCGTTGTAGAGAATGTGTACCACATCGGGGACGATGAAATCGAGAAGGCGCTGGTAGTGGGTGATAACTATGCACGATGTCTCTGGAGTCTTGAGCTTGTTTACTCCGTTAGCAACAATGCGGAGAGCGTCGATGTCGAGACCAGAGTCTGTTTCGTCAAGAATCGAGAGGCAGGGACGGAGCATTGCCATCTGGAAGATTTCGTTGCGCTTCTTTTCTCCGCCCGAGAATCCTACATTTACCTGACGGTTTGCAAGGTCGTCCTTCAGTTCTACGAACTCCTTCATTTCGCGGGTGTATTTCAGGAATTCCGATGCGGTCAGTTCGGGCAAACCGCGGTATTTGCGCTGTTCGTTGATGGCGGTCTTCATGAAGTTTATCATGCTTACGCCCGGAATTTCGACCGGATACTGGAAACTGAGGAAAATACCTTCCTTGGCACGCTGTTCAACGCTCATTTCGAGGAGGTTGCGACCTTTGAAGCTAACTTCGCCTTCGGTAACTTTGTAGTTCTCGTTGCCAGTGAGTACAGCCGACAAGGTTGATTTTCCCGAACCGTTAGGTCCCATTATGGCGTGAACTTCGCCTTCCTTTATTTCAAGGTTTATACCTTTTAGTATTTCTTTGCCGTTTATTTCGGCGTGAAGGTTCTTTATTGTTAGCATAGTGATATGTTTTTTGCGTTGTTATTATGAGACGATGGGCACATCGTCTTTACATATATTGATTTTCGGATTCCGTGAGGATAGTAGTCCTTGGTGTCGTTGAAGATTGCTATGGCTTCCGACCTTATTTCGGGATATTGTTCGCCGATTTTCATGAGCATGTCGTAGGCTGCGGAGCGAACCGATGCCTGCAACTTGTTGTCCTTTATGCATTTGAAGCAGAAGTCCAAGAGGTCACAGCATTGCCTTTCGTCAAGTTGCATGTGCGAGAGTATCTTGAGAGTTTCGCGACGGTGTCCTGGCTTTGCTATGTTTGGCAGGTTGTCGATGAGCATTTGTGCGTAAGGTTGGATGTCGGCGGCTTTTCGCTCTGCATATTTGCAGAGAACCCAGCTTGCCCGCCACGAAAACGGCTCGTTTTCGAGCGAAAAGACGACAAAACTACCAATCTGCTGTTTGTTCGCCAGCAGGTGGTTGGTCGTTGACTTCACATCGAAGTGCTTGACTGTGAGAATGGGTAGTATGTCGTTTTGTCTTTCCATTATTGTTTGTTACAGATGCTGAAACAAGTTCAGCATGACTGGTTAGAGTAATTATCCTACGCTACCCTCTAGGCTTATTTGCAGCAGTTTCTGTGCTTCTACGGCAAACTCCATTGGCAGACGGCTGATGACTTCCTTGGCGTAACCATTTACAATCAGACCGATAGCTGTTTCGGTTGAGATGCCGCGCTGGCTGCAGTAGAAAATCTGGTCTTCGCTGATTTTCGATGTCGTAGCTTCGTGTTCCACGATGGCGGTTTCATTGTTCACATCGAGGGTGGGGAAGGTGTGTGCTCCGCACTTGTCGCCCATGAGCAGTGAGTCGCACTGCGAGAAGTTGCGTGCGTTGTCGGCGTTCTTGCCGATTTTCACCATACCGCGGTACGAGTTCTGGCTGCGTCCTGCCGAAATACCTTTAGATACTATCGTGCTGCTGGTATTCTTGCCGATGTGAATCATCTTCGAGCCGGTGTCGGCCTGCTGGAAATTGTTGGTGACGGCAACAGAGTAGAACTCCGATACCGAATTGTCGCCCTTGAGCACTGTGCTCGGGTATTTCCATGTGATTGCCGAACCTGTTTCGACCTGCGCCCAGCTGATCTTTGAGTTCTTTCCGTTGCAAAGTCCGCGCTTGGTTACGAAGTTGTAGATACCGCCTTTGCCTTCCTTATTGCCTGGATACCAGTTCTGTACGGTTGAGTATTTTACTTCGGCATCGTTTTCTGCAATGATTTCTACGATGGCGGCGTGCAACTGGTTTTCGTCGCGTTGTGGTGCGGTGCAGCCTTCCATATAGCTTACATACGCGCCTTCGTCGGCGACTATCAATGTGCGTTCGAACTGACCTGTGTTACTTGCATTTATGCGGAAATAGGTCGAAAGTTCAATCGGGCAGCGCACACCCTTTGGAATGTAGCAGAACGAGCCGTCGCTGAACACTGCCGAGTTTAGCGCTGCAAAATAGTTGTCGCCCGATGGTACCACCTTGCCCATGTACTTGCGCACTAGGTCGGGGTGGTTTTTCACTGCTTCGCTGAACGAGCAGAAGATGATTCCATCTTCGGCAAGTCGTTCCTGGAAGGTCGTTTTCACCGAAACGCTGTCCATAACCGCATCGAAAGCAACTCCCGAAAGTCGTTTCTGTTCATCGAGCGGAATGCCGAGACGGTCGAAAGTGTTCTTGATTTCAGGGTCGATTTCGTCGAGTGAGTTGAGTTTCTTCTTCTGCTTTGGTGCCGAGTAGTATATTATGCTCTGGTAGTCGATTGGTGGAATGTCGAGGTGTCCCCAGTTAGGCTGTTCCATATTTTTCCACTTCTCAAAAGCGTTGAGGCGGAATTCGAGCAACCATTCGGGTTCGCCCTTCTTCTGGGAAATCAGTCGTACCGTTTCTTCGTTGAGACCAACGGGAATTTCATCGGCTTCGATGTCGGAAACGAACCCGTACTTGTATTCCGATTGGGTGACTTCCTTTATAAGTTCCTTGTCTTGTGCGTTTTCAGACATTTTTTTATTTCTTTATTTAGGGTTGCAAAGATAACAAAAATTCAATGATTAGCTTCGTTGATTTAAAAAATCAACAATTAGCTGCACTGAGCTAAAGATTCTATGATGTAAAGATCTGAAATGGTTTGAAGACGTTGCTCGCAAAGGTTGTTGAGACGCAAGATTTAGCGTCTGTACTATATAATATGAAAAGGTTTATTGTTGTTAAATGTTGTTATAGGTTGTTTGCAAAAAAATATGGTACATGTTTTGTTTGCTCATATAACATATTAGTGTTATCTTTGTGATGTTGAATTTTATAAAATTGGTTATATGAAAAGGAGTATAGTTTTTTGTTCGTTGATTGCTATTATGGCAATGGTAATTCTTTCTGGATGTGACAGAATCATGAAGGTTGTTTCTGTTAGTACTTTGCAGTGTTCGAACCTTGGTGCTACAACAGTTGTTCTTAAGGGACAGTTGGTTTCTGATGCTGGTTCGGAAGTGGCTGAACGCGGTTTTTTCTATGGAACATCAAAAAATCTGCGCGATCATATGACTGCAGAATGTGGCCCTGGTCGCAAAGGTAATTTTGAAGCAAGAATTACAGGCCTTTTGCCAAACACTAAGTATTATTATCAGGCATACGCCAAGGGTGATGATGATTTGGATGTTGGTGATATAATGGAGTTTACAACCTATGATCTGAAGATCACCGTTCATACCGACCAGCCAACTGTGGCATCTCCCGAAAATGTTACCTTTAGTGGTAGCTATGTGAACGAGGAAAGTTTTACTATTGAAAAAGTAGGTTTCGAATGTAGCCGTTTTGGCGATTATTCAAACTCGTCGATAATTTATTCTGCTAATACGAATACTCCTTTTTCTGCAGTTGTAAGCCTAGCGCCAAGTACGACTTATTACTGCCGTGCATTCATTCAGGCGCAGGACTCTACGATATTACTTTACGGAGAAAGTGTTGCTTTTGCAACTACCGAATACGAAGCTCCTGTTGTTACCACTTTGGATGCTGTTGATGTTGCTTCTACTTCTGCTCGTTTGAAAGCGCAAATTACAGCAAATGGTAATTCGATTAACTCGAAGGGCTTCTATTGGAGTGCTTCGTCAGACTTTTCTTCGCCGACAGCATTGTGGGCAGGTGCAGGTGCTGGTACTACAAGCAATTATGAGACATTGTTTGATAACCTTACTCCGTCAACAACCTATTACTACAAGGCTTTCATAACCTATTCGAGAGCTGGTGAGGACATAGAGGTGCTTGGTGAAGTCAAGAGTTTCACTACAGCTGCTGCGAAATAAGCAGTTTGTCAAAAAAATATTAGCGGTCGGACTTCCTCCGACCGTTTTTTTTGACTATCTTTGCATTCTAAAATTTGACGAATGAAGTGTATAGGTTTTGCCTGCGACCATGCAGGATTTGAATTGAAGAATTTCCTTATGGAATATATGAAGCAGAAGGGTTACGAAGTAAAGGATTTCGGTACCAATTCTGCCGAAAGCTGCGACTATCCCGATTATGCTCATCCGCTTGCAGAGGCGGTTGAGGCTGGTGAGTGCATAGGTTTTGCAATCTGTGGAACAGGCAACGGCATAAGCATGACCGCCAACAAGCATCAGGGTGTGCGCTGTGCTTTGTGCTGGGATGTGGAAATTGCCGCTCTGGCTCGTCAGCACAACGATGCAAACATCTGCGGATTGCCTGCTCGTTTCATTTCTAAGGAACTTGCCGTAGAAATTGCCGAAACTTTTCTTAAGACCCAGTTCGAAGGTGGCAGACACGAACGCCGAATAAAGAAAATTCCGCTTAAGTAGTCCGATGGAGGAAAAACAACCTAAAAAACGATTCTGGACTCGCTGGAAGGAAAATTTCCTCGTGAAATTCTGGCGCAACCAGCAGTTGAAGGACAAACTTTACGAAATAATCTTTGGTTCCGAAACTAAGGCTGGCAAGATGTTCGACATCGTGCTGATGATTATGATTGTTGCCAGTATCTTGGTGCTCATGGTCGAAAGTGCAGGAATCCCAAGAGCTTGGAAAATCCTATTTTTAGTGCTTGAATATGTTTTCACAGCCTTTTTTACATTCGAATACCTCGCCAGAGTTTACTGCTCGCCTAAACCGCTGAAATATGTCTTCAGTTTCTACGGAATTGTCGATTTGGTGTCAACTCTGCCAGTTTACATAAGTTTCTTCTTTGGCGGAGCGCGTTATATGTTGGCAATAAGGGCTTTCAGGCTAATCCGTGTTTTTCGCGTATTCAAGCTTTTCAACTTCCTCGACGAAGGCCGGTTCCTTATGCTGGCATTAAAGGACAGTAGCAAGAAGATTATCGTTTTTTTCCTATTCGTTCTGATTCTTGTAATCTCGATGGGAACGGTAATGTATATAATTGAAGGTGGAAAAAATACAGCATTCAGCAACATATTCACCAGCATATACTGGGCAATAGTTACGATGACCACTGTCGGCTACGGCGACATTACACCCACAACAGGACTAGGACGGGCTTTGTCGGCATTTGTTATGTTGCTGGGTTACACGATAATAGCAGTACCAACAGGTATCGTTTCGGCTTCGATGGCAAAGAGCTACAAGAAGCAGCGCGAGAAATTCCGGATTTGTCCGCAGTGCCACGAGTACGAATACGACAACGAAGCCAAGTTCTGCAAGCATTGCGGACACGAATTTGGCGACGACTGGCGGCAGGAACATCCCGAAGAAAAGATAATCCGTACCGATGGCCGCGAGGAAGCTATTGAAACAGAAGTATATGAAGAACCAGAATAATATGCAGTCGATACTATACATACACGGGTTCAATTCGGCGGGAAACGCCTGGAAAGCAATGAAGCTAATCGAGTATTTCCCCGATTACGAAATTGTTTCGCCAACTCTCGACTACTATACGCAGTCTCCCGATGCTCTTATTGCACAACTTAAGCACGAAATTGATACTCATGACATTAAAATGATTGTGGGAACAAGCCTCGGCGGTATGATGACTATGTATATGTCGGCATTATGCGGACTGAAGGCTCTTGCCATAAATCCTGCTTCGCGTCCAAACGAATCTCTTAGGCAATTTGTTGGAGTTGAATTAATTAACTACGCTACCGAGACCAAGCATTACCTTTCACAGGAAGCATTTGATGCATATCAAGGGTTCATAACTGGACCTTTCAACGATGTGCATTTCGACAACAGTAAGCTCACTTTTGCACTTGCCAAGGACGATGAACTTCTTGGTAGCTACGATTCGCTGAAGGAACAGTTCAGAGGCTTTACAATTCACGAGTTCGACAATGTAACACATCGTTTTGTAAAGTTCGAGTATCTTGTTCCTATTATAAGGGACATTTTAGAAAGTTAACATGATAATATGAATTTTAAACAATAAATAATATGAAGACTATGAGACATATACTTTGTTTTGCAGTGTTTAGTTTAGCGGCTTTTTGCGCTTTAGCACAGACAAATCCATATCCAGAGGAGAATGAAGAATACGCATACACAGTAACCGTTAAATATCAGGGGCAGAAGCCTATAATAAACGATTTTATCAATGCCTATTTTGGTGAAGAATCAGAGGATGAACTGAATGGGTACTTGTCGGACTTGTGGCACAGATACCTAAAGAACGAGCCGTTGGACGAGACCGAAAAGGTTACGCTTGACTCTAAAAATGGTTTTGCAAGTTTCGAGAAGGTTTATCCGCCCGACGAATACAGCCCCGAAGGCAATAGAATACTCGTGGAGATGTGCTATTGGAACAGTTCCGACGGTAATCACAAGGTTTTTGCTGAGTCGGTGCAGATGTTTCAGGGCAACAGAGCCATAGAAACGGAGTATAGCGGTGTTACTTTCGGCATATACAACAACGCCACGCACAAGATGACCTATGCTTATAGAGAAGGTATGGGCATAGATATAAAGACTGGTATGGAAGGTCTTGGTGTAAGTGTTGACAAGGGCGAATATTTCCTTAACAATTATCTAACTGATGAGCGTGAGTCTATAACCGAGGAGCAATACAACAATTGGTGGAACGAATATCCGGTTGTAACCTACAGTCTTCCGCGCGTAGGCAAAGATATCACAGCAGTCATTAACAACCGTCCCGAAGGCAAGAAAGAAATAATTGTAAAGTGGAACGGACTAAGGTTTGATGTTCAGCAGTAATTCTTATTGCTACTTATTCCATACAACTTCCTTATCTGTTGCCTCTTCGTAGAAGCAGGGGCATTTCCCGTCGCCTGCACCCGACAATCCGCCAGATGGCATACAGATAACATCCCCATTTTCGTCATACACTACAGCAGGATAATCTGCGCACGATGACGACTCGAACAAATACGCCTCTTTGCTTTGGTATTGGTATTTCTGAACAGATGTAAGGCAGTTGTCCTTTTGCTCCGAGATTAATTTTCGTATGGGTTTGGGTATTTGACTATTGTTAGCATTTTCGCACGAAACAAATGCCATTACAAAGGCCATTGCAACCAAGGATATTAACGATATTTTCATAATGTTGTGATATTTGATGTTGATTAATTTGTTGTAAATTTATATATAAAAGTCAAATATCAAAGCATAAAGTAAAAAAACTTTATACTTTGTGTGGTGCGTTATTTTCTCTGCCACCATTTGCGTTTTGGCTCTTCTTCTGGAGGAAAGTCATCGTATTCATCTTCTTCTGGTTCTTCCTCCTTGATGAGAGTTTGAGGAATTAACAGTTCGCGAATTTTGTCCCAACCGATGAACCCACCCACATTGCGGTCGTCGATGTAGATGTCGGCAACAATCTTACGGCTCATGTACTTGGGGTTGAAAACCTCGTCGGGATGCTCGTTGTTCACGGCGTAGAATGTAACTCCGTGCTGCTTGCAGAACTCCACGGCTTCGTCGAGCAGTTCGCCATCGCGGACAGTCCACAGGATTAGTGTAAAGCCATGGCGCTTAAGGTCTTTCAATGTTTCAAACGCTCCATCTATCACGGTGCCTATCTCGGGATAGCGGTGGGTTACTATTGTTCCGTCAAAATCGACTGCTATAACGGGATTCATAAGCAATTAATAATTAACAATGGATAATGCATAATGGATAATTAGGGTTCTATTGGTAGATTTGTTGGCTTTATCATAAAAATCTTGCCGTTCTCCACTTCTTTAGTTTCGTTTTGCGGTTCGATGGCAAGGCTGTCGTTATCGATATGCAAAATCTTGTTTACTATAGTCTTGTCGGGAAGAATGAGGGTTAGCGTATCGCCCGACTGCGAAAGAGACCAAGTTCCTTCGGTAGTATTTGTCTTTGTGGCATTTACATATTTGCCATCTTCCCCGAAATAGTATGTAGTGTATTGCTTAGTCTCGTTCATCTTTTCGTAAACTTTTCTCAGCAATGGCTCGGGAAGTTGCTGACCGCCAATGTACAACGAGTCAAGCTGCCAGGTGCCTTCGATTAGCTTTGCGTTCTTGTCGCTTTGCGCAGAACACAAGCTGGCAAACAGCATCGTCGGTAATATTATTATAAGGTATATTGCTTTCATGTCGATAAAAATTAAGGTTCAATCCTATACAATGTATGTTCAATGTCAAGGTCGGCAAGCATGTTAGGCATACGGTCGTAGCTGGTGTCGGTAATGAAAATCTGTCCGAACTCGTCGCTTGAGACCATCTGCGAGATAACTTTTACGCGCTTGGGGTCGAGCTTGTCGAAAATATCGTCAAGGAGCAGAATGGGCTTTTGTCCTACTTTGCGCTGTATGTAGTCGAACTGCGCGAACTTGAGGCTGATAAGGTAGGTTTTCTGCTGTCCCTGCGAACCGCACTGCCGTATGCTACTGTCGCCGAGCAGGAATGTGAAGTCGTCGCGATGCGAACCGCCAGTGGTGTGGCTCGCAGCCCTGTCGCGGTCGCGGTGCGATGCAAGTAGCTGGTCGAATGTCATTTCGTTGAGTTCCGAGTCGTAGACAAGCTTTACTTCTTCACGTCCGCCCGAAATCTGTGCGTAGTATTTCTGGAATATCGGTATTATCTCATTGATGAACTGCTTGCGCTTTTCGTAAATCTTTGTGCCATAGTCGGCAAGTTGCATATCCCAGATTTCGAATTCGGCATCGTTCACCGAAAAACCGTCGTGAAGCTTGTGCAGCAAGGTGTTGCGATGCTCGAGTGCACGCTTGTACATTGCAAGGCTTTTCAAGTAAATGTTGTCGAACTGTGAAATTATTGAATCAACGAATTTGCGTCTTGCATCGCTGTCGAAAATCAAAATTGTGTCGGTTGGCGACGAGAAAACTATGGGTATCAGTCCGATATGGTCGGTAAGACGCTGGTATTCGGCTCCGTTGCGACGGAACGACTTATGACGCTCATCCCTATGCAGTCCGCAGTAAATCTTTTCACTCTTGCCATCTATATCGTATTCACCCTGAACAACATAGAAATCTTCATCGTTGCGTATGCACTGCCTGTCCTGCTGCGTAAAGTAGCTTTTGCACATCGAAAGGTGGTAGATGGCATCGAGGATATTGGTCTTGCCGACGCCATTGTCGCCAATTATGCAGTTTATGTTGCTGCAGAACTGTAGTTCCTTCTCCTCAAAGCTCTTAAAGTTCACTATTGATATGTCTTTCAGAAACATGCTCATTGTTAACGCTTTAGTTCTTTTTTCAGGAATTGCCCTGTGTAACTTTCCTTGTGCTTGGCAATTTCTTCGGGCGTTCCGCAACAAAGTACCGTTCCGCCTTTTTCACCGCCTTCGGGTCCCATGTCGATAATCCAGTCGGCACACTTTATGACATCCATGTTGTGCTCGATGATAATCATGCTGTTGCCTTTGTCAACCAACGAGTTAAGCACCTTCATAAGCACTTGTATGTCCTCGAAATGAAGTCCAGTTGTCGGTTCATCGAGTATGTATAATGTTTTGCCGGTTTCGCGACGCATGAGTTCGGTTGCAAGTTTTACGCGCTGTGCCTCGCCACCCGAAAGCGTTGTCGATGCCTGACCGAGAGTTATGTAGCCAAGTCCAACTTGTTGCAAGATGACTAATTTCTTGTATATCTGCGGAATATTCTCGAAAAACTCAACAGCCATGTTGATTGTCATATTGAGGACATCAGCTATCGATTTACCTTTGAACTTGACTTCGAGGGTTTCGCGGTTGTAGCGTTTGCCTTCACAGGTTTCGCAGGGAACATAGACATCGGGCAGGAAGTTCATCTCGATGGTACGCACGCCGGCTCCCTTGCAGGTTTCGCAGCGTCCGCCAGCAATGTTGAATGAGAAACGCCCCGACTTGTAACCCCTTATCTTTGCTTCGGGCAACGATGCAAAAAGGTCACGGATTTCGGTGAAAAGTCCCGTGTATGTCATTGGGTTCGAACGCGGTGTTCTTCCGATTGGCGATTGGTCAACTGCAATAATCTTGTTTATGTTTTCGATGCCTTCGATTTTTGTGTAAGGCAGAGGACTAGTTTCGGCGCGGTAGAAATGCCTATTCAATATAGGTACGAGAGTGCCGTTTATAAGGCTCGACTTTCCACTTCCCGAAACGCCTGTCACACAAACCATTATGCCAGTGGGGAAACTTACATCTACATTTTTTAAGTTGTTGCCGGTTGCACCTATCAATTTAATGCACTTGTCCTTGTCGAATGGACGGCGTTCCTTCGGCACTTTTATTTTCAACGAACCACTGATGTACTTGGCTGTAAGTGTGTCGGCGGTTTGCATTTCTTCGGGTGTGCCAGCAAAGACAAGGTGTCCGCCCTTGCGACCAGCACCGGGACCAATGTCAACAATGTAGTCGGCATTTTCAATCATATCGCGGTCGTGTTCGACGACAATAACCGAGTTGCCACGGTCGCGCAGTTCCTTGAGCGAATGTATGAGTTTCTGGTTGTCGCGTTGATGAAGACCAATGCTGGGCTCATCGAGGATGTAAAGCACATTTACGAGGCGCGAACCAATTTGCGTAGCAAGTCTAATACGCTGCAATTCGCCGCCCGAAAGACTTTCGGCTGGACGGTTGAGCGAAAGATAGTCAAGTCCAACATCGAGCAAAAATTTGAGCCTTGTCTTAACTTCCTTCACAATTTCGTGGGCTATTTTTTGCTCCTTTTCCGAAAGTTCGGCATTGTGGTTGTCGAAGAAATTGTAAAGTTCGGGCAAATCCATGCTCGCAAGTTCAGCAATGTTTTTCCCTGCAAACCTGAAGCACAAAGCCTCGCGGTTGAGCCTTGCTCCGCCGCACTTGGGGCAGGTTACATATTTTGTAAACTTGGCGTTCTCCTTGTCCGAATCGTCGTCGCTACTGCTGTGCTTCATGCGGTTTATCACGCCGTCGAAGGTGACGATGTAGTTGGAATCTTCGCCAAGTGGTGTGTGTCTGAGGTTGAGGTTTCCGTTGTAGCCGTAAAGTATTGTGTCGAGAATGTCTTCGGGCAAATCCTTAATCGGCGTTTTCATCGAGAACTCAAGTTTTTCGGCAAGAGCGTCAAGTGTCCAGAACAGAACGGATTCCTTGCGTTTGCCAATGGTGGTTATTGCACCTTCGTTTATCGAAAGGTCGCGGTTGGGAATAAGTTTTTCGAGGTCAACATCGATGATGGTTCCAAGTCCGTTGCACTTTGGGCAAGCTCCCTGCGGCGAGTTGAACGAAAACGAGTGCGGAGCAGGTTCCTTGTACGAAATTCCGCTTGTGGGACACATCAGGAAACGACTATAGAACGACGGCTTGTCGGAACCTTTTTCCAGAACCATCGTGATTCCCTTGCCGAGTTGCATAGCAAGTTCGATGGCCTTGCGCAGACGCTGGCTGTCGTCGTCGCTTTTTATTGTGAGCTTATCGACAACAACTTCAATGAAATGGTTCTTGTAGCGGTCTAGCTTGAGATTGTATTCCACTTCGGTGATTTCGCCATCAATGCGGGCAGTCATGTAGCCACGACGACGGATATTCTCGAAAAGTTCCTTGTAGTGACCTTTGCGGCCATTTACAAGCGGTGCAAGAACATAAATCGATTTTCCGCTAAACTTTTCGGTTATGATGTCAACTATCTGGTTGTCGCTGTATTTCACCATTTTCTCGCCAGTGACATAGGAATATGCCGTTGACGCGCGGGCAAAAAGCAGACGCAGGTAGTCGTAAATTTCGGTTATTGTGCCTACTGTAGAACGCGGATTCTTTACGGTAGTCTTCTGCTCGATGGCAATTACGGGGCTAAGTCCTGTAATCTGGTCAACATCAGGGCGTTCCATACTACCGATAAACTGTCGCGCGTATGCCGAAAATGTTTCCATGTAACGGCGTTGCCCTTCGGCGTATATTGTATCGAAGGCAAGCGATGACTTTCCGCAACCGCTCAATCCAGTGACAACAGTCAACTTATGCTGTGGAATGTCAACATCAAGGTTCTTGAGGTTGTGAATCCTTGCGCCCCTGACTTCAATCTTCTCATCTTCATTCTTCATCACTTAGTAGTTTTGCAGGGTCTTATGCCTTTCTTCGGCAGTTCAATCTCAAATTCCCGTCTCGACTGGTTCGGCAGCGTATTGGTTCGAAGCCACGGATTGAAATACTTGAGCATCTTGAGGTTAGTGCCGTTGTCGATAGCGAACTGAGTGAGGTCGGTTATTGTAGTATCAACCTTTATTGTGTAAGTTTCAATTTCTTCGTACAAATCCTTTTCGTCAAGGTCGAAGCCGTAGGTGCTTGGATTTTCCATTACCAGCTTGAGCGCAATGATACGATAGACATATCTTGCAGTTTCTTGATTCAGAAGCAAATCCCAGTAGTTGTCAACTTTTTGACTTTCGATGCTTTTGCTCACGCCGCCCATTCCCATGTTGTACGAAGCAGCAACCAATGTCCAGCTTTTGAACTTCTTGTAGGCATCCTTGAAGTATTTGCAGGCGGCAACTACCGACTTGTGGTGGTTGTAGCGTTCGTCGATGTTGGTGTCGATGCGCAGGCCGTACTCGTTTGCTGCCGACTTCATGAACTGCCAGAAACCTGTTGCTCCTGCTGGACTAACCACATTGCTAAGTCCACTTTCGGCAACGCAGAGGTATTTTAGGTCGTCGGGAATGTTATTTTCCTTCAGCACCTTTTCTATTTCAGGGAAATATCTCTTGGCTTTCTTAAGATAGGTTATCGTTGCCGAGTGACGGTACATATTCACAACGAGCTCATAGTCAAGTGCTTCGTAAACATCAAAGTTCTCAAGTGGAACTCGTTCTTCGCAGAATATTATCTCGTCGGGAATAAATGGCTGCGACGAGGTTGGCGACAGTGGCATTTCCTTGTGGTGGTTTTCCTGTTGGGTAGAATCTTCGTCGGTCGTGAGCGACATCAGTCCAAATGTCAGCAGTACGCCAGCGGCGACACCTAGAGCAATGAATAGCGGTATCTTGATTTTATCTGTCATTTCTGTTTTGTGATTTTAGTGTTTATGTATAGCAATGCGAATATTGTTACTGGATATATTGCAAATGCGTAAACAATATTGTAGTTTAAGCAAGGGCAATACATGATAACCTGGGCGAGACAAACCCCGATGAGGTTGAAAACGATAAGAACTGCAGCCACTTTACGCACTGTCAGTCCTCGGTAGTACAGGTAGTGGGTTGTGTGGTCGCGTCCACCGACAAATGGCGACTTGCCTTTGAGCAGTCGGTTGATTGTGACGGTTGTCGTGTCGGACAGCGGTACAATAAATGCCAATGCTACCATTATGAACTGCTTGGCGTTGTAAGCGTAGTTTATATCGTCGGTAATCTGTATTCCGTTCCAGAAATATTTTATTCCAATGTAGGCAAGCAGAATGCCAAGGAACTGGCTGCCGTTGTCGCCCATATACATTTTGGCAGGAGCCCAGTTGTAGATAAGAAATCCCAGAATTGCACCTGCTGCTGTTACCATCACCATGGTGTCGATGTTGGTGTCGCCATTAATAATCTGCATTATTACGCATGGAACAATGATTGTAAGACTTATCGAACTAGTTATGGCATCCATGTTGTCGAGCATATTGATGGAGTTCATTATGCCAACTACCCACAATACGGTGATAATGTTGTTCACCCAAGGCATTGGCGATATGGTGATGACTATGCCAGTCTTAATGAGGACAAATGCGCATACAAACTGTACTATGAATTTGAACAGCGGAGGTGTGTTGAGAAGGTCGTCGGCAAGTCCCATGAAGAACGAAATGCTGATTATTATCATCAAGGCTATGAAATTGTTGGCTTCGTCGGGTGTGTAAAGAGGGGAGAAGAAGTATATCAGGGCGCATAAAAGGAATACCGAGTAGAAAAGTATGCCTCCGTATATGGGCTTGCTTTGAGAACTGAAGCGTTCTGCATTTCCTTTTGTCCTCTTGGTAAGAAAATTGAAAGTGCCCTTTATGAAAAATAACCCAAGTAATGCCGAAAATCCTACTGCTACCAATGCGCTAGCCAATAATATCCATTCCATAACCAGTAACGTTAATCCTTTCCGAATATTTTTTTGAATTTGCTTTTACTTTTTGTTTCCGAGTCATTATCATCGGTGCTGTATCCGTAGCCATACCCGTAGCTTGAGTATCCGTATCTGCCGTAGCCGTACGACGAATGTTTTCCTGTTGGCATTCCGTTAAGCACTATTGATATGTTCTTTATGCCGTGTTCTTCTTTCAGTGTGTTTATGTATTCGATGTAGCCCTTGACGCTTACTCCATGTCGCATTACATAGAAAATGTTGTCGGCGTATCTCGAGATTGTTATGGCATCGTGAATGATTCCTAGAGGAGGAGTGTCGAGGATTACAATGTCGTATTCATTTCGGATTTCGGACATGAACGATTCCAGCGGCTTGCCGGTCAGCAGTTCGGCTGCAATCGGGGTAATTGGTCCGCTTGTTATTACATCGAGGTTTTCGATTACATTCTTATGCAGGCATTCGCGCCAGTCCTTGCGGTTGGTAAGTATTGTCGAGGTGCCATTGTCGTTGTCGAGTTCGAAGCATTGGTCGAGACGTGGCTTGCGGAGGTCGAAGTCGACAATAAGGACTTTTTTGCCCGACATGGCGTAGATGTCGGCAGTGTTCATGGCGACGAATGTCTTTCCTTCGCCAGGTACCGTCGATGTGGTTATTATTACTCTGCAATTTGATTCGAGAGGGTAGTAGTCGAGGTTGGTTCGTATCTTGCGGAAATTTTCGGTAATGTGCGAACGTGCATTCTTGTGTACTACAGCCTTGGACAAGTCAAGTTTGTGTCTGTTGGCTACGACCTCGCCAATTACAGGAATTTCGGTGTATTTGCTAATGTCGCTACTGCTGAGTATCTTATTGTAGAACAAGTATCTAGCCAGCAAGAACAATATCGAAAGCACCAGGGCAAGCAATATCGACATGGTCATTGTTTTCGACAGTATCGGCGAAACTGGGCTGCCGGGAGCGCTTGCTTTCTCGAGCACGAGGTTGGTGCTTACGTATCCCGACTGCGATATCATAATGTCGGTCTTGGTCTTGAGCAGTTGCGAATAGTAGGCTTCGTTTATGGAGTATATGCGCTGCAACTTCGAGTATTCGAGTTCGTCGTAGTCGCTGTTTTCGAATATTCCGTTGCGAATGTCCTTCATTTTGTTCTTGTATTCCGACTTTTGCTTTTCGAGCCTAGCCTTCGAACTGCCTATGAAGTCGATTATCGATTCCTTTTTCGATTCAATCTGCTTGTCGATTACAACAATCTTGTGGCTCGACTCGGTGACTTCGAAAAGCATTGTTTCGCGTTTTGCAATAAGGTCTTGCAGCGACTGAAGCATTGACGATATGAAGGCGTTGGACGATTGTCCCGACATCATAGCCATCATTTCGTAGACATTGAGGTCTGGATTTGTCTTCAGTTCGTTTTGTATTTCGTCCAAGGTCTCGATTTCGAATTCCAGTTCTGCAATTCTCTGTTCGATGTTTGACATTTTGGCTTCGGCAAGGCTGTTTTTGTGCAACTTTGCATCTTCATTGGTTATTCCGTTTGCTATGCGGAACCGTTGCAGCTGGGTTTCGATTGTCGAAAGCTCATCGGCGAGGTTGTCCATCTGTTCTTCGATGTAGGCAATGGTCGACAGCGAACTTTCGCGGCTTTTCATAATGTCGAACTCGATGTATTGTTCTGCTATTGCGTTGGCAATATCGGCCGACTTGTTGGCATTGAAGCAGTCGAAGGTTATCTGGATAGTACCAGCATCGTTGTTCAGCGCATTGATGTTAAGTCCGCGTGATATTCCCTTTATTGTAGCTCTTTCGCTATTGATTGTGAAGTAGTATTTGTCCTTCAGGCTCGACTTTTCGTTGTACGAGCTTGTTGGTGCCGACATGGTTATTGTGATGCCTTCGGGTAGAGTTGTAGGCTGGTCGTATGGGATATTGTGCGAGGCTCCATTCTTGCCAATGCTTATGTCGTACGACTTGTTGTCGCTATTGCGTTCGTAGTATATAGGGGTGTCGTAAATATTCGAGCCGGTAATGTCGAATTCGATGTTGATGGGTATTGTTCCGTAGTTTTCGTTTACGAGGAAAGCGCCTTCGGTGAAGAAGCTTATGCCAAGCGGCATATTCTTGACGACAGTTTTCAGAAATTCTTCGGAGCGCATGATTTCTATAGTCGGTTCCATCTTGACTTCGTTGTTGATTCCGAGGAATTCACCAGCTTTGTTTTCCTTTTTAATTTGGATTACCGACGAGGAACTGTAAATAGGCTGGGTATATCTGAAATATATATAACCGCCGCATATTGCCAGAGCGAAGAAGATTATTACGAAAATAAAGTTCTTCCTTAAGACGGTAATGAAGGTTTCGAGTTCGAAATCCTGGTTTAGGGTTGGTATCTTATTTTTTTTCTTCATGTTCTAGTTCGGTGTTGCTGGTGCGGAATCGCCAGATTTTTTAGTAAAAACCGTTATTACTCCATATACTGACATTAATGTTGTCACAAGTGTAAGGTATGGTGAAATTTCGCGAAGTACTCTTGTCACATGTTGCGGACGGCTTTCTACGTATATTATGTCGTTGGCTTCGAGCAGCAGATTTGTGCCGTCGAGAGTTTCAAGCGACGATACGTTCCACAGGTAGACTTTTGGCTTGTCGGTGAGGTTGCCGCGGATGAGTTTTATACGGTAGGCACGACTTATTTCGGTAAGTCCGCCGCAGGCTGCGATTGCGTCTATTAGGGTAAACTGGTCGTTGGTTATAGGAACAGTCTGTACTCTCGAGCCGCCGTTCATGAACATGGTAACCTTGCGGTTGTTGGCTTCTACAAGTACGAATGGATCGGGGAAATATTCCGCATAGAGCAGTTCAAGTGTGTCTTCGGCCTGGCGAAGTGTTTTTCCGCTGATGTCGATTCGTCCGAGTATCGGCAATTTGACCTTGCCGTCGTATTCGACGACAAAACCGGACTGATTCTGGGTGCTGTTGAAATTATTGTTGTTAGAATTGTTCCCGCCGCCAAAACCGAAATATGCTTCGCCGTTGTTGTTCAGCACCCTGATGTTGAGCTTGTCGTTGGGTTGTATCACGTATTCGACATGTGTAGATTCCTGCTGGGCGAATTCATAATCCTTGTCGGTGCGCAGCATTTCGTATGGTCGCAACGTTTTGCACGAACCCATTGTAAGTGCTATTGCTATGATTGTTAACGCTATATGTATGTTTCTCATCAGTCTATTGTTGTTAAGACCGCAAAGATACAAAATATATACTTATAATTACAGATATTTTTTTAGTAGTATATATGCGTATTTTTTATTGCAATAGTAATTTTGTCAATTGACAGAAATCTTTGTCACAAAAAATATTGATTAGTCCCTGTATTTGGCATTTTGTCACAAGGTGGGGGATTTTGTCACAATGAGCCTGTGACGAAATTTATTTTATCCCAGAGAGGCAAATTGTCCGGTAAGTCCCATGGCAACGTAGTATCCGATGTAGAGCAGCAGTAGAAGTATGCCCTCGATGCGTACGATTTCGGTTTTGCCCTTGATGGGGAAAATTGTTATTCCTAGCAGCAGCAGCGATGCCAGCAGGAACCATACGTCGAAGCTGAGGATTGTCGGCTCGGCCTCGAGTGGCGTTATGCACGAAGTGATTCCGATAATCATGCAGATGTTGAATATGTTCGAGCCGATAATGTTACCCACCGATATGTCGAGTTCCTTCTTTATGGCAGCGATGATCGAGGTTGTAAGTTCGGGCAGACTTGTGCCGATGGCTACAACTGTCACCGCGATGACCCTGTCGCTTACGCCTAGCGACAATGCTATGTTTTTGGCTCCATAAACCAGCAGTTCGGAGCCTGCAATCAGTCCGGCGCAACTTAGGACTACAAGCAGCAGCGAAATCCAGATGTTGTGCGACCTGTCGGGTTTAGTTTCGGAGTCTTCGGCTTTGGCTTCTTTTTTTGCATTGTTGAAAGTCAGGTACATGTAAAGAGCCATCAGAAGCAACATGAATATGCCTTCGAGCATGTTTATCTCGTTGTCGATCAGCGAGAATGCAAACAGCAGTGTCGCAGCGAGGAGTATCATAAGGTCGCGCTTTATCACCGACCGTGCGATGGGCAGGGTAATGATGATTGCCGTAATTCCAAGTATGAGGCATACGTTGGCAATGTTGCTTCCCACCACATTTCCTATCGATATGTTTGCCGAGCCTTCGAGTGCTGCGCTTACGCTGACGCAAAGCTCGGGTAGCGAAGTGCCCATCGAAACGATTGTAACACCGATGATTAGCTTCGAAACGTTGAAGTATTCGGCCACGCGCTTGCTGCTTTCCACAACCCAGTCGCCTGCATACACCAAAAGTGCTATGCCTGCAACCAATGCGACGTAGAAAAACGGTTCTGATGACAATATTGCGATTATGCTGTCCATAAAAATCGCGCAAAGGTAAGCATATTTATTTTTATAGATGCATTTATTTTAATCGATTTTGTATTTTTGCATCTCCAACATGAAGACGTTTAGTTTAGACAAGGATTTTATAGTGACAGCATCGACCAAGGTGCTGATACTCTTGCTTAACTTTGCCACTGTAATTTTTACCACTCAATTGTGGGGAAGTGAGGGCAAGGGCTTCATTGCAATCTTTGTTGCCGACATAAGTCTGGTTGCTACGTTTACAAATATTCTTACCAACAGCAGCGTTTCGTTCTTTTTGAAGAAAATCGGGCATTCGCCATTGGCGACACTCGCATTCCTATGGACGTTTATAGTGTCGTCGGTTGCGGCTGTGGTAGTAGCGTTTGTTGACGTGTCGGTGCCAGTGCTCCCATTTTTCGTGGTGGCGGTTTTGTCGGGATGCATAACTTTTCACTCGTCGCTGTTTTTGGGCGTGCAAAAAATCTTCCAGTACAATGTCGCAACTTTGCTGATGTCGGCTTTGCTGTTGATTTTCATGCTTTTGATTCATTGGATTTTTCCCGAGACAGGCTATCATGCATATTTCTACGCTCAAATCTTGTCGTACGGCCTAGTGCTTGTGCTATGCCATATTTTCACGCACAAGATTTTCGGACGGATACGCTTTTCGTTTAGTTTCGATACCTTCCGCAAGGCTTTCAATTTTGGATGGCAGGAGGAACTGAGTGCGTTTATGCAATTTCTTAACGCAAGACTTTGTTTTTATCTGATAGGCATTTATGCCAATATGTCGGCGGTTGGAATTTTTTCTGTCGGTGTTACAATTTCGGAAGCAATATGGGTTTTTAGTCGTAGCATTGCGCTCGTGCAATATTCAAAGGTGCTGAAGATGGGGGATACTTCCGGAGCGTGGTTCGAAACACGTAAAGTGACGCTTGTAACATTCGCAATTACAGTGTTTTGTATTGCCGTGGCAGTCTGCGTGCCGATGTCTGTTTTTGAGTTTGTTTTCGGAGATGGTTTTGGTGAATCGAAGACTGTGATATTGATTCTTGCTGTTGGAATAGCTGCAAATTCGGTGGCACAAGTGCTCTTCAATTACTTTTCTGCACTTGGTCGGCTTAAAATATTGTTGCTAAGGTCGTCTGTGGGCCTTGTGGCAACGTTGTCATTATCCTTTTGGCTTATTCCGATATGGGGTATAGATGGTGCTTGTGTGGTTAATTCTTGCTCATATTTGGTATCGTCGACGGTGCTGGTGGTAGCCTTTGCAAGGAAGAAAAAGTTTCTGAGTTTCTGTGGCTAAAGCCGTTTCTTGGTTTCTTGTTGTTGTGTCGTGGCGCGCCGCGACAGTACTAATGTTTAATGGCTTTGGTGTTTTTGAGACGCAATGAATTGTCTGTACAAATGGCTTTCAGCCTTTTCTTCAGCCTGTTAGCCTTTTCGCCTGTTAGCCTGTTTGCCTTCTTGCCTTCTACTCCCTAATGAACTTGTTGGAGAATACGTGATTCCTCTTCCACATTTCAAATCTATCCTTTTCGCGTTGCTTTTCTTCGGCGTCACTCTTTTTGCCCGACATTATGCTGAGGTTCAGTTCGAAACCGAGAATAAGCGAAATTGATGTGAGGTACAACAACATAAGTACTATTATTATCGTACCGAGAGAGCCGTATATTTTATTGTAGTTGGCAAAATTGTTGAGGTAGAACGAGAATCCCGACGAGCAGAGAATCTGCACGATTGTTGCCAGAATTGCACCTGGCGAAATGAATTTGTAGCGGCTTTTCTTTGATGGGGCCAGGTAGTAGAGGAACGATATTGCCATAAAATACAGCAATATGATTATCAGCCACTTGGCAATGTGTAGGCAGACGTACCAGAATGTGCTGTCGGCTATTGTCGTGTGATGGGTTACAAGGTGGTCGATGTATTTCGAACCACCGATTATAACCGTCATTGCTGCAACTATCAGTGTGCACAATATCAAGACCATTGCAATGGAAATCAAGCGTTTGCTGACGAGATTGCGTCTGTCGACATGGTGGAACGAAGCATTGAACGCCTCGATGATTGCAAGGATGCCGTTGGAGGCAAAAAATAGCGAGGTTATGATACCGAAAGACAACAAAGTTCCGCTCGGGTTGAGTATTGTGTCGGATATGGTGTCGAAGAAAACTTCGTAGATTGCTGGAGGAAGCATTTCGGTTATCACTTCCATCAATGTGTCCTGAAATCCGGGAATCGGGATGAATGGAATCAAGCTGAATCCGAAAATCAGCAAGGGAAATATTGCCGAGAAAAGGCTATAGGTCACGCTTTTGGCGCGGATGGTAAAAGAGCCTTTCGACAAGCCTGTTATGAAGAAGTTGCCTATGTAGTACAATGAAAATCCGCCGAAACCCGGTATGACAATCTTATCGCCAATGATTTTTATCATGGCATCGAGTCTTTCGAGGAAACCGAAGAGCAGGGCGCGGAAATTGAACTTTTTCATCGGGGCAGAAACTTACTTTACTGCCTTTAGGCTGAGGTCGAGGCTTTTTATCTGGTGTGTAAGTGCGCCAATCGATACGAAATCGACACCACATTCAGCATACTGACGTATGTTGCTGATTGTTATGCCGCCGCTCGATTCTGTTTCGACCTTTCCGTCGATTATTTTCACAGCTTCGCGTGTGGTTGGAATGTCGAAGTTGTCGAGCATAATGCGGTCAACACCACCAATGCGCAATACTTCGCGCACATCGTCGAGGTTGCGGGTTTCGACTTCGATTTTCAGGTTGCGACCAGTATCTTGCAAGTATTTGTGAGCCTTGGCAACTGCTTTCTCGATTCCGCCGGCGTAGTCGATATGGTTGTCCTTGAGCATAATCATGTCGTACAGACCTATGCGGTGGTTTGTTCCGCCGCCAATCTTCACGGCTTCCTTCTCGATTAGACGCAGTCCGGGTGTGGTCTTGCGGGTGTCGAGCACTTTTGTGTGCAGACCTTCCATCTGCTTCACGTATTCGGCTGTGACAGTGGCAATTCCGCTCATGCGCTGCATGAAGTTGAGGATTGTGCGTTCGGCACTGAGAATATCGTGCTGTGGACCGCTGAGTTCGAACACAATGTCACCGACCTTTACGGGAGTGCCGTCCTGAATGAAAATGTTGAGTTTAAGGTCTTTCGACAAATAGTTGCAAACTGCTTTTGCCACTTCAACGCCAGCGATTATGCCGTTTTGCTTGACGAGCAACCTGGCTTTTCCCTGTTCCGACTTGTCGATACACGACAGCGTAGAGTGGTCGCCGTCGCCCAAATCCTCCTCGAACGCCCTTGCGATGAGCGAGGTGAGATATTTTTCCGGAATCATTGTTCTTCTTCTATTCTTAACTGGTGAATTAGCGGAGTGCCCGACTGTTCCTTCACGAGAAAGTAAACGCGGAATTTCTTGCCGCTTGTTATTTCGAGAGTTCCGATTGCGTATTGAGCTTCACTTTTTCCTCCCTGATGCAGCAGAGTGAAGTTCTTCGGAGAGTTTTTCTCGAAGAAATTCTTAACTACTTGTTCGGCCTGCTGACGACTGTAAACCGATTCGGTTTCAAGTATTGCCACCTCTACCGAATTGTTGAAGTACTTCGAAAGTTCGGTAGAATTGCCGACTTTCATTGCATCAAAAACCTTTGGCGGAATTGCCGAAAATGCCAGCGATGTTATCAGCATCGCCAACGCCGTAATTATTAGTCGTATGCTTTTCATCTTAGTATGCGTTTTAAAACAACATCTGTAATGCAAAAATTGAACCAATTTTTTACAATGCAAAGTTAGTCAAAAATTGGAAGGTGAGAAGTTTCGTCGATGACTTTTATTCAGAAATTATGAACAAGGAATTTTTGTCGGAGCGGCGAAATGTATTTCTCTACTTCTTTAAGTTCCTAAATATTGGCTTGATTTCTATTGACTCGCCAAGTGATTTGAACGCTTGTTCGCCTTCTTTCTTTGAAACTTCGGTTCCGTTGATTGAATATTCGTTATTGATTTTGTCCTTTTCGAAATCGTACAATTGGAATTCCTCGTAACTGTTTGAAGCCTTGCTGTCCTTGAGCACTATGCTGTTTGTATAGAAGCACCCTGTTCCGCATCCGCCAGCCACACCTAAGGCGCCACTGCTATAAAAGACGAAATGAGTCTTGAAGTATGTTGACGCGAGCATGCTTACTTCGCCTGCAACTATAGAATAAATTGCTTGATATTCTTCGTTTTGCGACGAAAGCCATAATTCTGGATTACCGTCCTCGTCGAAGTCGTAAAGGATATATTTTGTAAAATCTGAGTCTTCAAAAGCATCGTACATTTCGTCGTACTCTTTGCGAATAACGTCAAATTTCTCAATCTCAACAGAATGATAATAAAGTTCCATCCCGTCCCATTTGTAAATATGTCTGATGGAAGAATACCAGTTCATAAAGTATTCGTTTACAACGATATCCTTGCCTTTTCGTGGTAACAGATAGGTTATTGGATGGTAGCTGTCGTTGAATGAAGGGGAGAATTTTGACAGTTCGTTGTACTCGGGCGTGAGTGTGCCTTCGTCAGGGTCGTAATCGTAGAACAGGATTATCTGGCTTATGCTCAGTCCGTGCATTTTCTGGAACACGAACGCGAAAAGCCTATGTCCGTTGTTTCGTTTCCACACGCACGCCGAGAACGATTCACCGTCATCGCCAAGTTCAAATGCCGAAACATAACCGTTTGGGCTGTCAACAATTATATCGTAGTCGCCTTCGCCGTTGTTGCTTACCGGATTTTTCAGCAGGTCGGTAGTCGGGCGGTTGTGCCATACATTGTTAAATGCCTTTACAAGTGAAAGAATGCTACCATCCTTTACATCTGTGATAATTTTCTTTTCCCAACCGTCGCTAATCTGCTCAATTGTAACATAATTCTGCGCCGTAACTGTAAGTGCAGAAAGGGTAACGAGTAAAAATGTGAGTATGTTTTTCATGAATATAGTTTTTATTCTTTTATCATTTTTGATGGCATAATGCGATCTATAATTGCAAAATTGTCGTATGTGTGGAATATCACAGTCCATCTGTGATTGACAATTGATAATGTCTTCGCATTTGAATGAATCTGTTTTGCGGTAATATAATTGCTATGCTTATATATGCCAGCAGTATAACTTAGCGAGGCTAACCGTCCAAGAATCTTATTGACAAATTTATGACCGCTATCGGGTCGGTATATGTTTGCTATGTATTTGGCAATGTCGCCAAGGTCTGATGATGCTTTATTGCTTACAATTACTTTGTAGATTTGCATAACATTCATCAAGTTTTCTGTGGAATATTTCTCCAAAAGTGTCTAATGACATACAGCCTTCTGGTATATCATTAACTATGCCTTGTGAAGATTGTTGCGTTGTTTTGTATGCAACAACCGGTTCATTCGCTTCTTCAGCCGTCGATTCTGTTATTTTATATGGCTTTGCCATTCGTTTTTAATTTTTGCAAAAATAATAATTTTCTTCAAGCCATCTTCACCTTTATTAAATTTTTCCGTCATCATATCCTTTCTTTCAAAACTTTCACCTATCTTTACAAACTTTTTATTTGATAATTATGAACATTACTTTGCTTGTGGTCGGCAAGACCGACAAGGACTATATAAACCAGGCGGTTGAGGAGTATTTCAAGCGCATAAAACGCTATATGAACTTCGAGTTCAAGGTGGTAAAGGACATCAAGAATGCGAAGAGCGTGACTACTGCCGTGCAGAATAAACTCGAGGGCGAGAAGATTCTCGATGAACTTTCGCCATCAGACTTTGTCGTTCTGCTCGACGAAAACGGGAAAAATCCGTCGTCGAAGGAGTTTGCTGCCTTCATCGAGAAGCAGTCGCTGTCGGGACTGAAGAACCTCGTGTTCGTAATCGGCGGTCCCTACGGATTTTCCGAAGATGTATATGCACGTGCCAACTACAAGCTGTCGCTGTCGCGGATGACATTCTCGCACCAACTGGTGAGGGCTATCTTCGCCGAACAGCTCTACCGCGCACTAAGTATCCTCAACAACGACCCTTATCACCACGAATAAATGAAAACCAAGGTTGTACGCATATTATACTTTTCGTTGCTCTCGATACTTGCTGTCGTGGCGGCGGTATTTGCGTTTATGCCTCACGGCGATGGCATTGTCGATGTCGAGGAACTCGTTGATAAGCAGAGTCTTGAAATCTTATTGCAGGAAAAATATCTGTACATTAACGAAAAGAGCGATGATGCACTGAAAATCGCGTCCACAAAATCCGACAGCGTGAATGTCGAGTTTTTCGATTCGTTGGCCGGCGACTTTTCCGAAAAGGGCATTGGATTTTTCCACTACGAACGCGGACGCTTGCAGCACTGGTCAACCAACGACATTCCCGTGCCTGTGGAATTCAAGTCGTCGCTTGGCGACAGGCTTGTGAAACTCGACAACGGACTATACCTCTGCGGTATGAAGCTCGAAGACAACAACGCCGTGGTCGGACTTTACCAGATTCGAAAGGAATATTCCTACGAGAACGACATGCTGGTGACTTCGTACGGCAAGGACATCGACCTGCCGAAAAAGGTCGTGGTTTCTGCCGACAGCAGTGACAATTCGCTTTCGGTACGACTTCCGGCAAGCGACAAGAACATTTATTTCGGCATTACCGACGATAACTACATGCAGGACAGGCTTTCTCTGCCTCAGGTAATGCGGATTTGCTTCCTGCTCATCGGACTTTTGCTCATATATTCCATTTTTGAAGCTTTGGCGCGGAAATACAGCTCCAAGTCGTGGATTTGGGTTGTCGCATTCGTGCTGGTGATGCTTGCCGTCAGGTTCTCGCTACTTGCCGTAGGCTTCTTCGACGACCTTAGCAACCTGAAGATGTTCTCGCCCGAATTGCTGTCAACATCAACCCTGCAGGCTTCGTTTGGCGATATGCTTCTGAAGGTTGTCATTGTTGGTCTGGTATGCATATTTTTCTGCCGACACTTCAATGTAAATCTTAATGCTCTGGAAAACAGACGGTTCTCTAAAACATTGACAAGCATATTATTCTCGGTTTTAGTGTCGGTGCTTTCGATGCTGCTGGTCGATTTTCTTGTTGAAATCGTTGCCGACTCGTCGATTCCGTTCAATTTTGCCAACCTCTCCAGTCCCGACGGTTATGGTTACCTGGCGCTTGTATCAGTGGTGGCTGTGATTTTCATAGCTATTTTCATCGTCAGAAAAATAATACAAATCTGCGACAAACTCCTTGAAATCCGTCTGATACTCCCGCTCGTCTTGCTGATACTTGCCGCATACACAACGGTTTGCTGGTTCAACGACAACAATGTCATCGTGCAGACTTGCCTGCTGTGGCTGATGTGGTCTTACTTGCTGTATTGTATGCTCAAGGGCAAACGCACTTTCCTCTACAGGACAATTCTAGCCATAATGGTTTCGCTTCTGGTGTCGTACTCCATTTCGAGCCGAGTTCAGCAGAAGGAAGCCGAGGCTTTCAAGGTACTGGCATACAACATGTCGGCCGAGCGTGACTTCGATGTTGAGTTCAATTTCATTGAGTTCGACAACGAAATGCGTGGAAACAAGGAAATTACAGAATTTGTCAAGCAGTACGACTTTGATTCTGCCGACAGCGTGATCAATGGAATAATTTCATCAAAGAAATACCTCAAGCGTTACGATGCTCAGGTGACGATTTGTGCTGATACCGACAGTCTTATGCTCGAGGACGAAGGCGTGTCGGTTGGTTGCTTCGAATATTTCAGAACCTTGCTGCTCGAATGCGGCATTGTGATTCCAAACACCAATTTCTATTACCTTGATAATAATAATGGCCGCCAGTCCTATCTTGGCATCTTCAGCGTTATGGTCGAGCCGACTGTGATTGTGAAAATTTACATCGAACTTAACAGTAAGATTTTCAGCGAAGGACTTGGCTATCCCGATTTGCTTCTCGACAAACGCATGGCTTTGAAGCACAGCGACAAGAAATACGACTTTGCGCGTTACAGCAAAGGCGTTCTGGTGGCAAGCCGCGGCTCGTACAAGTACCTGTTCTCGCTTGCTCCCGAAAGCGATTTCAGCGAATATTCGGTAAGCACAAGCAACGGCTACAAGCATTTCAGATATTGCCCCGACAGCGAAAACACGGTGATTCTCAGCAAGCGCGATTCGGGATTCTCCAATGTGTTCATAATATTCTTCTTCGTGCTGTTCGGCACTTTCCTTGTTTATATGTGCCATTTTGCCATCGTTGGCATTGGTCGTGGCAAGAAGATAGAAACCGCGAGCCTCGGACAGCGAATCAGAGCTTCGTTCATCGGTGTGCTGGTAGTCAGCCTTTTCCTGACGATGGTGGTGTCGGTGGTGTTCATCGTTGATACTTACGAAAAACGACAGAACGAACTCGTGCTCGACAAGGTTCACTCGGTTGCGGTGGAACTAGGGCATTCGATAAACCTCGACAACCTTAAGAGCGAAAGTCCTCAGTATGTTGACGATATTCTTGTGTATCTATCTAACATTCTGTATGTTGACATAAATATCTACGATGTTCACGGTGTGCTTATGTCGTCGTCGCGGCACGAACTTTTCGACAAGGGACTGAAGGGAATGTTTATGGACCCGAGTTCGTATAGGCATCTGATAATGAACAAGGACGAGCTGTTCTCGCACAAGGAGCGCATCGACAAGGTTGAGTATCTGTCGGTGTATCTGCCGTTGAAGAACAATAGCAACAAGGTGGTCGCATACTTAAATCTGCCGTACTTTGCCGCCGAGGCTGGCATTGAGGAGGAAATGTCGAACTACATTGCGGTGTTTGCATCTATCTTCCTGTTGCTCATATTGGTAGCCTTGATAATCGGACTTCTTGTATCACGGCAGGTGACAATCCCGCTTTCACGGCTTCAAAATTCCATCCGTGGAATGGAGATAAACAGTGCCAAGAAACTGACCTACGACCGCAACGACGAGATTGGCCTTCTGATTGACGAGTACAACCGCAAGGTTGACGAGCTGGCGGAGTCGGCGCAGAAACTGGCGGCTTCGGAACGCGAGTCGGCTTGGCGCGAAATGGCCCGTCAGATTGCCCACGAAATCCGCAATCCGCTTACACCTATGAAGTTACGCATACAGTATCTAGAGCGCGCATATCAGGAGAATGCTCCCGGCTGGGAAAAGATGCTTGAGCAACTTCCACAAATGCTTATCGAACAGATAGATGTGCTTGATGCAACGGCTTCGCAGTTCTCCGAATTCGCAAAGATGCAGGCACCGCACAAGAAGAAAGTCAATCTGTGCGAGGTGATTGAGAACATTGTCGATTTGCACAACGGAACCAACGGCGTGGAGGTGCGCAAGGTCAGCAATATCGATGGCGAAGCGCTTGTTATGGTTGACCGTGACCAGATTCTGCGCGTGTTTACTAACTTGGTAAAGAACAGCATACAGGCAATCCCCGAGGAACGCAAGGGCGAAGTTGTGATTTCCATTTCTGATGATGGCGACCGCTATTTTGTGTCTGTCCGCGACAACGGCAGCGGCATTGCCGACGAAATCAAGGCAAAGATTTTCCAGCCCAACTTTACGACAAAGTCGTCGGGAATGGGACTTGGTTTAAGTATGGTAAAGAATATCCTGTTCGGCAATGGTGTCGAAATTGACTTTGATACCGAAGTGGGCGTTGGCACAGAATTTAAATTGTATTTTGAGAAATTGGGGAAATAAAGCCCAATCATGTCAATTTGCAAAGGAATAAAAATATTTGTGTAAAACAATCTGTATCGACGCAATGCATTGCGTCGATACAATATATTTTTGTGAGTTGTATAGTGAGGAAATCTCCCTAAAATTATGAGATTTCCTCACTATTGAAAATAGTAAAATCCAACTATAATACTGATTAACAATATATTACAGAATGTATATATTATCAGAAACAATAATACAACATTCTAAACACTAAAAATATTTACACATAAAAATACACATAATACATTGAATATAAATAAATTAAATGCAAAATTAATTTTTCGGCAGTGAGGAAATGTGTGATTTTTTTTGAGATTTCCTCACTATTGAAAAATAATAATTGTATCTTTGTGGCGTAAAAACATACAGTTATGTTAACGGGAAGAAATGAAGAGAAACGGCAGTTGCTCAACCTTCTGGAATCAGACCAGTCGGAATTTGTCGCCATATATGGACGCAGGCGTGTTGGAAAAACATACCTTATCAGGGAAACATTTAACCGTAGTTTTGCATTTCAGCATACTGGCATATTGGAAGCAAGCCTTCAGGAACAGTTGGCAGAATTCCAACATTCGCTTGTGGCATACGGACTTAGAAAATGTCCGCAACTGCCGAATTGGCACGAGGCGTTTCACCAGCTTGGCAATCTGTTGCAAAAGTCAAAGGAAAACAAAAAAGTAGTATTCATTGACGAATTGCCCTGGATGGATACGCCAAACTCAAATTTCATACGCGCCCTCGACCACTTTTGGAATGGATGGGCATCGGCACGAAAAGACATTATTGTAATTGTTTGCGGTAGTGCTACATCGTGGATTACCAATAAGATAATAATGAACTACGGTGGTTTGCACAACCGGCTTACTCACCAAATTTATTTGCGCCCGTTCACGCTTTTGGAATGCGAGCAATACTGCAAGTCAAGGAAACTCAACTACACGCGCAAACAACTGCTTGATGCCTATATGGTTCTTGGTGGTATTCCATACTACTGGAGTTTTTTGCAAAAGGGCAAGAGCGTTGCTCAGAACTTCGACAGGATGTTTTTTGCAGAGAACGGCGAAATGACAAGGGAATTCGATGCACTCTACGCTTCACTTTTCCGAAATCCAGAACCACATATCGCTGTAATAAAAGCACTTTCCACCAAAAAATCGGGATTGACAAGAAACGAAATCCTGTCCGAAACGAAATTGGACGACAACAAGACATTTGCCAAGGCGCTGAAAGAACTTGAGCAATGCGGATTCATCAGGAAATACACCTGTCTAGGCAAAATAAGCAAAGACGCAATGTATCAGCTTATGGACAATTTCACCCTGTTTTATTTCAAGTTTATTCAGGAAAATAAAAACGACAACCCGCATTTCTGGAGTTCGAGCCTTGACACATCGGTACATAATGCCTGGGCGGGACTTGCATTTGAGAGGGTTTGCCTGCAGCATCTTCCCGAAATCAAGGCGGCATTAGGATTTTCGGCAGTAATAAGCTCGGCACATTCGTGGACATTCAAGCCAAAACCAGACGACACTGACCAGATTGGAGTCCAGATTGACCTGCTCATCGACCGCAACGACGGCATTATCAACCTTTGCGAAATGAAGTATTCCGACGACACCTACTCCGTAAGCAAGGAAGACGACCAAAAGCTACGCCGCCGCCGTTCAGTGTTCGTACGCGAAAGCAAAACAAAGAAACCTGTACAGATAACTATGATTACCACTTACGGACTTTCAAAGGGCGGTTATTCCGACGATATTAGCAGTCAAGTAACAATGGAAGACTTGTTTAAGGAGCGCATTGAATAGAAGTGCCACAAATTTAATTATCAACACATTACATCAATTTACAAAATTTCGA